>CAYVRD010000007.1:0-37761 GCA_964454195.1 uncultured Clostridia bacterium
TTGGCAGAGGGTGAACTCTATCCATTACCCTTATTAGAAGAAAATAACTACTTGCCCAAGTTTGATGAGATTCCGGCAGATATATCAAAAAAAGCTAAGCTTATGGTATTAAATTATCCTAATAATCCTTTAGCAGCTGTAGCTGAGCAAGATTTTTTTAAAGAAGCTGTTCAATATGCTGCAAGCAACCAGATACTTTTGTGTCATGATTTCGCTTACTCAGAGTTGACCTTTGATGGTTATAGTCCCACTAGTATTTTGCAGCAGCCCGATGCTAAAAATTGGTGTGTAGAGTTTCACTCTTTATCTAAAAGCTATAATATGGCTGGTTGTAGAATTGGCTTTGTAGTGGGAAATAGACAGGTAATAAAAAACTTAGGCATTGTGAAAAGCAATATTGATTTTGGTGTCTTTAAGCCTATTATTGCAGCAGGAATAGCTGCACTAAGTGGCTGCCAAGAAAATGTTAAGCAAAATGCAAAACGTTATGAAGAAAGAAGAGATCTACTGGTGGATGGCCTTAATAAAATGGGTTGGCCCACTACTAAGCCCAAGGCAACAATGTTTGTCTGGACTAAATTGCCTCCAGGCTATACCGACTCCTATGAGTTTTTTAAGCTGTTACTAGAGAAAACGGGAGTATTAGTGATTCCGGGGATTGCTTTTGGAAATAGGGGTGAGGGATATGTTCGATTTGCCCTAGTTGAGGAGAAAGAAATCCTAAAAGAAGCCCTTGACCGAATTAATAAGGCTAATATTATAAACAATAGATGAATATAATACTATCAGTAATTAGGGGATGGAGGTATTTTTATGGACTACTCAAAAGCTGATAGTTGTAAATATTGCGGGAAGGTTAAGGATTTAGAAGAAAAAATATATAATTTGAGAATTGGCAGAAGAGTATTACTAAGCTTAGTTGAAAGAATACAGCATGAAAAGACAGAGCTTCAAAAACACCTTGAGGATGAAAACTATAAACTAAAGCAAGAGAATATTAGAATTATAAACAAGCTACTAGGCAATGAACAACGAGTAAAGAGGACAAGCAGTTAAAATAATCTTGTAATGGAGAGCTGATGATTTAATGAGTTATTTTTCAAACAGGTTGAGTATAGCTAAAAAAACCTTCTATAAGCTGCTGTTTCTTTCCTTTATAATCTTACTCTTAAACCTGGCTCTAATGATTCATCAAACTCCATGGCTGGTTAATATGCATAGCATAGAAGTTCTAAAGGTAAATGACCATAAAACAGTTACTAAAACCGAATATGGCACTATTATTGCCAACCTAGAAGACTATAATATTCAATATATACAGTTGGCTGATATTCCTTCAGAGCTTTTGAATATCTTTATTGCCATTGAGGATGCCAGGTTTTATCAGCATAGAGGTGTAGACTTTTGGGGTGTAACGAGAGCTGCTTGGAACATTGCTACTAATCAGCAGCTACAAGGGGGTAGTACTATAACCCAGCAATTAGCTCGCAACTTGTTTCTAAATCACGATCGTACTCTAAGAAGAAAGTTTTCCGAGCTGATTATAACAATTCAATTGGAACGATATTTTGCCAAGGATGAAATATTGGAAATGTATTTAAATCAAATTCATTTTGGCAAAAGCTATTACGGAATAAATCGAGCAGCTAGAGCTTATTTTGGCAAAGAAGTAAATCAGCTCACCCTGGGTGAAATGGCTATATTAGCAGGAATGCCTAAAGGACCTAATCTGTTTTTTCCTACGGAAGAGAATAGCCATAGAGCCCTTGCAAGACAAAAAGTAGTACTCAATAGATTAGTAGACATTCAGCTTATTTCTCAAAGTGATGCCGAGGAGGCCTATAATTATCTAAAAGCATTGCTGTCACATGGCGGAGGTGAACAATGATGGGAAAGGTTTACTTGGTGATAGGTGGGGCTAGAAGTGGCAAGAGCACCTTTGCAGAAAGCTTTGTCATGGAGAGGGGCAAGGAAGTAACCTATATAGCCACTGCCCAATGCCTTGATGAAGAAATGGTCAGAAGAGTAAGGCTACACCGTGAGCGAAGGCCTTCTCACTGGCAATTGATAGAAGAGCCTTTTGATTTAACCCAGCCTTTGAAACTGGCTAAGCCCCAGGAAGTAATTATGATAGATTGTCTCACGGTATATATTTCAAATCTACTGCTGCAACAAGCGCCAGAACCTGATGCTGTAGAAAACTGGGCGGTGATAGAGCAAGGCCTAATAGAAAAGCTGGACACATTTGTACAAGCTTGTCAGACATGTGCTGCCGATGTGGTAATAGTCAGCAACGAGGTTGGCTTTAGCTTAGTGCCTCCATTTCCTCTGGGGCGGGTGTTTCGAGATGTATCTGGTCTAATTAATCAGAGGCTGGGGCAAATAGCAGCCAGTGTTTACTTAGTAGTGGCAGGAATACCAGTAGATATAAAAAAGCTAGCCAGCTCTGAAGATAGGTAAGAAATAACAAAAAAGCAGGATTTTAATCAATTTAGGCGAATAAAAAATAAAACAACATTTATTTCAGGTGGAGCATATGCTCTTAAGGGAAATCGGTGAAAGACCGATGCGGTCCCGCCACTGTGAGAGGGAGCTAGCTACAATTTATGCCACTGGATAGTTTCGGGAAGGCGCGTAGCTAAGCAGTGAACTCAAGCCAGGATACCTACCTGAACAAGAAATTCTGGACCTACGTGGATAGGAGAAGGAAGAGGAGCGGTATTTTGCCAATCTTTAGTTCCTGTATGCTGACACAGGAGCTTTTTTTGTTTATGAGTTCCATTTTAGGACTGGGAGATGGTAACCGGTGTACCAGGTGGAAAATAGCAGGTTTGAATACTTTAAAAGGTCTAACGGCAGAGACTGGAGAAGAGGAGTAACTACCGGCACCTGTGCAGCAGGCGCTGCTAAAGCTGCAGCCCTTATGCTGGTAAACCAAGAGCTAGTAACCCAGGTATCCATAACTACTCCTCAAGCACTATCTATAAAGCTCCCAGTGTCAGACTCTACCTTCACAAAGAACACTGCATCCTGCTGTGTAATCAAGGACGGTGGAGATGATCCAGATGTAACCCACGGGGCAAAGATTTGTGCCCAGGTGAGCTGGAGCAATGAACAGCACATTAAAATTTTGGGAGGCGTAGGAATTGGTAAGATTACAAAGCCAGGCTTAAGCATAGCTGTGGGTGAGGCTGCCATTAATCCAGTGCCTCGGCAAATGATAGTGACTGCATTACAAGAGGTGCTACCACCTAATGGGGGCGTTGAAGTAATCATATCTGTTCCCAATGGACAAGAATTAGCTAAGAAAACCTTAAATGCTGAGCTGGGAATTGTGGATGGCATTTCAATCCTGGGCACTACGGGTATTGTGGAGCCCATGTCAGAGGAGGCATATAAGTTTTCTCTAGCCCAAGCCTACAAAATTGCTCAAGCCCAGGGCAAAACTAGAGTTGCGCTTACTCCTGGCAAAATAGGTCAGAAAATAGCCCAAGAAAAGCTAGGTATTCAAGATGTGATTCAGATGAGCAACTTCGTTGGCTATATGCTAGAGGAGGCCAACAGCTACGGTATATCAGAAATTTTATTGGTAGGTCACATCGGCAAGCTAGTAAAGGTGGCTGCGGGTAACTTCAATACCCACAATAGATACTCGGACGCCCGCAGAGAGACTATTGCAGCCCACGCTGCTCTCCACGGAGCATCCCAAAAAACCATTAGACAGATTATGGAAACTGTAACCACAGAGGCTGCTATTGAGATTATAAAAGAAACAAATCTACAAGGGATTTACAGTGGAATAGCTAGCCAGGCCAGTAAAAGAGCAGAAAGCTATAGCCGATATACATTGAAAATAGGGACTATCCTTCTTGATATGGCGGGCAACGTGTTAGGCCATGACCCGGGGGCTGAGTCAATAGGAGGTAAACTGGGATGGCAGATAAGCTAATTAATCCGGTAGTTGTGGTGGGAATGGGCCCTGGCCACAGGAGCTACTTAATACCCCTGGCCATTGAATCTATACAACAGGCCCAGGTGCTAATCGGTGGAAGAAGACATTTAGAGCAATTTGGAGAGCTTGAGGTGGAAAAGCTCCAGATTGGCAATAACCTGGAGGATATTAAAAGCTATATTCTAAGCAATTATAACCGAAAGAGGATAGTGGTTTTAGCCTCAGGGGATCCTGGGTTTCACAGTATATTAGAGTATTTAACTAAGCATATTTCTCGGGAGCTGTTTCAGGTCATACCTGGCATTAGCTCCATTCAGCTGGCTTTTGCCAGGCTGGCTATACCATGGCAAGGTGCTAGGCTCCATAGCTTGCATGGCAAAGAGCTGGACACACTAGAGAGCTACCTCAACCAGGAATTGTTGGCCTTATTAGTAGATGGCAAAAATACACCCCAGCGCATAGCTAGCTACTACCTGGCCAAGGGATATGCAAATAAACAGTTTATAGTCTGTGAAAACCTCAGCTATCCAGAAGAAAAAATAACCTACTTTACAGTGGATGAATTAGCTGCTTATCCAACAAATATTTCAAATTGTGTGGTGGTAGTGCGTGCGAATGCTGAGGGATAGCGATTTTATCAGAGGCAAGGTGCCCATGACGAAAGAAGAAATCAGGGCAGTAGTGATGGCAAAAGCCATGCTTGAAGAGAATTCCATCGTTTATGATATTGGAGCAGGGACAGGCTCCTTAGCAATTCAAGCAGCATTAATTGCTGCTAGAGGGAAGGTCTTTGCAGTGGAGCAAAATATGGAGGCAGTTCAGCTAATAAGAACCAATTGTCTCCAGCTGGCTGTAGATAATGTGGAGCTGATTCCAGGCAGTGCTCCAGAAGCGCTGTACCCTCTACCCTTAGCTAATAGAATAATAGTTGGGGGGTCGGGAGGCAAGCTGCCATTAATCATCAATACTGCCCATGAAAAGCTTTTATCGGGAGGCAAGCTCATGGTCACCAGCGTAACCTTAAGCTCCTTACACCAGAGTGTGGAAGAGCTCACATCCCTAGGCTATGAGCTGGATATATGCCAGGTAGCTATCACCAAGTATACGCCTGTCAATGCTAGCTATATGGCTAAGGCAAATAATCCAATCTTTATTATTACTGGAACTAAGGGGGACTAACAGTTGGCAAAGTTATACGGTATTGGCATAGGTCCAGGAGACTCGGAACTAATCACTATTAAGGCTAAAAACATCCTAAGCTCAGTAGATTATATTTTTGTGCCCCAGTCAAAGGCAGATCGGGATAGTGTTGCTTATAATATAGTCAAGCCATACATAAAAGAACAAGTAGAAATAGTACCTCTATTGCTGCCTATGACAAAGGACATGGAAAAGCTTCAGGAGGCCTGGAGGCAAGGAGCTGCTCAGATAAAAGGCTACCTTAAGGAAGGTAAAACAGGTGCCTTTATAACCTTAGGTGATTGTATGCTGTACAGCACCTATTCCTACTTACTCAAGGAACTAAATAAGATAGCTTCTGATTTAGCTATTGAAAATATTCCAGGCATCACCTCCTTCGCAGCAGCAGCCTCTAAGCTAACTATTCCTCTAGCAGAAGCAGAAGAATCCCTAGCAATTATCCCTGCCTTAAAGGACTTTCAAAGTATCAAAGCTTTATTAGATTATCATGATAATGTGGTTTTTTTAAAGGTGGCCCCCAACATTGATAGCCTAATTGCCGGTTTAAAGGAAAGGGGTCTGTTAGCTAATGCAGTGTTTATTAGCAAATGTGGACACCCAGATCAACAGATAGTCTATGATGTGGAGCAGCTGGCAGGGACGCAGCTAGAGTATCTGTCTCTAATGATAGTAAAAAAAGGGGGAATATGATGAAGGTCTATTTTGTTGGAGCTGGTCCAGGAGATCCAGAGCTAATTACTGTAAAGGGTAAAAGATTATTGGAAACAGCGCCAGTAATTATCTACGCAGGCTCCTTGGTACATAAATCTCTATTAGATTATGCCAATCCCCAGTGCCAAATATATAACAGTGCCACCATGACCTTGGAGGAAGTGATAGGAGTAATCAAGGAGGCAGTGGCAAATAACAGCTGGGTTGTGCGCTTACATACAGGGGATCCATCTCTTTTTGGTGCTATTCAAGAGCAGATTGAGCTACTAGATCAAGCTGCTATCCCCTATGAGGTAGTGCCAGGAGTTAGCTCCTTTACTGCGGCAGCGGCAGCTATAAATGCTGAACTGACTATTCCCCAGGTCAGTCAGACAGTAATTATCACCCGTCAAGCAGGAAGAACCCCTGTGCCAGAGGGGCAACAGCTGGCTGCTCTAGCCCAACACAAGGCTACCCTGTGTATTTTTTTAAGCATTCATATGCTAGACCAAGTGCTGTTAGAGCTAAAGACTGGGTATGCACCAAATACACCTGTGGTCATTGTGGAAAAAGCGTCCTGGCCAGATCAGAGAGTAATTGAAGGAACCTTAGATACTATTAGTCAGCAGGTAGCAAAAGCAGATGTGCGTAAGACTGCTATGATTCTAGTAGGAGATGCCCTAAGGTCATCGGGAACCCGCTCACTACTATATCATCCACAGTTTACCCATGAATATCGGCAGGGAGAGGTATGAGCAGAAAGCTAGCTGTTTTTGCCTTGACAGTAGGTGGAGCAAAGCTGGCTCAAAAAATTGCTGAGACGGTGCCCTATACTATTCACATTTACCTACCTGAGAAGCTTAAATACCCAGATGATTCAAAGGAGCATATCAGAACGTATTCTGGAAAGCTGGCAGACAAGCTGAGAGAGGTATACAGAGATAGAGAGTACTATGGATTCGCCATGATCATGGCCTTGGGAATAGTGGTGCGCACCTTTGCACCCCTTATTTCTGATAAGAGAATAGATCCCCCTGTCATATGTCTAGATGAAAAGGGTAGATATGTAATTAGTGTTATCAGTGGACATCTGGGGGGAGCAAATCAGTTAGCTGACACAGTAGCAGCTGCAGTAGGTGGTCAGCCAGTAATTACTACAGCTACAGACGTAAACAACAAGAAGGCCTTTGATGTGCTAGCTCAGGAATATGGATTCACAATTGAACCCTTTTCTAACTTGAAGTTCTTCAACAGTGCCCTAGTGCATGATGAACAAATAGCTATTTTTATTGACCAAGATTTACCATCGGAAATTAAGACCCAGTTTACCGAAGAGAGCAGCTTTCAGGTGGAAATATTTTCCCAGTTGGGTGCAGTCAACCCTACTAAAAGAAGCTGTATCATCACCAGCAGGACAGATGCCAAGCTAAGTCCAAAGGAGAATGACCACCAGATATTGTTCTTGAGGCCAAAAAATTTGATAATTGGCATTGGTTGCCGTAGAGGCACTAGCAAGGAAGAATTAAAAATGGCCTTAGAGCAAGGGCTGGGCCAGATAAATCACAGCTTAGCATCAATTAAAAAGCTTGTATCCATAGATATAAAATCTGATGAAGCTGGTCTGCTGCAGCTGGCTGCTGAAATGGCCGTGCCTTTAGAATTTATTTCTAAGGAAATGATCAATGAGCTAGCAGCAGGGGAGAGCTTAAGTAAATCCAAATTTGTGCGCCAAGCAGTAGGAGTTGATTGTGTATGCGAACCAGCAGCAATACTTGGGGGAAGGAACACCCAACTGATCATGAGAAAGACAATTTTTCCAAAAATAACAGTGGCAGTAGCTCAGGAGAAATCTATGTGGTGGGTATAGGGCCTGGAAATCTAGACCAGCTAAGCTACCAGGCTTATCTAGCACTTAAGGATGCCCAGGTGGTAATTGGCTACAAAACCTATGTAGATTTAATCCAGGAGCTGTTAAGCCAGGAGCAAGAAGTGATAGCCTCTGGAATGACCAGGGAAATTGAAAGATGTCAGCTGGCTTTGGACAAAGCTAAGGAGGGCAAAAGGGTCTGTTTAGTAAGCAGTGGTGACCCTGGGGTTTATGGAATGGCTGGGATAATGCATGAGATAGTTCATGGGGAAAGCAGTGAAATCCCTATTCATGTGGTACCTGGAATTACAGCAGCCAACGCAGCAGCAGCAGTTCTAGGGGCACCCCTAATGCACGATTACGCAGTAATCAGTCTAAGCGACTTACTTACACCCTGGGAAGTGATTACTAAAAGAGTGGAAATGGCTGCCAAAGGTGACTTTGTCATCGTGCTGTACAATCCAAAAAGCAAGGGTAGGGTAACTCAGATCGAAGAAGTGAGAGAGCTGCTGCTGAGCATTAAGCCAGGCCACACCCCAGTGGGGATTGTTACTAATGCAAAAAGAGCAGGAGAAAGCAAGGTGCTCAGCACCTTGGCAGATTTTACCAAGGAGGAGATAAACATGTTTTCCTTGGTAATTGTGGGCAATAGTCAGACCAAGTGCTGGGATCAGCTATTGGTGACCCCACGAGGCTATAAGCTATGATTTTAGTATTGGGAGGAACTGAGGATAGTAGGCAGATAGCCAAGGCACTAATTGATGATAACCATCAGGTAGCTCTTTCAGTAACTACCCAATATGGAAAAGAAGTAGCGGAAGGCAATAATATTGCTGAGGTATTTATAGATAGCTTTGACAGGGATACTTTAAAGCATTATCTCCTTGCTCATAATGTAAATATAGTTGTAGATGCTACCCATCCCTACGCTGCTAAAATTACCGCCCTGGCACAGGAGGTCTGTGCCAGTTTAGAGCTAAGCTATGTGAGGTATGAGAGACCTAGCACTACAAGATATGAAGACCCAGGCATTCACTATGTGGCCGACTTTGAGCAAGCTGTTGTGGCAGCCAGTAGACTGAGGGGAGCTTGGCTCTTTACTACTGGGAGCAAGGAATTGGATAAGCTAGCAGCCAGCAAGCTGTTGCCCTTAAATCAGGTATTTGTAAGAGTCTTGCCCGAGCCTTCAGTTCTCCAGCGATGCTATAGCTTGGGTTTTAGAGCCAATAATATTATTGCTATACAAGGGCCATTTTCCCAGGATTTTAATCGAGTCATGCTAAAGGATTATTCCATAAAGACCTTAATCACAAAAGATAGCGGAGATATAGGTGGAACAGATAGTAAAATAGCTGCTGCACTATCATTAGGTGTAGCTGTAATTATCATCGAAAGACCTATTATTGGATTAGATAAGGGAACCACTGTTCAAGATTTAAGCCAACTAAAAAATAAAATCAATAAAATAAAAGATAAATAATTAGGGGGAATTAACTTATGAAAAAAGGATATATCGTATTAGCCCATGGCAGCAGAGCAATGGAAGCCAATGAGAGCCTAAAGGAAATTGCAGACATGGTGGCTCAAAAGCTAAACAGCGAAACAGTGCGAGCTGCCTATATGAGTCATGGGAAGCCTAGCCTGGAGGATGCGGCAGCTGAATTAGTTGAGCTAGGCTGTAGTAGTGTGGTTGTAGCTCCATTTTTCTTATCTAAGGGCATTCATCTCAAAGAGGATATTCCTGGCATATTAGAAAAATTGGAAGCTAAGTTTACTACAGCAAAATTTTTATTTACCGAGCATTTAGGTGTTGACCCCAGGTTGGCTGACATTCTGGTAGATAGAATTGGAGCTGTGGAATAGTGGATTACATAGTTGACCCACAGGAAATTGAAAGCAAGAGCATGGAGATAATTAGTGGGCTCATTGGTCCACTAAATTGTAGCCCAGAGGAAGAAGCTATTGTCAAAAGGATAGTTCATACCACAGGAGATCCGGAGTACGCCAAGCTGATCAGGATTCATCCCCAGGCAATCCAGGCCGGCCTAACAGCCTTACGGGCAGGCTGCACTATCTTTACAGATGTTAACATGGTCTTAACAGGTATAAATAAAGGCAGAATGGCCAAGCATCACATTCAGGCAAAATGCGCTATTGCCCATGAGCAGGTTGTTCAGATTGCCAAGGAAACGGGAGAAACAAGGGCAATAACAGCCATGAAATATTTTGGTGAGCAGCTGACAGGAAGCATTGTAGCTATTGGAAATGCGCCTACGGCCCTGTTTCAATTGCTAAAGATGATAGATGATCAAGAAGTCAGACCTGCTCTGATAATAGGAACACCCGTTGGCTTTGTCGGGGCTGCCGAGTCTAAGGAGCTGCTAATCAAATATGATGTACCCTATGTTACAGTCACTGGCTATAAAGGAGGAAGTGGGGTAGCAGCAGCTGCAATTAACGCTCTGATGATACAATTAGGTTAGGAGATGACTGAAAATGGGGAAGGCAATAATGCTTCAAGGGACAGGATCCCATGTGGGTAAAAGTATCTTAGCAACAGCCTTATGTCGCATATTTAAACAGGATGGATATTCTGTTGCGCCATTTAAAGCCCAAAATATGGCACTTAATTCCTATGTTACCAAAGCTGGTGGAGAAATGGGTCGAGCCCAGGTGGCCCAGGCAGAGGCTTGTGGCCTGGAGCCCCAGGTGGAAATGAACCCCATATTGCTCAAGCCAACAGGCAATGCCTCCTCCCAGGTTATTGTGTTGGGCAAGCCGGTGGGCAATTTAAGTGCTCAGGAATACCACAATAGCTACAATACTTCAGCCTTAGAAATAGTTAAAGACAGCTTTGATAAGCTGAGCACTCAATATGAGATTGTAGTATTAGAAGGTGCTGGCAGCCCTGCAGAAGTTAATCTCAAGGCTAGAGATATTGTCAATATGCGCATGGCTAAGCTGGCCAAAGCCCCAGTTTTGCTGGTTGCCGATATTGATAGAGGTGGAGCTCTAGCCGCTGTTGTGGGCACTCTGGCCCTATTGGAGCCTGATGAAGTAGCATTGATTGAAGGTATTATAATTAATAAATTTCGAGGAGATGTAAGGCTGCTAGAGCCTGCCTTGAGCTTTCTAGAGGAGAGAACAGGCAAGCCGGTATTAGGGGTTATCCCCATGCTGTCAAATCTGGGCATCGCTGATGAGGACTCGGTGGCCAGAGAAAATGATGACGGAATAAAAAGACAGGCAGAGGGAGTCCTGGATGTAGCTGTAATTTCTCTGCCCAAGATTTCTAACTTCACTGACTTTGATTGCTTTTCCGAAGAAGGGGACGTAGCCCTGCGCTATGTAAAGGAGTATGAAAAGCTTGGTCAGCCCGATTTAATAATTATCCCTGGCAGCAAAAATACATTAGAAGACTTGCTGTTTTTATACCACTCTGGACTAGCCTATGGCATAAAAAAATTAGCTGAATTAGGGACACCGGTGGTGGGTATTTGTGGTGGGTATCAGATATTAGGCGATTATTTAACAGATCCCTTTTCTGTGGAAACATCAGCTATAAGCAGCTTGCCAGGACTAGGCTTATTGCCTATTAAGACAGTTTTTGCAGAGGAAAAAATAACAAGACAGGTTACGGGAGTTCTGCTGACAGAGGCAGGGCATCTATTAAAGAAATGTAAGGGACTAAGCCTGACTGGCTATGAAATTCATATGGGACAAAGCACCTTTTCAGAACAGATAACCAGCCTGGCCCAAATACAACCAGTGGCGGGAGACAGCACACAGCTAATAGATGGGGCTGTAAGCGCCAATGGCTTAGTAATTGGCACCTACCTGCATGGAATTTTTGATGATGATATATTTCGGAGACAATTTCTCAATAATTTGCGCTCCTTAAAAGCCTGGGATGAGCTAGATGCCACAGGGATTGGATATTTTAAGGCAAAAGAGCAGGCATATGATAGACTAGCCAGCCATGTTCGTCAACATTTAGATATGGATAAGCTATATGCCATATTAGAGAAGTATTCCCATGACTAGTCTGCTCATTATTTTTATTGGGGCAATATTTATTGACCTTTTGATAGGTGACCCAGATTACCTAACTCACCCCGTAGTCTACATTGGAAGGCTAATAGAAAGGCTAGAGCAGCTTCTTTATCCCTTGTCTAGTACGCCTGGTGTTCGCTTTATTGCCGGCTCTATTACCACCCTAATCGTTGTAGGTTTATCCTATGGAGTAGCCTATCTGGCTATTAAAGCCTCTTTTCATATTAATTACTGGTTAGGCATACTGGTATCAACCTGGATTTTTTCCACCACAATTGCCACTACCAGCTTGAAAAAGGCGGCCCTGGCCATATATACTCCCCTGATGGAAAGGGATTTGAGTAGAGCTCGACACTATTTATCCCACGTGGTAGGCCGAGATACCCAGGACCTTGAAGAGTCGGAGATTGCAAGGGGTGCCATTGAGACAGTGGCGGAAAATACAGTAGACGGCATTATTGCGCCCCTTTTTTATGGCTTGCTAGGAGGTCCAGCATTGGCAATGGCCTATAAGGCAGTAAATACACTAGACTCAATGATTGGCTATAAAAACGAAAAATATCTACATTATGGTCGCTTTGCAGCTAGGCTTGATGATGTGGCAAATTACATACCGGCCAGAATTACAGGCCTATGCCTAATAGTATCCAGTATGCTGCTCAGGCTATCATGGCAGCAAGGGCTAAGCTCATGGAGAAAATATGCCCATTTGCACCCCAGTCCCAATGGTGGTATTCCAGAATCGGTAGTGGCTGGAGTCTTAGGAATTAGGCTAGGAGGCTTAAATAGCTATTTTGGACAGCCCCAATTTCGCGCTTATATGGGAGAGTCAGGCAAGGATATTGAAGCTCAACATATCAAAGCTACAGTTACCTTAATGTACTACGCCCTTTTCATTTTTAGTTTTTTAGCTTTACTAATTCTTGCACTGCTATAAAAGAACAGGGGGGCAAACCATGCACCTACCGCGAATTATGATTGCTGGAACCAAGTCTGGTGTAGGCAAAACCACAATTTCCTTAAGCATTATGGCCGGACTGACAATGAAAGGGTATCAGGTTCAGCCCTTTAAGGTTGGACCCGATTATATTGATCCCAGCCATCATGCTGCTGTCACTGGCAGCTTTTCCATAAACCTAGATACCTTTTTAACCTCCCAGGAAGCAGTAGTAGAAGCCTACAGCAAATACTCTACAGGCAAGGATATTGCTGTGATTGAGGGAGTTATGGGTCTCTTTGACGGCTGGGAGAGCAGCTCAAACCAAGGTAGCAGTGCGGAGGTGGCAGCCATTTTAGGCTGTCCAGTTATCCTAGTAATAGATGCACGAGGCATGGCACGCAGTGCAGTGGCCATGGCTAAGGGATATGTGGATTTCTGTGAAAAAATAGATGTGGCTGGCTTAATACTAAATAATATAGGTAGCCAACGTCATCAGCAAATTCTCCAGGATGCCTTTGCAGATTTTCCCGTGCCTGTTATCGGCTATATAAAAAGAAATAGTGATTTACAGCTTAAGGAAAGACATTTAGGCTTAATCCCATCAGCGGAAGAAAATCAAGAGGATCAAAGGGCTCGTCAGCAAATATTCCAACAGGTGATAGCCCAGTTGGATATGGAAGGGCTATTAAGCATAGCCAAAAAGGGAGGAGCCCATCACGCTAGCCCTAAGCAACATCCATTAAGATCTAAAACCATCAAGCTTGCTATTGCCCAGGATAAGGCATTTAACTTTTATTATCACGATAGCTTAGCTTTATTAGCGGAGAAGGGAGCTGAGCTGATAGAGTTTAGCCCCATGGAAGACCAAGCCCTTCCTAAAGGCGTAAGTGGTATAATAATTGGCGGTGGATTTCCTGAGCTGTACTTAGAGGAGCTGTCGGCAAATAAAAGCATCCAGCAGGAGCTGAGGACAGCCCATGCCAAAGGCATGCCCATATATGCAGAGTGTGGGGGATACATGTATTTATGTAGAGGGATTTTTTCTTTTTCCGGTGCATACTATCCCATGGTAAACCTTATTCCCGCTGATGCTAAAATGGAAAAAAAGCTAGTTGGCTTAGGGTATCGAGCAGGGCATATTCAAGGCCTCTCAGTGCTAGGTGATGCAGGGAGTCCAATTAAAGGCCATGAATTTCACTATTCGGACCTGATTAACCTGTCAGATGATTATCCCTGGGCATTTAAGATATTTAACTCTAGAAAAAATCAGTGGGTAGAGGAAGGGTTTAACCAAGCCAACTTAGTAGCCTCATACCTCCACCTGCATTGGCGCGGAAACCATAAGCTGGCAGAAAGCTTTTTATATAATTGCTCTCTTTATAAGGAGAAAGAAGGAAAGATATGAACTTTTTAATAGCCCTGCAATTTATGACTAGAATACCAATACCACCAATAGAGTTTAATGAGCAGCATAACTTCTCAAATAGTGTGAAGTATTATCCTGCTGTGGGTATGGTTATTGGAGCTATATTAATGCTGTCCTATCAGCTACTGTCAGGCTATCTTCCCCCAATGGTAGTAGGGGCAATCCTTTTAAGTGTAAATATCCTAATTACTGGCGGACTGCACTTAGACGGATTTATGGACACAGTAGATGGTCTGATGTCTGCCAGAGATAAAGAGCAGATGCTGGCCATAATGAAGGATAGTCGGGTAGGTGGGCACAGTGTATGGGCAGTTATCTGCCTTTTACTTCTGAAATTTAGCTTATTTGTGAGTATTAGTCCTTTAAAGGCTGGACTTCTATTGTTTTTTATGCCAATAGTTGCTCGGTGGTTAGTAATTTATTCTATGGCCTTTTGGAATTATGGCAGAGAAAGGGGTTTGGGAAAGCTTTTTTTAGCCCACCAGCATCATAAATCCTTTATAATCAATGGAGTGCTCATAGGGCTGCTGCTAATTTTGTTTGGAGGATTATATAGTCTGCTGGGATTACTTACAACAATTATTGCCGTATTCATTATCAACAACAGCATAGTCAAGAAAATAGATGGGCTTACTGGTGATACCTATGGAGCAGTAATCGAGCTTAGTGAAGTGATATTCCTATTAACCCTGTTCATGCTGAGCTAAAAAATATATTAGCTGGAGTGATTAAAATGAGGGCACAGGCTAGAGTGCCAGGAACCTGTGGCGAGCTAGTACAAGGAACCACAGGAGACTGCAACTTTTTAATAAGCTTTCCAATAGATCGCTATAGCAGTGTAGCTGTTCGACTGACCAAGGAGCATCAGGAGATTTTGGTTTTCCCTAGCTGGTGCACTAAGGTTCAGCAGGCTGTGGCTGCGACCCTTGATTTTTTGCAGATACAGGGCTTTGGTGCAGTTGTACAGGTGGAAACCCAGCTGCCAGTAGGTAAGGGGTGGGCTAGCAGCTCTGCAGATATTATAGCAGCTATCTCCAGCACTGCAGCTTGCTTCAATAAAAGGCTAAGCTATAGGGAGATTGCAAACCTAGCCTTGGCAATTGAACCAACGGATAGCATTTTTTTGCCTGGATTGGCAATCTTTGATCATCTTCAGGGCACAATAATGGAGAGCATAGGTCCGGCAGTGCCCCTTGAGGTGCTAGCTATTGAGTTTAATAATACCATTGATACCTTGGATTTTAACAGTCAGGCTGATCTAACCAAAAAGAATAGGGAGAAGGAACAGCAGGTTTACCATGCTATGCAATTAGTTAGGCAGGGCATAAGAGAAGGCTGCCCCCAAAAGGTGGCTGAAGGGGCTACTATCTCAGCCCTTGCCCATCAGAATATCTTATTCAAGCCATTTCTAGAGGAAATATATTCTCTGAGCTTGAGCTACAACGCCCTAGGGATTTGTATTGCCCACAGTGGGACTACCATAGGTATTCTTTACGATAAGAGGAAGGGCTGTGACAAGAGGTTATCCAGTCAGCTAATAAATAGATTTCCAGGTATTCAGCACATACATTTTTTAAACACTACTTGTGGTGGAATCAGTACTGGAGAGTCTTTTGAAGAACTAACGGGAGTTGAAGCATATTGAAACAGCTACATAATCACGGCGGAAACGTGAGCTACTTTGCTAGAGAGCTAAATATTCCAGAGGATCAAATTATTGACTACAGTGCAAACATTAATCCCCTTGGTTATCCTACTGACCTGAAAAATCAAATGCTTAGCCAATTACAGATGGTTACCCGATATCCCGATCCTTCCTATCATCAGCTAAACAATGAAATAGAAAAGTATTATGGTGTTCATAGAGATAATTTAATACTGGGCAACGGAGCGGTAGAGCTTATATACCTGCTACACGCCCACCTACGTCCAAAAGCAATATTATATCCTGTACCAACCTTTTCCGAATATGGCTTGGCTGCAAAAAGTGTGCAGGCTGAGGTAGAGATGGTGTATTTACAAGAAGAAAGAAACTGGGAGCTACCGGTTGATGCCCTATGTGCCAAATTGTCTAGCTGTCAGATGCTATTTATATGTAATCCCAACAACCCAACTGGCAATCTTTTTGCCAAGGACATGCTGATATATCTTGCTGACAAATGCGCAGCAAACAATGTACTGCTGATAATTGATGAGTCCTTTATGGACTTTATCCCTAATCGCTCTGATTTTTCTTTAGCTGATCAGGTAAAGAAATTCCAAAACCTATTTATTCTCCAGTCCTTAACTAAAATATTAGGAATACCGGGGCTAAGAATTGGCTTTGGCTTGGGCAATAAGCAGCTAATACAAAAGCTGATGGGTGCTAAGGATCCGTGGAATGTGAATTGCTTTGCCCAGCTGGCAGCAGTGTTAGGGTTACAGGATGAGATATATTTAGCTCGGACACAAGAGCTGATTGGTCAGGAGAAAGAATACATGTACAGTAGCTTGAGTAATATAAATGGATTAAAGCCCTTTAAGCCCCAGGTAAACTTTATTTTAGTAAAGATTACCCATCCTTCTTTGAATGCGGATATTCTTGCAGAAAGCCTGGCGAAAAAGGGAATCCTAATTCGAAACTGCCGTAATTTTCCTGGACTGTCAGAGAAATATTTTCGGCTAGCTATTAGAGAGCGGGAAAGCAATCAATTGGTATTAGCAGCTATTGCAGAGCAGTTAAAGGAGGTTTATTAATTGAGACTTTATTTAGTTCGCCATGGTGAGACTACGTGGAACTTAGAATCCAGATACCAGGGTCATACAGATGTGGAGTTGAGTGATAAGGGCTTAAGTCAAGGGGAGCAGCTGGGAAAAAGGATGGCCAAGGTAAAGCTAGACGCAATCTACGCCAGTGATTTGTCTAGAGCATATCAGACAGCCCAGTGTGTAGCAAAGCACCATCAGCTGACAGTAAATAAAGACCCCTTGATGCGAGAGCTGCATTTTGGAGAATGGGAGGGATTGACCTATAAAGAAATAAAGGAGCAATACGGCGATTTGGCTCACCAGTGGTTCTACAATCCCGTAGACCTACAAATACCTAAAGGAGAGCACTTTAAAGATTTAGCTATTAGGGCAAACAATGTTGTAGAAAAGCTGTTAGATGAGCACCAAGATGAGCATATCCTAGTTGTTTCCCACGGAGGAACTATTAGGACTATAATCTGCAATTTACTGGAAATAGATTTAAAAAAAATGTGGGCCATAAAGCAGGATAACACTGCGGTGAATATCATAGATTTTTACGATAGAAAGCCTATTATCGCCCTTTTAAATGATACCAATCATTTAGAGTAGATTATACTAGAGTATATCAACTATAGCTATTTGGGAAAATTAAACGACAACAGGTCGTTTTTTTCTTTGTTTCTAGCTAAAGTAGTGATAAAATAGTTGGCATAAAGGAGGTTGAAAAGTGGGCAAGCTAATTCTTCTTTTTATAGGCATTCCCTTAATTGAGCTTTTGGTTTTAATTGAGCTAGGCAAGCTTATTGGTACGGTCTATACCATCGCATTGATATTTGTGACGGGCATTATCGGTGTGTTTCTAGCTAAAACTCAGGGCTTTTTAGTTTTGCGTAATGTGCAGCTATCCATGGCTCGAGGGGAAATGCCAGGACAGCATCTAATTGACGGACTATTCATTTTGGCAGGTGGGCTAGTACTCCTAACTCCAGGCCTTTTGACAGACATATTTGGATTTTCCCTTTTATTACCCTTTACCAGAAAATACTATCGCCAGCTACTGATAAGCAAGCTTAGATACTGGATGACAAATGGGCAGGTCCGAGTATTTGTAAGATAAAAATTACAAATGCTAAATTAATCTAGGTTAATTTTAAAATCTATCTAGAAATAATTTTTTCCCTATGCTATAATGGGCGTTAAAAACTAGAGAGGTGAATGATTATGTGGGATAACAAAATCCAAAAAAAGGGCATAACCTTTGACGATGTCTTATTAGTGCCTGCTTATTCAGAGGTATTGCCAAATAATGTTTGTACTAAAACAGTGTTAACTAACTCTATTACTCTCAACGTTCCCATTCTCAGTGCAGGAATGGACACGGTTACCGATAGCAGAATGGCCATAGCAATAGCTAGAGAAGGTGGACTAGGTATTATTCATAAAAACATGACTATTGAAGAGCAGGCGTCTGAGGTGGACAAGGTTAAAAGGTCAGAGCATGGAGTTATAACAGATCCCATATTTTTATCTCCTGACCATAAAATTGCAGACGCCCTAGCTCTAATGGAAAGATATCATATTTCAGGTGTGCCAATTACTGAAGGAAAAAAGCTTGTAGGTATCCTCACCAATAGAGATCTGCGTTTTGAGAAAAACTATGTGCAACCAATTAAAAACGTGATGACTAGTATAGGCTTGATTACGGCTCCAGTGGGAACCACTCTAGAGCAGGCAAAGGAAATCCTTCAAAAACACAAGGTGGAAAAGCTACCTTTAGTAGACGACAACTTCAATTTAGCTGGCTTAATTACCATTAAGGACATTGAGAAGGCTCGCCAGTATCCCAACTCTGCCAAGGACAAGCAGGGCAGATTGCTGGTAGGCGCAGCGGTAGGGGTGACCAGCGACACCATGGATAGAGTTGCAGCCTTAGCTAAGGCTGGTGTTGATGTAATTACCGTTGATACTGCCCATGGCCATAGTAAGGGTGTTATTGATACGGTGAAGATAGTTAAGGATGCTTTCCCAGACCTGGCAATTATGGCTGGGAATGTGGCTACAGGGGAAGCAACTAAGGCTCTAATCCAAGCAGGTGCTGACATTGTCAAGGTAGGTATCGGCCCTGGTTCAATATGTACAACCCGAGTAGTAGCAGGAATCGGAGTACCCCAGGTAACTGCTATTATGGACTGCGTAGCTGTTGCCGACTCAATGGGCGTATCTATTGTAGCCGATGGGGGAATTAAATACTCTGGGGATATAACTAAAGCTATAGCAGCAGGTGCAAACGCTGTAATGATAGGTAGCTTACTGGCAGGTACTGAAGAAAGCCCTGGCGAAACTGAAATATATCAGGGACGCAGCTTTAAGGTATACCGAGGTATGGGCTCTATAGGGGCAATGAAGGCGGGTAGCAAGGATCGCTACTTCCAAGAAGACAACAAAAAATTAGTTCCAGAAGGCATTGAAGGTCGAGTACCCTTCAAAGGGCCACTCAGTGAAACTATTTATCAACTAGTAGGAGGCCTAAGGTCAGGAATGGGCTATTGTGGAACTAAGGATATTAATGAGCTTAGACATAATGCTACCTTTATGCAAATTACCAGTGCAGGCTTAAAGGAAAGTCATCCCCATGACGTGACAATTACTAAAGAATCCCCAAATTATCAAGTGAATTAGAAACCTAAAAAAGCAACAGACTATTCTGAGGAGCTACTTGATAGCTCTTAAGAATAATCTCTTGCTTTTTTTGCTATAAAAACTGGTATATTAGGTAGTATTACATGTATTTCTTTGTTACAATGTATACAGGAAACAAAAGTAGTTAGATTGCTTTTTTAGGAGGTTAAACTATGCCTAATAGTGAAAAGAAGATGAAGATTGCTCAACAGAGGGCTGAGGAGTTAAAGGGAAGAATAGTTGATTATTTGGCAGAAAAGGATAGCATTCCAACAGGATATACTAACCTAGAGCGAAACAATATCATGAAGGAAAAGATACTAAAGCTATTTAGAGGTAATGAAAACGATTGGCAGGACTGGAAATGGCAAATGAGGAATCGCATTAGAACTAGTGAAGCTCTTGGGAAAATAATTGACTTGACAAAGCAAGAAACTGAAGATATTGACAATATTGGAGAAAAATTTCGCTGGGCTATTTCACCCTACTACGCCAGTATAATGGATCCAGATGATCCTAATTGTCCCGTACGTAGGCAGGCAATTCCATGTATCCACGAGCTAGATGATGATGGGTTAGGTAAGGATGACCCAATGGGGGAAGAATATACCCAGCCAGCTCCTGCAGTTACTAGAAGATATCCAGATAGACTGATAATTAATACAACTAACCAGTGTGCCATGTATTGTCGTCATTGCCAGAGGCGGAGAAATATCGGAGAAACTGATCGGATGACATCTAGTAAGGATTTGCTTAAGGCAATAGAGTATGTGCGGAAGAACAAAGAGATTAGAGATGTGTTGCTTACAGGTGGAGATGCCCTTATGCTATCTAATAGCCAGTTAGATTGGATATTAACTGAGCTAGACTCCATCCCTCATGTTGAAATAAAGCGTTTGGGAACAAGAACACCAGTTACCTTGCCCCAACGGATAACGCCTAAGCTTTGCAAAATATTAGAGAATCATCATCCCATTTATCTCAACACCCAATTTAATCATCCAGCTGAAATCACTCCAGAGGTTAAAGAAGCATGTGACAGATTGACTAAGGCGGGGATCCAGCTGGGTAATCAGGCAGTATTATTAAACGGAATCAACAATAACCCGCACGTGATGAAGAAGTTGAATCACGAATTGTTAAAAGTAAGGATTAGACCCTATTATATATTCCATGCCAAAGCAGTAACAGGAACTAAACACTTCTGGACTAATGTGGAAGAAGGGCTGGAAATAATGGAACATCTGCGGGGTTATACCAGTGGTCTAGCAATTCCTACCTACATTATAAATGCTCCTGGAGGACACGGAAAAACACCAATGCTACCTGAGTATCTAGTTTCTTACGGAAAAGATAAAATAAAAATTCGCACCTGGGAAAACAAAATATTTGAATATGAAAACATTAAACTCTAAAAATAATACTTACAGTTTCTAGTTGACATTATAGCTTGATTTATTGTAAAATTATTTTTAATAATAGATATGTTAAACTTCAATGATAAGGACAATTACGATGTTCTAGCTGTTTCAGAGAGTTGACGGGTGGTGAGAGTCAACACAGCTTAAATGTTGGAAGCCCCCTTAGAGAAGGCTGATTGAACTTAAGTAGATCAGTTCGGATAGTCACCGTTAACAGACTAGTTACTATTGTGAGTGAACCTGGTTAACGGGTTAAATAGGGTGGTACCGCGGGAAAACCTTCTCGTCCCTTGTTGGGGATGAGAAGGTTTTATTTTTTATATACTAAAGGAGGAAGGATAATGGATCAGCTTAAACTAGATATTTTACAGTTACTACAAGGAAACAGCAAGTTGGATGTAAAGGAAATTGCCTTACTATTGGGCAAGGGAGAAGAGGAAGTAGTATTATCTATTAGAGAATTAGAGGACCATAAAGTAATACTTAAATATTCTACTATTATTAACTGGGAAAAAATCAATTCGGATAGTGTAATTGCCATGATAGATGTAAAAGTACAGCCTCAAAGAGAAGTAGGCTTTGATACAGTAGCAGAACGAATCTATCGATTCCCTGAAGTAACATCTGTCTATTTAATGTCAGGTGGCTATGACCTATCTGTCACCGTAGAGGGTAAATCTATGAAGGATGTAGCTTTATTTGTTGCTGAAAAGCTGGCTACAATCGACTATGTACAGAGCACTGCAACCCATTTTGTTCTCAAAAAGTACAAGGAAAGCGGCGTAATTTTTGAAGATAAAGAAAAAGATAGAAGATTGGTGGTAAGTCCATGAGTAGGCAATTTATTAATGAAAAGGTGAGAAATCTGCCACCATCAGGGATTAGGAAATTTTTTGATTTAGTTGTTAATACAAAAGGGGTAATTTCCCTGGGAGTGGGAGAGCCGGATTTTGTTACCCCCTGGCGCATTAGAGAGGCTTGCTTGTACTCATTAGAAAAGGGCTACACAATGTACACCTCAAACTATGGTTTACTAGAGCTACGCCAAGAGTTGGCTAAGCATACCTATAAAAAGTATGGTGTAGAGTACAATCCAGAAAAACAGATTTTAGTCACTGTTGGAGTAAGTGAGGCAATCGATATTGTCTTTAGAGCCGTTCTGGAAAAGGGAGACCAAGTATTGATACCTGAGCCGTGTTTCGTATCCTACAAGCCCTGTGTAGTGTTGGCAGATGGTGAACCGGTTTCGATAGAAACTACTGCCCGGACTCAGTTTAAGCTTACTCCTGAAATGCTGGAGCAGCACATCACTGATAAAACTAAGGCTATAATACTTTGTTATCCAAATAATCCTACTGGAGCTACTTATACAGAGAAAGAGCTAATAGCTTTGAGCAAGGTAGTGGAAAAGCATGATTTATTGGTGATATCTGACGAAGTGTATGCAGAATTAACCTATGATAGCAATCACATCTGCTTTGCTCAGCTACCGGGGATGTATAACCGAACAGTAGTTTTAAATGGATTCTCTAAGGCCTATGCCATGACTGGCTGGCGGATCGGCTATGCTATGTCTAGTGAGGAAATAATAAATGCTATTGTGAAAATACATCAATACAGTATAATGTGCGCACCTATTACTGCTCAAATGGGAGCTTTAGAGGCTCTAAAAACTGGGGACGAAGAAGTTAAGAAGATGGTAAATCAGTATAACCAGCGGAGAAGATATATAGTAGCTAGATTAAATGAAATGGGATTAGACTGTCATATGCCGGAAGGAGCTTTTTATGTTTTTCCATCCATTGTAAAAACGGGCTTAACAGAAGAGGAATTTGCCGAAAAGCTTTTGAACGAAGAAAAGGTAGCAATTGTACCGGGCAGTGCCTTTGGTCTTGGAGGTAATGGTCATATTCGCTGCTCTTACGCTTCATCCTTAGAAAATATAAAAGAAGCAATGGACAGAATGGAGCGATTTGTCGTAAGATGTAAATAAAAGACAACATAAGGAGCGGGGGACCATTTATGAAAATAAAGTTTTTAGGGGCTGCGCGCACAGTTACTGGCTCTTCATTTTTGTTAGAGACAGAAAAGCTTAGATTTCTTATTGATTGTGGGTTATTCCAAGGAACAAAAGAATTGAGAGAATTGAACTACGGAGAGTTTGACTTTGATCCAGCCGATATAGATTTTGTGATATTGTCCCATGCCCATATTGATCACAGCGGTTTAATTCCTAAGCTAGTCAGGAAAGGGTTCTCAGGGAAGATTTACTGTACAGGAGCAACTGTCGAGCTATGTAAAATAATGCTACCTGACAGTGGATTTATTCAGGAGATGGAGGTAGAGCGAAAGAACAGGAAGAATCTAAGGGCAGGAAAACCCCTGCTAGAACCAATTTATACGGAAAGTGATGCTAAAAAAGCTCTAGAGCATTTTGTGGGACTAGAGTATGGGCAACAGATATCTCCCGCTCCTGGGGTATGGGTTAGCTTACAAAACTCCGGACATATATTAGGTTCGGCTATCATTGAGATTTGGGTTGAAGAGAATGGAAAGAAGACTAAAGTGGTGTTTACTGGTGACATAGGTGATTTCAATCAGCCAATTATCCAAGATCCTGTGTTTATCAATGAGGCTGACTATCTAGTAATAGAGTCTACTTATGGAGCTAGAGTAAGAGATAAATTTGATGATAAAAAAATGCAGCTTTTAAAAATAATTGAAGAAACAAAGGCTGCTCGAGGCAACTTAATTATTCCAGCCTTTGCAGTAGAAAGAACCCAAGATTTACTCTACTATTTATCCCAACTAGAGCATGAGGGTTATTTAAAAAATCTCAATATTTTTGTAGATAGTCCTTTAGCTATCTCCGCTACTGAAATATTTTGTAAAAGCGAAAAGTACTTTGATAAAGCTACAAAGGAGATGGCTGCCAGAAATAACAATTGTCCCTTTAGTTTGCCTGGCTTGAAATTTACCAGAACAGCAGAAGAGTCAATGGAATTAAATAGGATAAACAGTGGAGCAATAATTATATCTGCCAGTGGAATGTGCGACTTTGGCAGAATTAAGCATCATTTAAAGCATAATTTATGGCGCAAAGAGAGCACTATTTTATTTGTTGGCTACCAAGCCATTGGAACCCTAGGCCGCAGAATACTTGATGGGGAAAAAACTGTGCGTATTCATGGTGAAGAAATTCGGGTTAGGGCTCGCATAGTAAGCATCGAAGGATTCTCTGCTCACGCAGACCAATACACACTGTTAAGTTGGATAAAAGGATTTATTAAAAAGCCCAAGAAGATATTTGTGGTGCATGGAGAAGAAAAAAATTGTGAAGAGCTGGCCCAATTGGTCATTCAGGAAATTGGAGTACCTGCCGTTATTCCTAATAGACTAGATGTGGTAGAGCTAATTGGATCTCTTGCTGAAAATCCTTTAGAAGTTGCTGAAGTAAAATTAGCTAGCCTTAATAAAGAGCTACAGCTTTTGCAGGAGAAACTGAATGTTCATAATGAACTACAGAGCCTATTTGATAGAGTAGAAGAAATTAGGCAACTGCTGCGAAGATCTAAGGAGGAGTAATAGAAATCAGCTACTATGTATATATGCTACAATGCAGAGATGGCACCTATTACACGGGTATTACAAACCACCTAGCTAAGCGCATCGCTACCCACCAAGCTGGTAAGGGAGCTAAGTATACAAGAGGGAGACTCCCATTAGAGCTAGTTTATTTTGAAATAGTGGCAGATAAATCCGCCGCGTTAAAAAGGGAAATTATCTTAAGAAAAAAAAATAGACAAGAGAAATTGCAGCTAATTCAAGAGTATAATAATAACTAGTAGTTCGTCTAATTGAGATAAAGAGAGACATTGCTCTTTATCTTTTCTTGCTTATTTTCACAATTGCCCATTTTATAAAAATTGAGGTGAGAGAGCATGCGCGCCATAATTATAGGAGCGGGAAAAGTAGGATATAGCATAGCTCAAATGTTAGTTAAAGAGGAGCATGATGTAATAATTATAGAGAAGAACGAGGAACGTCGGAAAGTAATCCAGGATCATTTAGACGTTCAGACTATTCAAGGTAATGGAGCTAGTGTACAAATTTTAGAAGAAGCTGGAGTTAGGGACGCAGATATGGTGGTAGCAGTAACCGAATCTGACGAGCTAAATATAATTGCCTGCATCATTGCTAAGCAGTATGGAATTACAAAGACAGTTGCCAGAGTACGAAATCCCGAGTATGTAGGGGCTGAGCAGGCGTCAAACTCCTACTTA
Source organism: uncultured Clostridia bacterium (assembly GCA_964454195.1). Classification (GTDB taxonomy): domain Bacteria; phylum Bacillota; class Desulfitisporia; order Desulfitisporales; family JAWSUQ01; genus CAYVRD01. Next base: position 25,242 of record CAYVRD010000007.1, read on the forward strand.
GGGATTGATTTAATAATAAATCCTGAGAGAGTTACAGCTCTGCAAATATCAAAAATAATTGATGTTCCAGAGTCTGTTAATGTAGAGTATTATGCAGAAGGTAAAGTTCAGCTTTTAGAGCTGGTTGTGTCAGATAAGTTCCATTTAGTTAATAAAAAGCTCAAGGACTTTAATATAAAACATCCCTTTCTAATCGCAGCCGTTTTGCGCAAAAATCAAATAATAATTCCAACAGGAGACACAACTATCTTAGCCGGCGATTTAATATTTGTACTAGCTAAGACGAACGATATGGAAAAGGTTGAGGTTCTTTTGGGAACTAAGCGGGGCCATGTAGAAAATGTGGTTATTTTAGGTGGCGGAAGAGTTGGCTATTACCTAGCTAAAAGATTAGAGGAGCATAATCCCTACTTAAAAACAATTAAGATAATAGAAAAGGAACTTAACAAATGTGAAGCTCTTGCCAAAGGATTAAGTAAGAGTATTATTTTACATGGTGATGGCACAGATACTGAGTTTTTAAGGGATGAGCATGTGGGACAAGCAGATGTTTTTATAGCTGTGACTAGTGACGACAAAGTGAATCTCTTGGTTTCTCTTATTGCAAAAAACTTAGGAGTAGCAAAGACAATTTGTCAAGTGCGTAGGTCCGATTTCTCTTCCCTTATTGAGCAGGTGGGAATAAATGTGGCTATAGCTCCTAGAATGATGACTGCAGCAGCTATTCTTAAATATATCCGACAGGGAAAGGTTGTAGCTATTACCTTGCTGGAAGGAGACAGAGCTCAAGTAATAGAATTGATTGTCTCAGAAAAATATGCTTACGCCAATATACCATTAAATAAGTTAAAATTTCCCAAAGGAGCAATTCTCGGTGCTATCCTAAGAGATGATAGAGTAATAATTCCCACTGGAGATGACTGCATTCAAGTAGGTGATCAAGTTATGGTATTTGCCCTGCCTGAGGCAGCAAAATTAGTAGAGCGTTTTTTTCAAAATAAATTCTATAATTTTCTTAATTAACCTATAGGAGAACAATATGAACTTTAGACTTGTAGGAAATATACTAGGCAAGCTAATAATCATTATAGGAATATCCATGACCTTTCCCTTATTTTGGGACTTAATATATGGGGAAGGAGTTATTATGCCTTTTTTAATTAGTTGCCTAATAACTATTTCTATAGGACTCATGTTATTTTTATTTGTCAAGCCTACCGGTGATGTGCGCTATCGAGAAGGCTTTATTTTAGTAGCATTAGCCTGGACAGGGGCAGCTTTTTTTGGTGCCCTTCCATACTATTTTGCAGACACCTTTTATAGCTTCGCTGATGCTTTTTTTGAAAGCATGTCTGGCTTTACTACAACCGGAGCAAGTGTAATGACTGATATTGAACAGAATTCCCAAGCTATTTTGCTGTGGCGAAGTATAACTCACTGGCTTGGAGGGTTGGGGATTGTAGTATTATATGTGGCATTACTTTCTCAGCTTGGTATAGGAGCTATGAAAATTGTGAAAGCTGAAGTGCCTGGTCCTGTTACTGAGAAAATCAAGCCCAGGATAAGCGAAACTGCAAAAATTTTCTTGGGAGTATATCTGTCTTTGACCCTATCGCTGTTAATTATTTTACTATTACTAGGTCTATCATTTTTTGATGCTCTAGTCCATACCTTTGGCACAGTAGCTACAGGTGGGTTTTCTTCAAAAAATAGCAGCGTAGCTTATTTCGGCCCAGCAGTACAATGGGCTATCGCCATATTTATGTTCTTATCTGGAGCAAATTTTGCTCTTTATTATCTGTCTTTACAGAAAAGATCATTAAAAATGCTATGGAGAAATGAGGAGTTTAGATTTTACTCTGCTATTGTATTGACTTGTGCAACTGCAGTTACTATTTTGCTTGCAGCTACTAACACATACGACACTTGGACTGACTCTATTAGAGCTGCATTTTTTCAAGTTATCTCTATTATCACCACTACAGGGTTTGCCACAACTGACTATAACATGTGGCCTATTGGTAGCTTAGGAATACTCATTTTCCTGATGTTTATAGGTGGATGCTTAGGTTCTACTGGTGGAGGACTAAAAGTTGGGAGGCACTTGATCATGGTTAAGCAAATGTCTTTAGAACTAAAAAAGGCTATGCATCCACGAGCTTTTTTATGTTTGAAGCTAAACAATAAACAGGTACCTAATGAAGTAATAGCCAATAGCTTTCATTTCTTTTATCTTTATGTAATTCTTTTTATTTTTGCCTCTATTTACATGACTATTCTAGGTTATGATCTAATTACTTCCTTTTCTGCAGTGGCTGCCAGCATTGGTAATATTGGTCCTGGCTTAGGTCAGGTTGGACCAGCTGAAAATTTTGCATTTTTACCATCCCATGCCAAATATGTCCATGCAGTATTAATGCTGTTAGGAAGATTAGAGATATATACTATTCTAGTTTTATTAATTCCTGGGTTCTGGAGAAAAGGGTAGAAACACTACTCGTCTTTCAATTATCCAAGCCTAATGATATAATAGGATTGGGATTGACCTAGGGGGGATTTTATAATGCTAAGCAATAATGACCTTTCATATATCTTTACAACTAACCTAATGACAGAAAACATAGTACTGCCAAGCATGATATTAAATTGCTATCGCCAAATCGGATTAGATGATACACAGCTTTTGATTGTGATTCATTTTATGGTGGCAAAAACAGACAAGCCTCTAGAGCAAAATGTGGAGGAGCTCTGTATTCGAATGAGCAGCAGTAAAGAGGATATTAAGAAGGGTGTAGCCATGCTGATAGAGCGAGGAATCATTACCTTTGAGGGAAGGCTACAGCTTAATAAACTACTAAGCATTTTAAAACAGTTTTGGCAGCAGAACTATATACCAGCTGAAAATCAAATAGTTGGGTACGATGAAACATCTAGTCTTTATACTCTGTTTGAACAAGAGTTTGGACGTCTATTAACTCCCATGGAGGGTGACCAAATAAGAGAATGGATTGAGATAGATAAATACGAATATAGTCTTATTAAGGGCGCTTTAAAAAGGACAGTGTTGAGAGGAGTGCTAAACTTTAAGTATGTAGATTCAATTTTGCGAGAGTGGCGAAGAAAGAACTTTAGAAACATTAATGAAGTTATAGCATATGAAAACAAATATGGTCAACAAAAAGAAGAACAAAAAAAGCCTACCACTGAAACAAATAAGAAACAGAAAAATTCAACCAGCAAGTATAAAGATATATATATGGGATAAAAGGTGAGGAACTATGAATAGCAAGCGAGAAATTGGGCAATGTAGCCTGTGCGGTGATCGGGGTATAGTTATAAAAAATGACTTAGCTACTCAGTGTAAATGTGTGAAGCAAAGATCCCTTTTAAATCAATTCAAGTTTGCAAACATTTCAAAGCAGATGATTGATTTTAACTTTAGAAGCTTTGATTTTAATTATTATTCATCAGTGCTTGTGGATCCACTGACCAATAGATACACCTATAGACAGCTGGCTGAGTTAGCTTATCAGGCCGCCCGAAAATTCGTGCAGGATATATTACAAAACAAAGAAAACTCTGGCATGATGCTGTCTGGACCTGTTGGTAGCGGGAAGACTTTTTTAGCCGCATGTATAGCTAATAGTCTCCTAGAAAATCAAAGGGAAGTGCTGTTTACTGTAGTACCTGACTTGCTTGATGAAATCAAGGAAACCTTTAATAAGAACTCAGAGCATACTGAGCTACAGCTAATGAATAGGCTGCGGGATGTTCACATTCTAATTCTTGATGATTTGGGAGCTCACAACTACAATCTTTGGACCCAAAATAAAATCTATAGTATCATTAACTATCGGCTAAATCATAAGCTCCCTACAATCATAACCACTAATCTTAACTTGGAAGAGATAGATGAGCTATTAGGTGAGCGCACTACATCAAGAATAGTGCAAATGTGCAAAGTATACCGGGTTACTGTGGAGAAGGATATCAGACATATTAAGCATTTGACAACAAAAAGGGCTTAAAAGCTATTAATAAGCCATTGATTATTCCTATTGATAAAGTGAAATATGTGATTTTCAAAACTTAATCCTATCTGGGGTAATTCTCCAGATACGCTTGCAGTTAACTGATTTTTTGTGACAAAACCAGGGTCTATTTCAATTTTTAGCTCTTCTGGTTCATAATCTAATGTAAGCCTAGGCTTTTTAGCTAGGCTTTTTTCTATGGCATTTCTCAGCTCTTCATCGGCAATCAGTGCCATAAGAGCTTCTCTAGTATTGTTTTCATCATAGGGCTGTTCAAGCAATACAAAAAAATTGTTGACTAAGCTAGTTATCTCCTTTGATACTTCCTGAGTTAGTGGTTTCCTGGAAGGAATACCACAGCCAGGATTCAGGAAAACAATAATAAAGCAACATAAAACCGACAAAAAACATAGCTTTGCATAATTCTTGTTCATATAATTTTTACTCCCTTCTCCAACAGTTACTATATTGAAATACTCCTATTAGGCAAAACTAAATTGTAAGAAGACAAACATTTAGCCATCATCAAATAAGGAGGAATTTTATGGACAGAGAAATTGTTGGAGTCTGTCGACATAAAGTTTATGAAAAAGCAAATGATCCTTGTTTCGGGTGCGGTGTGTGTAGTATTGATGGCATGGACTATTCCCATCCAAATAAAAGTAAGCCTGATTTATCTTAGTTTCAATCCTAAGATCCTTTTTTAAATTAAAAAGGGTCTTTTTTATTCTTACATATTTAAAAAAATCCATACTGGAGAATAAAGGAAAGGGAAAAATAGTTTGTTAAGCGAATAATACTGGATAAAAGGAACCCTGGTTTAATGTGCGATAAGAATTGGCATAATATATAGTGAAAACAATGAGTGTGAGGTAGATATGAAAGCAACGAAGTGGATATATTTAGCCATGATTATTATAATTTTATTGACGGCAGCTTGCGCAGCACTAATTGAATTGCCAGAAGCTGAAATGCCTGCTACTTCAGTTATTTTAGATATCAATGGGCAAGTAATATCATCTGTGTTTGAGCAACAGCACAGAATACCAGTAAATTTAGACGAAATTTCCCCCTATTTTTTAAAAGCAATCATTTCAATTGAAGACCACAGATTTTTTCAGCATCATGGCATAGATTTACAAGCAATAGCTAGAGCCTTTTTAAGAAATTTGAGGGCAAGGACAACTTTGGAGGGTGGCAGTACTATTACTCAGCAAACTGCCAAGGTCTTATTTTTATCTCCCGAGCGAACTTACTCCAGAAAGCTTAAGGAAGCATTATTAACTATACAATTGGAACGTCAATACACTAAAAGAGAAATACTAGAGCGCTATGTCAATCTAATATACTATGGACATGGAGCTTATGGTATCGAGACTGCAGCCCAAACCTATTTTAATAAATCTGCAAAAGATTTAGATCTAAGTGAAAGCGCTATCTTGGCAGGCTTAGTCAGAGGACCAGCCTTTTACTCTCCCTTTACCAGACCCGAAGCTGCAAAAGCTAGACAGTCAACTGTTCTAACTAGAATGGTTGAGTTGGAGGTAATAACTGAGGCTGAGGCAGCTGCAGCACTGGATAAGGATTTAAACCTAGCCCAAGAAAGGGGTAGGTTTAGACAAGCTCCCTACTTTACATCTATGGTTATAGAATATGTTACAGAAAACTTTGATGATGGGGCTGATTTACTATATAGGGGTGGACTAGAAATTCATACTACTTTAGATCTCCAACTGCAAAGGGCAGCTGAACAGGCTTTTAGCGAGGGATTAGCTAACTGGGATCCAGAATTAGAAGGGGCATTTGTGGCAATAGATCCTAACACAGGCTATATAAAAGCAATGGTAGGAGGAAGAAACTTTTCTAGAAGTCAAGTGAATAGAGCATTGACAGCTAGAAGGCAACCCGGTTCAGCATTTAAACCTTTTTTATATGCTGCTGCTATAGATAGAGGGTATACAGGTGCTTCTGTAATAGAATGGGAGCCAGTATCCTACCAGCTACCAAATGGAAACACATGGGAACCAACTGAATTTGGAGGTAGAACCTTTCCAAATCAAAACTTTACTCTAAAGACAGCTTTAGCTGTTTCCAGTAACGTGATTGCAGCAAAGCTAGTTAAGGAAATAACTCCTGAAGAGCTAGCGGCTTATGCAAAGAGAATGGGAATAAACAGTCCACTGAGGCCATTCCTTTCTCTAGCCTTAGGTACTTCAGAGGTTAACCCTTTAGAAATCACTAGCGCTTATGGAACCTTTGCTACTAATGGTGTAAAAGCCGAGCCAATTTTTATTAGAGAAATTAGAGATCAGCAGCAAAGAGTAATCATGGAAAAGAGGCCTAATCTTCAAGTGGCTATAAATGAGAAGACCGCCTACATATTAACAGATATGATGACCGCAGTAATACAACCTGGAGGTACTGCTGGAGGCGTAGCTGCTATTATAAATCGTCCTGGTGCAGGCAAAACCGGTACCACCAACGACTTTAGAGATGCCTGGTTTATTGGGTATACACCAGATATAGTAGCAGGTGTATACATTGGATACGATGATTTTGCTAAATCAGTAGGTGCTAGTGGGGGAAGTATAGCTGCTCCTATATGGGCAAACTTTATTGCCAAAGGGTACCAAGATGTACCAGCTAAAGAGTTTAGGGTTCCTGAAGGCATAATACATACGAATATTTGCAGTGATACAGGCATGTTGGCCACGGCCCAATGTCCCAGTGCAATTCAGGTAGCTTTTGTAGTGGGATCTGAACCTACTGAGCCATGTCCTTGGCATAGGATTAGGCAGAGAGTAGTGCCACCATCTCAGGAGCCGCCAGAACAACGTCCTAACAATCTCTTAGAATGGTTTTTTAATTGGTAAAGGAGATCTATGAATGCAGCTAAATCCTGTAGCAGAGACAATATTAAAAGAGAGATATCTTCAAAGAAGTGGCGATATACAGGAAACTCCTTTGGAGCTTTTTCAAAGAGTTGCTAAAACTATTGCAGAGGCCGAATACCGATTTTGCCACAGCGAAGAAAAGGTAATACATTATTACAACATTTTTTTGGCAATGCTCACTAAGCTAGATTTCTTGCCTAATAGTCCTACGCTCTTAAATGCAGGAAAACAACAGGGGCAGATGGCTGCTTGTTTTGTTTTGCCAATAGAGAATTCGATAGAAGATATATTTACAAGCTTAAAAGATATGGCAGTTATTCATAACCATAGTGGTGGAACAGGATTCAGCTTAAGCAAATTGAGCTCAGAAAACAAATATTCTAGTAGTTCCTCCAACAACAACAGTCTATCTCCAATAGCAGTGATGAACCTATTTAACTTAGCATCCACTATGGTTAGACAAGGAGGTATCAGACCAGGCGCGAATATGGCAGCCTTAGCTGTAGACCATCCTGATATTCTTAAATTTATTGAAAGTAAAAATCAAGAGAATACCTTTACCAACTTTAACATATCTGTAGCAATTTCTGACTCATTCATGGAAAAGGTAGCTTTGGATGGCTGGGTAGAGCTTAAATATGATGGAATTGTAGAAGAGAAAGTTAGAGCTAGAAAAATACTTGCAGCTATTGGGGAAAATGCCTGGAAAAATGGGGAGCCGGGGGTTTTATTTATTGACCGAATTAACAAGTACAATCCCACGCCTACTCAAGGGAATATTGAAACAACTAATCCTTGCGGTGAACAGCCCCTTTTGCCCTATGAATCATGTACCTTAGGGTCAATTAATTTAGTAAACTTTTATAGCAACGAACGCAAACAGATAGATTGGGATGGTTTAAAGACCTGTGTAACAAATGCTATTAGATTTTTAGATAATGTTTTGGAGGTAAACTATTATCCAATTGAAAAAATAGCAAATAAAACAATGGGCAACAGAAAGGTTGGGCTGGGCGTAATGGGCTTTGCCAATATGCTGCAGCTTATGGAGCTGCCTTATGGCAGCCAGCCAGCTCTCTTATTAGCTGAAAAGCTAATGAAGTTTATTCAGGAACAGGCTAAAAACGCCTCCTGTATGCTGGCCCATGAGAGGGGCTCCTTTAAAAATATAGGAGAAAGTATCTACAGGGGAAAGACAATGCGCAATGCTACATGTACTACAATTGCCCCAACTGGAACTATTAGTAGCATAGCAGGAGTATCCTCAGGAATAGAGCCTTCCTTTAATTTAGTATACCAAAGGCAACTATTAGGGAAAAGGATTATCGAAATCAATAGATATTTTTTAGAAAAGATGGCAGAAAAATATGGCTATTCTAAAGCTGAGGAAATTCGCCATTATTTACTACAGCATGGGGATATAGAAGAATTAGACCTACTAAGTCCTCAGGATAAGCTAATATTTGCAGCTGCAGAAAAAATTCCGCCTATAAAGCACTTGCAAATACAAGCAGCATTTCAAAAGTATTGTGACAACGCTGTATCTAAAACTATCAATCTACCTTACGAAAGTACACCCCAAGAGATATGTGAAATAATCAAACAAGCATATTATTTAGGGTGTAAAGGCTTGACCTTGTACAGGAGAGGTAGCCGTCAAGAGGAAGTCTTGAGCACCGGGCTCGCAGCTAATAGGAACTAAAAAATTTTTTTGAAACAGGGGATAAAATATATTGCAAAATAAAAGCATTTATGGTGTAATGTATTTATTGTATTTTTATAAATCATATTGTGTAATAAAGGATGGTGAGTGCTATGTTTCGAAAAGAACATGAAAAAACTCCAATATTTAATGCTGTTTTAAATTACGTCAATACAAATACTATACCTTTTCATGTTCCTGGGCATAAGCAGGGCAAAGGCTTGCCAGAGCTGCAAGAATACCTAGGGAAAAATATTTTTAATATTGACTTGACTTGCATGGAAGATTTAGATAATATATGCAATCCTAGTAGCTCAATTCTTGAGGCACAGCAGCTGGCAGCTAACGCTTATGGTGCTGACCATGCTTTCTTTTTAGTAAATGGTACTACCTGTGGTATTCAAGGGATGATAATGGCTGTTTGCCAGCCTGGAGATAAGATAATAATTCCAAGGAATGTGCATAAATCTGCAATTAGTGGCTTAATTTTAAGCGGAGCTATACCAGTATATCTAGAGCCTGAAATCAATGAAAACTTTGGCATGGCCATGGGAATTACTGGGGAACAGGTCGACCTGGCCCTTCAACATCATCCTGATGCTAAAGCGGTATTTTTAATTAACCCTACCTATTATGGGGTAGCATCAAATATTAAGCAAATAGTAGAGATTGCTCACAGCTATAAGGTGCCTGTTTTAGTAGATGAAGCCCATGGTGCCCATTTATCCTTTAACGACACATTGCCTTTATCAGCTATGGAATCAGGAGCTGATTTAGCTGCTGTAAGTACCCACAAATTAGCTGGTTCCATGACTCAAAGCTCAATGCTGCTGCTAAATGAAGGCTTAATAGATCCTAAGCGAGTAAAAGCTGTCTTAAATCTTACTCAAACCACTAGTCCTTCTTACATTCTCTTAGTTTCCTTAGACTTTTCTAGAAAACAGATGGCTCTTTACGGCCAGGAGCTAGTAAAGAAAACAATTGACTTAGCCAATTGGATGCGCCAGGAAATAAGCACTATTGCTGGAATAGAGCTGGTAGACGATAAGCTGATTAACGGAAGAGGCTGCTTTGCCATTGATCCCACTAAAGTTACAATTAATGTAAAAAGATTGGGGTTGTCAGGCTACGAAGTAGAAAAGATTTTGCGCAAGGACTACAACATCCAGGTAGAGCTATCAGATTTGTACAATGTTATTTTCTTAGTCTCAATTGGTGATGATTATGGCTCGGGTATTAAGGTTGTAAATGCTTTAAAAGAAATTGCAGCGAGAAAAACTAATAACAATGTGATTAAATACGGATTTACCATACCAAACCTACCAGAGGTTGCGGTTACACCTCAGCAGGCCTTTTATAGTGATACCAAATCAATACCATTTAAAGACGCAAATGGTGAAATAAGCGCTGAGTCTATCATGGCTTATCCACCTGGGATTCCAATAATTTGTCCTGGTGAAAGAATTACCCAAGATTTAATAGATTACGTTGAGTTGCTTAAAATGGAAAATGCAGAGCTACAAGGTACTGAGGATCCAAAAATCAATTATATTAAAGTATTAAGCAACAGATTAGTATTAGTGCCTGATAATAAGACTTCTAGTCAAACTGAACTTAATTGTGAAATGAGATAATATAACTTCTATAAGAACAACGCCAAAATTACTAGGTGTTGTTCTTTTTTTTTATTTTCTTAATAATTTTAGATAGAGTCTAACTAAAAAGGTGAGGGAAAAATATGATAAGTCTTGTCTACGCCATAGGAACTATTGGCTCATTGGGACTAATCGGTGCAGTATATGCCTGGTTGTGGAAAGGACTAATAAAGCTTACTATAATAGAGCACTACAACAAGGAAATGCTATTGTTTAAAATATCGATACTGCTTTCCACTGCATTTATGGGAATCATCTTAATTTTTTCTATTATTCTAATGTTTTTTACAGCTGTAGATACCCACAATTATATTATGCATCAAAAAACAGGAAATCCTGTATATTGGCATGAGTTTAATACTTTTATCTATTTTAGTGCAGTAACCTATTTTTCTCTAGGATATGGAGACTATGTACCTGTAGGTACATTAATGCAAATCATTATCTTAATAGAATCCCTATTAGGCTATATAAATTCAGGCTTACTTATTGCCTATGGCTTTGATTTGTTTAGGAGATACTATAGATAAAAACCCATAAAAAATATTGTCAACATCATAAGAATATGTTATTATAACTGTAAAGAAATATTGTATACAAAGAACTAGGAGGTTGGTGTTATGGAATACTTGGCCACTTGGATTGAAGGGGAAGAGGTAGAGTATCTATTTCTTAGTAAGGAAGGACTTACTGATTTAATCAAAGCAAAAAAAGATATAAATATTATTTACACAAAAGTTTATAACTAGTTTATTTTTTTGTAAGTGTAATTTGAGCTGACTACTATAGTCAGCTTTTTTATTTTCTCGAACTCTTTAAGTTTGATGAAGGATATTATTATAAATTATAGAATTTCATATATATAGAAATTTTTATATAAAATTAGCATCATTAGCTCAAGGTGCTTTAAACAATTTAAGGGAGTGAATGCTGTGGAAGGGAAAAACAGCAAATTTAATCTAGACTACACTTTAAAGGTTGCTTTTGAAAAGCTGATAGCTAGAGAGCCGGAGGATGTATGCAGACTATCAGGAGCTAGCTATGAAAAACCAACCGCATCCTACCATATCAAATACCTGGGATTTCCAGTAACAGTTAATGTTACAGAGAAAACTGTTGTATCAAAAGAAAAGAGTTTAACTATACAAGAGATAATCTTGATCATTCACTACATGGCTACCTGCAATAGTAATGAGATAGAAAAGGGTGATGAACTAATTTCTTATAAAGAGCTACCCGGTGGAGAAATGTACCTAAACCCTTTTATCAGTAGAACAATCAAACCCTTTTTAAAGATATTTGGGGAATCTCCAATACTGCTGGAAAAGGTAGCAAGCAAATGGTCTGGTCAGTTAGAAAGCTATGGAGATGTCAGTATTAGCCTAACAGTTTTTCCTATGGTGAAGCTATACTATGTAATATGGTCTGGAGACCATGAGTTTCCCGCCAATGCTACAGTTCTCTTTCCCAGAAGGATAGCCTGTTATTTTAATACGGAGGATGTGGCGGTGCTGGCCAGCCAACTAGTATACCAAATGCCTAGTGCCCTATCATAGAAAGCTCAGAGGTGACTGTTTGTGGACAAAATAAAAGTAGGTGTGGCCGGCTTAAGACAGGAAGGTAAACACTTTGTCAACTTTTTTTCCCAGTTGAAACAAGTGGAGGCTATTGGCATAACAGTTAATGATGATAATGAAATAGATCTACTATTAGATAACCATGACTTTGATGTAATAATTGTCACCCAAGATGCTCATGAAAAAATAGCTCTGTCAGCTAAAGGAATAGATAACAAAAAGCTGTCGATCTTTAAAAATATCACCCAGCTAGTGCAAATACTGATAGATGAAAAGGAAGAGTTGAGGAGAATAAAGGGAGAGTTATCTGCAGTTTTAAGCTCTGTACAAGAATCTATTGAAGTAGTAGATAACAATGGAATAATCAAATACGTAAACCCTGCATTTACTAGAGTAACAGGCATATCGGAGGACGAGAGGATAGGTAAAAACTTGTTTGCCGTATCCCCCTTTGGTGCTTTAGCCAGGTCCTTAAAAAACAAGGAATCAGTTTTTGGCTATCGAGCCAAGGTTGGTGGATCAAACGTAGAAGTAATATCAAATGCTTCACCAATTATAGTAGATGGAGATATTACTGGAGCAGTAGTGGTTTTTCAGCCAATTAATGATATATACAAAGTGATGGAGGAGCTAAATAAAAGAAATGCTATAATAGAAAAGC
>CAYVRD010000008.1:0-35422 GCA_964454195.1 uncultured Clostridia bacterium
AGTTTAACCTAGACGCCAAATAGTATTACATCTCAAAAAAAGGCTAAAGCCAGAAGTTGGCTTTAGCCTTTTTTGCAGATTAATCATACTCTCGGTTGTCAACCTCTGGGGTGCCAGTCATTTGGAAGAGACGTTGAAACTCAGCGCCTAATCCAATTTGTTCGCTATTCATCCCCATGGCTTCCATCTGGCTTAATCTTTGGTTCATCTGTTGACATAATTGATTAACAGTGTCGATTTCCTGCTGCAGATCTTGAATATGCTGTCTAAGTCGATCCATGTCAAAACACCTCTTTTTTATAATTTCATACTCAAGAGATATTCTGCCATTATTGGGGACAATTTATGTAGTTAATATCTAACATTGGCATTTAAAATCCCTTTAAGAATGTAGTTATTCATAGAAGAGAGACTCATATTAAAGGCATCATGATCAAACAAAAGAGCTACAGCAAAGAGATTAGCTTCATATTCTTGCTGTAGTTGTACAAGGTTGTCATCGTTAAAATGATTACATGACCCATCGTGAAAAATAGCATGGCATAGCTCATGAGCACAGAAGATTACTTGGGAACGCATATCCTCAAAACTTGAGTTTAAAATAATCACTGGTGGTATATTTGGTGGTTTTAGACAGTAGCCTTGAGATGCATTTTTGTTCAGCTTTGAATATCTGATTGTAATCCCTAATTGATCAGCGATTAAAAAAGGGTTTTGGGTATTGAATCTACTTCTTAATGCTAGAGCACTTTGGATGATATCTTCAGCTTGCAAAGAACACTCCCCCCAACAGATAACTATTTTTTATACTTGTAGCTCAGCACCTCTAAATGACTGAGCAAATCATTGGCGAAGCTAATTAAATCCTCATGAGACATCTTTTTGATGTCATAGCCGCCAAAGGCCATTAGAGAAGGCTGCTGCAAAATAAAGGTCATGGCTTCCTCAGCGTTGGTGATAGCTTTTGGCTCCTGCCATTCCATGAGATAGCCAGGGCTAGTATCAAGGGCATCAGCTAAAATCTCCAATTTATCGATAGGCAAATTTTTAATTTTACCGCTTTCGTAGCGCTGTAATGTTGATTTGCTGATACCAGTTTTGTCCGCCAAATCCTGATATGACAAATCAAGCTGCATTCTGCGAGCCTTTATCCTTTCAATTATGCGTTCATGCTTATCCCTCACCTTAATTCCCCCTTTGAACATTAGCTTAACCTAAATAATTCACACATGCAACAAAAAAATTAAAAAATCCCAAATTTGCCCTAGACAAACTTGTGGAATTAGTTTACAATAAGGCATATCAAATATGCAACGAAACAGTATATTAGAACCAGATATAGGATATTTTTTACTATTTTTATCCCATATATGCAACAAGGTATTTGAAAAAACTATAGGGGAAGGTGATTAGTAATGGAGGAGCAATTATTATCGAGTGAAGAGACAGCTAGCTTAAATCTGAGTAAAGATTGGCCATTTATCAATTATTTAGCACCTTTTTACGATGAAAACGGAGGTAATAGCACAATAATTTGCTTACATAATAAGGGAAATGTGGTGGATAAGCGCAAATTAAAAACCTTGATGAAAAAGCTGGCAGGTGAGTTTGCAATAGATTTGAGTATGGCTAAGAAAAAGTATGGAGCCATGGTGGGGAGAAAGGATTCGGCACCATTTCCCCTTCATATCAACTTAATACTGTTGCCATTAAAGCTACGCAAGCCCTTGACAAAGGACGATGGAGCCTGGGGCTATGTGGTGTTGGATAAGCTACAGCAGTGTCATCCACTAAACGAAGGAGAGTATAGAAGTATCCTAACATTTAATGATGGCAGTCAGTTAAGGACCATGGTCACTCCTGAAGCAATCATCAAGCAGAAGAACGATGCTTGGTATGTAAAGGATAGATATGCCCAGCAGATGGCCGAAGCCAGCCCCGGACTACAGCCAGTGACTAGCTTCAATAATAGAGGTAGCTGCTATGATTTCTTAGACTTTATGGTTTTCTTAAGAGACTGTATCGAGAAAAATCGAGCAAGAGTTTAAGATGTACATATTAGTTTATTGACTTGATAAAAACTTAGTGATATAATAATAAAAGTGTCGGGGCGTGGCTCAGCTTGGTAGAGCGCTACCTTGGGGTGGTAGAGGTCGCAAGTTCAAATCTTGTCGCTCCGACCATTAACTTATAAAGCACAGTAAGTCTTCCTTGGAGAGAGGGAGGCTTTTTTTATATTAAACACCTAACTTTAAGCATAATAGATATTCTTAATAAGAATTCCTAAACCTGCAGGAATTTATCTAAATTTGTAGAAAGTGGCAATATAAGGGAGGGGATATGATGGACAATCTAGTACTAAGAAAAGGTTTTATTATAGACGGCAATGTGGTAAAGTGCCTGCTAATCTTAAAAAATGGTCTGGAGTTTGTAGGTGTGTCCAAATCCTCTAACTCACTGGAGGCTGAAGAAAAGGCCTACAAAGAAGCAATGGAAAAGCTGGAGCGATACATAGAGCGCAAGCGTAAGTACTAATGCTCAAGCGAACATAGATTCTCACTTTTTCTGTTACAGCAAGCCCTAAACTATTGAAAATATTTGCTATACATGATATTTTTACCTTAAGCCGGGATAACTTCCCGGCCTTTTGCATTTCTTAGGGGTCAACCGGCTGACCCCTGGGATAAGGCAATTGAATGGAGAGGAGGTATGAAGAATGGCAGTTGAAAAACTTCCTATCAGTGGTCGCTTAAGTGTTCTAGTGCAAACTGGAGTTGACGAGCATGGTGATCCAATCAGCAAGTCTAGATCCTTTAGCAATGTTAAGCCTACTGCACCAGCAGCAGATGTTTACGCAGTAGCCCAAGGTCTGTTGAGTTTGCAAGTATACCCTGAAATGGCTGTGACTTTTACTGAGCAGAGTCAGTTGATGGAAAACTAGTTGATGAGTAGTTTAGTAGCTTGTGGCTCTTAATCAGCATGAGCTGCCAAGTGAAAATAGCTTTTGGGAGGTGTGACCATTGAATAAGACATTAGAAATGGTGTTTATAACTGCTGGTGAAAAGAGAGCAACAATCCGGGTGCCTGACCCGAAAGAGGATCTCACTGGAGTCCAGGTAAAAGCAGTCATGGATGACATTGTGGCGAAAAACAGCTTCAGTGTGACCAGTGGCGAGTTAGTGCAAGCCCACAGTACCCGCATTGTCCAGCGTGAAGTAATTCCGGTGGAGCTGGCGTAGGTTAGCAGTATATTTATATTAACTAATTGGAAGAAGTTAAGTATCAAAAGGAGACCCTCTTAAATTGCCGGTTTTATGTTGCTTGAACAAACTAAGTCAGCCTATGTAAATGTTCCCTCAAACTAAGGTTTGAGGGATTTTGCACTTAGGCTCGTTCTTTTGTGTGGGATACTTTATCTAAGAATTTTATTGCTTTGCTTATATATAGTTAAAGTGAGTTATGAAGAGCAATAAATATTATAATGGCCAGAATACATATTTTGAAATGAATAAGCTTTCATTAATTAAGATGAGTTTCTTTCTGCGTTTCTTAAGGGTGTTACATTAGCAGCATCCTTACATTATGTAAAAATACATTGCATTGTGTATTTACAAAATACAAAAAGTAATATAAAATGAGATTGCAACAGAAAGGAAGTGAATATATATGTCGCAGGAACTTGACGAAAAACAAAAAGAAGAAATAATAAGTGCCCTTGCAATTAATCTTCCAGTGTTAAGGACAAAACTTGGACTTTCACAAGAAGAATTAGCAAAGAGAATCGGTGTTACTCGACAAACGATTATAAATATAGAAAAAAATAAAAAAATGGGATGGACTACTGCTCTTGCACTACTAATGTTGTTTGCATTTAATCCAGTTAGTGCAGTGCTGTTAGCGCCTCTAGGCATACTAAGTAGCAACTTTCTTAATCTGATTGGATTCCGAGGAGCATCAAAAGCTATAGAGACTTTAAAAGAAGTATATCAAAGAGAAAAATCAGATTAAATTATTATTTAGACACATCAGTATAGTTATTTTTAAAGACATCATTATGGAAATTGGCCGGCTAATTTCAGACTGGAGGTGTATTTATGTACTTATCAGCGGGAAAAAATGATTATCTTACAGAAGATTTTGACATGGTTAATAGAGAACTAGAGGAAATGTCAAAACCAGAGAATCTACTTATAGAAATTAATGACGATTTGGAAGAAGCCCTTCTAGAATTGCAGAGATTAAGTGAACAACTTTCATCCAAGGAAAGCGCAAAACTTATGGAGTTGTGTAAAAATACGGTTATTGATACAATAACAGGTCAGTTTGGTTTGGCCGGCTTGTTTATTGAAACTAAAGATGGAGGAAATGTTACTACAACCCATAACTTAAAGAAGGGTACTACATCATCCGATTCCGATCGTCAAAAATATGAGCAATTTATAGCTAATAATGATGGTTCGCGAAAATGGAATGATGTCAGAAAAGATACAGGTTATGACTCGAACCTGCCGAGAAAAAGAAAAGACTCTTTTCAAAACCAGGATGTCATCATAGACGCATACACTGGCAAACCACTTCCCAAAGATGGGCGAGCTCACTTGGATCACATTGTGTCTGCAAAAGAAATAGAAAGTAGCCCTACCTATAACTTGTTTATGACACCTGAGGAGAGGGCAAAAATGGCCACTAATGATAAAAATCTTGCTTTTACAGAAGGGCGGGCCAATCAATCAAAAGGCGAGCATGGTATGAAAGAATGGCTTTCAAAAGAGGATAGAAAAACAGGGCAGACAAAAGCAGAAAAATATGGCATTGATAAACAACAAGCTATGGAGAAGGATGGTGAAGCAAGAAGGTTTGTGAAAAAAGAAATTACAGTAGCCGCCACTAAAAAATATGGGAGCGAGCTTATAAAGACCGGTGGGAAAGATGCTGCTATGATGGCTGCGTATTCAACGATAGGTCTTGTGCTGCGTGATCTAACCCAAGCTATATTTGTAGAAATCCATATTACACTGCGAGATCGTGGCAAAGAATCGTTTTCTGATGTTTTTTACCGCTTTAAAACTAACTTAGAGAAAAAACTAGCTGAAGTTAAAGATAAATGGAAAGATATATTAAAAAAAGGATTTGAAGAAGGTCTTACGGCATTTTTCTCTAATTTGCTTGTGTTTGTCATTAATCTTGTGGCAACAACTATGAAAAAACTTGTAATTATGATTCGTGCAGGATTTGTATCTTTAGTGCAAGCTACAAAGATCATGCTAAATCCTCCAGAAGGGATGCCCAAAGAAGAGGTTGGTTATCAGGCGTTAAAGATTCTTACAGCCGGTTTGATTGGTGCAGCATCTCTTGGTCTTAGTGCAGGGATTGAAAAACTACTTCAATCTATACCAGGCTTGCAGCCGTTAATGATGTTTCCAATTCCATTTCCAGGGGAAACGCCAAGAACTATTAGCGACATTTTAGCTGTGACATTATCTGCGTTGGTCGGTGGTTTGCTTACAACGATTGTTTTATATTATATGGATAAAATTAGAGATGACTCTAAAAAAGAAAAATTACAAATTCAATTAGTTAACCAGAGCGGAGTTGTAGTACAATATAAAATTGCTCAAACATGGATGGTGCTTGATGAGTCATATAGGACTTTACAGAATGTTGCTATGGATTATGCCTACTATATGAGCGATGGGCAAGCCGTTATTCAAAGATCTGGAGAACAAGCCGATCAGGCGGTAGCTGAGTTAAATGATAAAAACGCTAGATTAAAAAGTCTATCATTTAAGCATAGTTAACAAGGGGGAACTCATGAGCGAAACTGCAATGAATTCACAATGTGATATTAGAGTTATTTCGCATGATGAATGGATGTCAATGAACTCAGAAGTTAGAGATAAGGCTCTCGACATAACAAATTCTATAAAAGAGGCACATGAAAAAATCGCTAAGGCTAAGGAATTAGCTAAAGATGCTCCAAATATTAAAGGTGGTTTTTTAGGATTCGGAAAGCAAAAAAAAATTAATGAAGCACTTTCTATGTCTCAAGTTATTTCAAATGAAGCTGTGAATAACATAACAGAATTAATTCAACAGTCTATTAATTTTTCGCTTAGCTCTGCAAAAATAGCAAAGGAGATGCATAAAGCCTTAGCCTATTTAGCGGTAAACGGAATCCGGGACGCAAACGGTAGAATTGAAACACTGTCCTCTGAATGCACTGAAACCATAAATATTATCATAGAAAAAGCTCATGATTTTGTTCAGCAACAAATAGACACGGAAGGTCGTCAAATTGAAATCATTAAGCGGATCTATAAGTTGGAAACAGATCAATTTGAGACTATTGCATTAAAAAAACAACTGGAAGAACTCCAATCTGATATGATTAAACTAAAAAATAAGTCAAATCTAGTGTGTGGTTTGTTTGGAATGATTGCCATTGTAGCTCTAATTCTATCAATACTATGGCGATAATAAAGTGCAACAAAAATTAGTATATCAATTCTGGCTGGATAAATACCCCCAGCCAGTTTTTTATTCTATCTCTAACAAACATATTTAAAGAAAGGCCATAGGCAATTTAGTACTACAAAGAAAAGATTTGACATTGCAAAGTATAGCTTGTTCCATAAAGTAGCTCGTGATATAATTGTAATAATATGGTTACATAAGGAGTGACAGTGAAGTGATTAGTTACAACAAATTATGGAAACTGTTAATTGATAAAAAAATGAAAAGGAAAGACCTTATGGAGTTGGCCCAGCTTAGTACTTCAACAATAGCTAAAATGGGTAAAGACCAACCAGTAAGTATGGACGTTATTATCCGTATTTGTCATTCTCTGCAATGTAATGTGGGAGACATTATGGATGTATTACCGTCAGGTGGCCATCAGAACCAATTTGCGTCAGTACCCCATATTTAAAATTCAGCAAAAACATTAGATTTGGGAGGTTGCTAATGAAAAAGATTATAGAGCTATGTAAACCAAGGGCTAGTGTATTTGTAGATACCACTAGAGATGATGTCTTAAATTTAAGTGACTTGATTGAGGATAAAATTGATGCAAACAAATTCTTTAATGAAAACTTTAAAACAAAGGGCATGGAAATTCTTTTAACCACTGCATTTAAAAGATTTAAAGGGGAAAGTAGCACTGGAGTAGTCAAACTTACCCAAGCTATGGGTGGTGGGAAAACCCACAATATGCTGGCTTTAGCTTTGTTAGCAAAAAACAAAGAGTGGAGAAGTAAAATCCTAGGCAAGGAGTTCGACACCATTGGAGATATTCGGGTCGTAGCTTTTTCAGGTCGAGAAAGTGATGCCGATTATGGTATTTGGGGCAGCGTTGCTGAACAGCTGGGAAAAAGGGAAGTATTTAAAGACTTATACACCCCATTAAAGGCTCCAGGAGAAAGTGCTTGGATCAGGCTGCTTCAAGGCGAAAAAACCCTTATTTTATTTGACGAGCTACCACCTTACTTAGAAAATGCCAAAGCGATCACTGTAGGCAACTCGGATTTATGTAAAGTAACTATCACCGCATTATCAAACCTGTTTTCTGCCTTGGGCAAAGAGCAGCTTGCTAATGTGTGTTTAGTATTCTCTGACTTAAAGGCTACATACGAATCAGGCAGCGAATTGCTCCAATCCAGCTTTAAAGAGCTAGAAAACGAAGCAAATCGATCAGCCATTAATATTGAACCAGTGGCCCTAAATTCTGATGAGATTTATGACATTCTAAAAAAGAGATTGTTTGAGAGCTACCCTGCCAGCAACTCCTTTGATGTTAATGAAGTGGCTATCGGATATAAAGAGGCCTTAAGCAGAGCTAATAAAACCGGGCTTACCAATTACACTGGCGATAAAGTTTTCCTAGGAATTAAAGATTCCTATCCCTTTCACCCATCCATTAAAGAGCTTTATGCCCGTTTTAAGGAAAACCCTAACTTCCAGCAGACACGAGGGTTAATAAAGCTGATGCGTCAGATTATACGGCAGTTTTATGAGAATGGCAGCGCAGAATTAAAGTACTTAATAAATGTTTTTGATTTAAATCTTAACGATAGAAATATGATATCTCATATAAGACAGATTAAACCCTCACTAGAAGCGGCTATCAGCCATGACATTGCTGAAGCAGGCAAGTCAGTGGCGGAAACTATCGATGGGGAAAACGAAACAGAAACAGTAACCTACGCTCAAGATGTGGCTAAGCTACTACTCATGTCTTCCCTAAGTGAAGCAACCCATGGACTACTGGGATTGAATGAGTCAGAGGTACTGGGCTATCTGTGTACCCCCAATATAGAGTTAAACAACTACAAAAAGGCTTTAGAAGAAGTTAAGTCTAGAAGTTGGTACCTAAAAGTTGACAATAGAGGCAGGCTATACTACCAAAATACCAAAAACATGATAGCTGAAATGAACACCCTAGTGGAATCCTACAGCAACGAAAACGCCAAAAAAGAGCTAAAAAAATTCCTGGAAGATAAGTTTAAGCCAGTAACTAAAAACTGCTACGAGCAGCTTTATGTGCTGCCAGCCATTGACGAAATTCAGCTGGATATAAACAAAATTACCCTGGTTATTTTCGAACCTTATCCAGGAAACAAGTTGCATCCCGATTTGCAGGCTTTTTATGATAGTACCCCATATAAAAACAGAGTGATGTTTCTGTCGGGGCAGCGTAGCATTATGGAAAAGCTCTATCAAAACAGCAAGCGTCTTACTGCTATTACTCAGATAATTGCCACAATGAGAGCCGAACATGTATCTCCCACAGATCAGCAGTACAAGGAAGCGGATAGCCAAAAGGACAAGGCAATGCAAGCGTTACTGCAGAGCATCCGGGAGACCTTTATTACCTTGTACTTCCCAACAAAGAACGGCATTGTCTCTGAAGACTTTAAACTAGAGTTTAAGGAAAACTCTTTCAAAGGTGAGGAGCAGATTGTAAAAGTACTAGCGGATCACTTGAAATTTGAAGATTACCAAGCAGATGACAGATTTATGGAACAGATGAGGAACAAATGTGAAGACCGACTGTTTACCCAGAAAGAGATGACCTACAGCCAGATTAAAGAGCGAGCAGCTACTGAAGTAAGGTGGCAGTGGTACCACCCCAACCAACTGGATGACTTAAAGAAAGACTGCCTGAAAAAAGACAAGTGGCGAGAGATAGGGGGCTATCTTGTGAAAGGTCCCTTCCCAAAGGAGCCTACTTCAGTTGTCGTGGAGCAAACTAATTTCGATAAGAAAACGGGAGAGTTCACCCTAAAGGTTCGTGGTGTCAGTGGTGACAAAGTTTACTACGATATCGGTGCTGAGCCCACCCCTGCATCAGCGGAGGCTCCTGCCATTTTTGTCACCAAAGAGCCGCTAATTAACTTTATTTGTGTAGACTCAACCAATGTGCATCCCACCGGTCCTGTCAAAGAGTTCATGTGCACAGTACCTCTGCGATATGAGCAGCGCGCCAGCGTTAATGGCAATATTCTGCAACTCCAGACCCATAAAGACTTTGAGATTAAATACACCACTGACGGCAGCAACCCCAAGGAAAATGGGGGAGTATACCTGGGAGAAATCCCCTTGCCTAAGAACTGCAAGTTTGTGCGGACAGCAGTATTCTACAAGGGTAGAGTAATAGAAGAAAAAGATATCACCATCTCCGAGGCCAAGACAGAATATCAGCTGAAGATTAATGACAGCATCCCCTTGGAGTTTGAATGGAATATCCAGAAACAATGCAAAGACACTGAAGCCACCTATGGTGAACTGGCAAAGCTCAAGAACCTAGAAGGGGCTTTTATCCGGCACTTTACTGTTATACTGTCGGAAAAAGACAATCCTAACAACTATTTAGAAATTACTACGGCAAAAGTCCCCTATGATGCCGACAACCTGCAGGCAACAGTAGACCTAATTAGAGATACAGCCTTTAAAGACAGAGAAGTCACTATCGAATTGGACTATAAGACTATTTTATTCACTTCAGGTCTCCAGTTTAAAAACTGGATAGAGCTGAATAAATTTGATATTACTGCAATCCAAAAAGAAGGAAAGATCAGACAATGACCACTAAAGACATGACATTCGGCTTTGGAGTTAATCCCAAGCTTTGCAAAAACCACTTTTATGTGCTGATTCCCGCTGCTAAAGACCAGAAGGTCCAAGTCTATGAGCGTTTCAACTGGACTGACGAGGGAGAGCAACAGTTAGAGTGGGCAGATATCTTGCGCCTGGAAATCTCTAGGCACAAATGGAACCAAATAAGCGCTGAGTTAGCCGCTGAATTCAATGCCCGCCTCAAGAAAGAAAAAATCAAGACCAGCAAGTTTTCCAACGGGGGAAATCCGGTGGAAAAACTTTTTGGCAAGGAAATGATGGTGCTCCTCTGGGGCATTGAAGACAGCGATCCCGCTGTTATCCCCACCGCCATCAGAAACTGGAAAGGGCTAATGCCCGAAGAGCGCTGGTGGCTCTACACTATGACCAACGCCAGCACTGGCCATATCAAAGACAAAAAAGGGTGGCGGATAGCCTTGCGCTATGCCCTCTGTGAAAATCCCATTGAGGAAAACCCTCAGACAACTATTCTAGATTTTTTGGATGACTAAGCTCAAGGAGGCAGCCTATGATTTCATTTATAGAAAAGCAATTCCCCGTTTCCAAGGTCAGCAAAGAAAGCTATAAAGAACGAAAAGCTAATAATGGACAAACCCTAACCGGCCTTGGCAAGTGGTGGGGGCGAAAGCCCTTAGTTTTGGTGCGGGCAGCTATTCTTGGCTGCTTGATGCCCGCCAGTGACAACCCTAAGCGGGACATGGACATCTTTCTCAAAATCATGAGCATGGACAACAAAGGATTGGAGCTGCGCAAAGAAAAGTCATTTAGTGCCGCTGAGATGTATCAAATAGTTAAGAACAATAAGCAACTTAAAAGTCACATTAATGAATGGTTTGAATTGAACGGGGAAAAAGTGAAGTTGGCTAAAGGTGTGAACAAAAAAGAAGTGGAGCTGAAAGTATTTAATATTTTAGGCTACGATGCGAAGCTGACAAAATGCATCAGGCCAGAGCAACTGAAAAATTTAGACGACCATACCTGGAACGAAATCAATCATCACCTAGGCACATCAGCCCATAGTTTACAACAATTGGTAGAGCAGCTTTCCATCAAGAGATTCGGCAAAAATGCGGTGGTTGGAGACTGCTTTTGTGGTGGAGGCAGCATCCCTTTTGAAGCGGCCCGAATGGGCTGTGACACTTATGCCAGCGACTTAAACCCCATTGCCGGACTGCTGACCTGGGCGAGCATTAATATCTTGGGTGCCAGTGAAGCCGAGCTGAAGGAGATAAAGAAGTTTCAGCAAGAAGTTTATGACCAAGTAGATAAAGAGATAACTGACCTTGGCATAGAGCATAATGAGCTGGGGGATAGAGCAGTAGCTTATCTCTATTGTGTAGAAGCTACATGTCCCGAATGTGGGGTTAAAGTACCCCTGGCTCCAAGCTGGGTGATTGGCAAAGGTACTAAAACAGTAGCCCAGTTAGTTCAAAACGGGAACCAGTTTGATATAGTTGTAAAAAGTGGTGCCAGCGAAGCCGAGATGGAAGAAGCGGAGAAATCAGGCACTGTGGGAACCAGTGGGTTAATATGCCCTTCTTCCAAATGCGACAGGAAAAAAACTACGCCTATTTCTTCTCTGAGAGGAGACAGAAAAGACGAAAAGGGCAATATTATTTACGGTCTCAGAAGATGGGAAAAAGAGGAGTTTGACTTTCGTCCAGAGGATGTTTATAGCGAGCGTCTTTATGCCATCAAATACGAGCATATCGAATATGACCCAGTATTAGATAAGTCTGTTACAACCAGATACTACCGACATCCCAATGAAAGAGATTTAGAAAACGAAGCTAAAGTTAAAGAGATAGTAGAGGAAAACCTTGTAGACTGGCAGGAGCAAGGACTAGTGCCTAGTATGGAGATAGAGAGTGGAATGGAAACAGAAAGGCTCTACAAAGAAAGAGGTTGGACCCATTGGCATCATTTGTTTAATGGGAGGCAATTGCTAACTATAAGTAAACTGATAAAAACTAATAAATCCAGTAATAATAAGCTCTTAAAAGTTATTGGTTTGCTTGGAGTACATAGATGTATCGATTGGAATTCTAGACTATGCATATGGAATATTGGAGCAGGTGTAGAAACTAATCAAAATACTTATACAACACAAGCACTCAATACACTTTTTAATTATGGAGCTAGAAGTTTCTATAAAATGGGAACATCATGGTTTTACGATGTTAATAACTACTCCAATAACATAGAAGGATCAAAAATTAAATTATATGATGCACGCAATATTAATTATAAATGTAATTACTGGATTACAGATCCACCATATGCTGATGCAATAAATTATCATGAATTATCTGAGCTGTTTTTGGCATGGGATAAAAAAATTTTAAAAGAAATATTTCCTGAGTGGTACACAGACAGTAAGAGGGTTTTAGCTGTTAAGGGAGACAATAGATTCTCACAAAGCATGATTGAAATTTATGAAAATTTAGCAATACACATGTGTGACGATGGCATGCAAGTGGTGATGTTTACCCACTCAGACCCTAGCGTCTGGGCGCAGCTTGCTTTGATTATGTGGAAAGCAGGCTTAAAAATAACAGCAGCTTGGACTGTAGCTACTGAAACAGACTCAAGTGGACTTAAAGAAGGAAATTATGTCAAAGGAACTGTTTTACTTGTCTTAAGAAAACAAACAGGCAACGACACTGCATACTTAGATGAAATCAATCAAGACATCAAAGCTGAGGTTAAAGCACAAATTGAGTCGATGCAAGATTTAGATGATAAAGAGGACCCCAATTTTTCTGACCCGGACTATGTATTGGCTGCTTATGCTGCCTCTCTTAAAGTGCTGACTTCCTACAAGAAAATTGGTGAGTTGGATTTAGATTACGAGTTAGATATGGCAATCAATAACCCGGAAAAATCTCAAATTGTTAAGATAATCGAAAATGCGAAGAAGACAGCCTATGACTGCATTATCCCCACTGATTTTGATGGGTTGCTGTGGAAGGAGCTGACTCCAGCAGAACGGTTCTATATTAAAGGGCTGGAGGCAGAAAAGCACAACAACTATCAAGTCTCTACTTATCAGGAGTATGCCCGGGGCTTTTCCCTTAGCTCCTATAGCCAACTGATGGCCAACGAAAAGGCCAACACGTCCCGGTTGAAGACGCCGGTAGAGTTTGCCATGCGCACTATTAGCGATATCCCTGACTTTGAAAGGTCTATCCTACGCACGGTATTGGCAGCTATCTATATCGCCATTAAAGAGGATGGCGTTCCTGAAAAGGGTTTTTATCATATCAAGCAGCAGGTGGCTGATTACTGGGGTAGCAGGGACATGATTAAGCAGCAGCTGCTTTTTATCAAGGATACAAGAGATATTGAAAACATGCACCACTGGAGCGAAAGTGCTGATATGGCAGACCACTTATATGTACTGGTGGACAACGACCATATTTAATGATAGGTTGGTGAGCTGATGATAACCAGGTATTCATCTAGGAGAGCGAAGCTAGGTCAAGCTTTTTTAAACGAAAAACTAAAAGATGCGGTAAACTACGACAGGATAGCTGGCTATTTCTGCTCATCTATCCTGGAAATAGCAGGTGAAAGCATTGAAAAAATATCAGGCAAAGCACGAGTTATCTGCAACTCTACCCTCAATGCAGAAGATGTGAAAATTGCATCCTATGCCAAGCTGAAAATGAAACAGGAGTGGTGTGAGTTTTTGCCTGAAGAAAAGTATAGCGATGAAAAGTCAACGCTGAGGCTTAAAAAGCTCTATGAACTTTTAACTTCTGGCAAGCTGGAAATAAAAGTGATGCCCGATGAAATCTACGGTCTAATGCATGGTAAGGCAGGGGTAATCACTTATCGGGACGGGAACAAAACTTCTTTTATTGGTAGTATCAACGAGACCAAGAGTGCCTTTACCTTAAACTACGAGATGCTATGGGAAGACAGTAGCCATGAAGCTATCCAGTGGGTTCAAGAAGAGTTTGACTTCTTCTGGAATAGCCCTTATGCGGTAGAGCTATGCGATTATGTGGTGAAAGATATGGATCGGATTTCTAAGCGTATGGTCATGCCTTTGCGGGACTGGCGGGAGGATAGCCATGACGCTGTGCCTGCAGTTGCTGTTGAGGAGCCGGTATATCGGAGAGAATTTGGGTTGTGGGAACATCAAAAATATTTTGTGGAATTGGCCTTTAGAGAGCATAAGCAAAAGGGCGGGGCCAGATTTGTGCTGGCAGACATGGTAGGATTGGGCAAGACTATACAGTTGGCAATGTCCGCCAAGCTGATGGCTCTATATGGCGATAAACCAGTTCTGATTATAGTGCCTAAGACACTGGTCTATCAGTGGCAGGATGAACTAAAAACCCTGCTGGACATGCCTAGTGCCGTGTGGACTGGCAGAGGCTGGATAGACGAAACCGGCTACGAATACCCAGCCGAAGACAATAGAAGTATTCTCCGGTGCCCCAGAAAAGTAGGGATAGTCTCCCAAGGGCTGATCACCAGAAAATCTGAAGCAGCAGAGCTATTGAAACAATTGAAATATGAGTGTGTAATTCTAGATGAGGCCCATCGGGCCAGAAGAAAGCATCCGGAAAAAGACCCGGATGTGCACAAGGCTCAGCCCAATAACCTATTGGCATTTTTAAATGAGATAACTTTCCAAACCAAGAGCTTGTTATTGGCCACTGCCACTCCGGTGCAGATAAACCCTATTGAAGTCTTTGACTTGGTCAATTCTCTAGCTTTGCCCAATGAAGCCACCAAGGTGCTAGGAGATAGATATAGTATTTGGCGGAAAAGACCCCAAACGGGTTTAAACTACATCGCGGGAAGTGAAGCAGTGCCTACCTTAGAATCAGAGATGTGGGAGATAGTGCGCAACCCCTTCCCACAAAAAAGTGAAAACAACCGCAGAATAGAGACAATTCGTAACCAACTGGATATTCACGATGAAACTGCTGTCTTGTCCCAAAGCATGTATAGTGATTTGCGGCTATCTCAGAAACAGAAGATTAAGGAATTGTACTTTGACGATGGGTTTATTCAAAACCACAACCCCTATATTAGGTCAATAGTGCGCAGAACTAGAAAGTTTTTAGAAGAGACTATAAATGAAGAAACAGGTCAATATTATCTGGACAAGATTGATGTGGAACTATTTGGTGAAAGTGATACAGAGGCTCTGGAGCTGATGGGTTACCTATACCAGGCTTATTCCACCGCTGAGGAGTTCTGCAGCTTGCTGTCTTCTAGAGTCAAGGGGGGAGGCTTTATGTCCACCTTGATTTTGAAGCGCATTGGCAGTACCATGCTAGCTGGTGAAAATACAGCTAAGAAGATGCTGGCCTGGACTAAAGAGGGGAAAGAAAAGCTAAAAGATATTTACGAAGATGTTTTCGATGAAGACGATGAGGACAGTGAAGAAAATCGCAGTGAAATAAAAGACCTAACATACCAGGAAGTTCAATGTCTGGAAAAACTAGTTCGGGTCTTGAAAAATAATAAAGATACTGACCCTAAATATGGAAGAGTGTTGCAGATATTGCAAAATGGCGTCAGTAATGAGGGGCCATGGAAAGATAAGGGTTGCA
The DNA here is from genome assembly GCA_964454195.1 of uncultured Clostridia bacterium. GTDB lineage: Bacteria > Bacillota > Desulfitisporia > Desulfitisporales > JAWSUQ01 > CAYVRD01. The sequence continues at coordinate 15,711 of CAYVRD010000008.1, forward strand.
TTATCTTCTCCCAGTATTTTGATAGTGCCCGCTATGTGGCAGAGCTGTTGTCAAAGGACCTCCAAGAAATGAAAATTGCCCTCTATGCTGGCGGGGACAAATCAGGCATCTTTCACCAAGGTAGCTTTAGACAAGAAACTAAGGAAAATATTAAAAAAGCAGTTAAAAATCATGAGATTAAGGTACTAGTAGGTACCGATGCTGCCTCGGAAGGGCTGAACCTGCAGACATTATCTACCTTAATTAATTTGGACTTGCCCTGGAATCCCACCCGACTAGAGCAGCGCAAGGGAAGGATTCAGCGGATAGGCCAGGTCAGCAGCAAAATTCTTATTTATAACATGAGATATAAAGATTCAGTGGAAGATAAGGTGCACCAAAAGCTATCGGAAAGGCTGAAAAACATTCACGAAATCTTTGGTCAACTACCAGAGGTGCTGGAGGATGTGTGGATTGCCATGGCCCAAAACGATGAGAAACGCGCTTTAGATGCAATTAACCAGGTGCCAAAGAAACATCCTTTTGAGCTGAAATATGAACAAAACATCCCCAAGACAGAAGATTGGCAATCCTGCGCCTTTGTTTTGGATAAGCAGGAGAAGTACAAAGAACTGCTGAAGGGTTGGTAGTATAGTAATTTGCATAGCTATTGCTGTTTAATTTTCATCTAAGGATAGAAACTATCAATACTTGTACAAGATATCTAACCCGGGACTTTAAGTTATGCTTATAATAGGTTGTTACTATAACTTTTGCTATTTTTCATCTCACTTTAACATATTTACGGCCAGAGCGGGCAATACAAATTCCGTCTTTTACAATAAACGCCTCAATCCAATGAGTACCTCTATAACCAGTAGATTCCCAATTAATTGGATTATTTATTGGGTTACTCTGGTGGAATTCGCCCCTTAATTGGCCGGCCTTTGACGCTTCATCTCCAGTATTAACTACCTGCCAATGAATTTCATAGGGAAGTGATGCATTGGTAATAACTTGAAACTTTAGCCAAACGTCTTTAGGAACGGTACGATTGCTTAATATCCATAACTTTTTTCCACCTTTATTAATGTGAACAGATCCTTTAATATCTACTTTGTATTGCAATTTTTCATGCCAAGATGGTATTCTACAATGTTTGGTATCTCCTAAGACAGGGACAGATGATTGAGGTGGCATAATCCCTAATTCTTTAGCAACTTTTTCCATAATAGTTTGTCCTATTACTGGGGCTAAAGATTTAGTCATTTCGCTAAAATGTTGATGCTTACTTGCATTATAGAAATCTTCTTTCACCTTAGATAACCATTTTATGAAAGATTCCCGGCGCTCTGGATATTCGTTCCACTTATCAGCAAAGTTTTCATCCTCTACTGGATTGGCAACCCACCATTTACCGTTTCTTAGCTCTATATTTCTTGGCATTCCTAGGACAATATTTTGAAGTGCTTCATAGACGTCTGGCTCTCCTTGATACGCCAAAGCTGCTAATGTAGTAATTATAATTGAAATTGGTTTATCTTCAGGGTTATCTTCAAAGTGTATATCTCTATGGCGTTTGAGAATTTGAATAGCTACTTGAAGGGGTGTTTTGACCTGCCATTCTGGAATGTCTTCCACATTTGCGTTAATGGACTTTGCAAAGGCTGCTCTCTTTTCTAATAAGATAGTTTCCATTCGTTTATAGAACCATTCAGCATAAGCTTTAGGGTTGCTTTTTTGCCAGAGTATTAAGTCGGTATCTGTTAGTAATACACCTGTTGGTGGGTGTTCGGGGTTGTTAATGGTGGGCAAAACATCCATATGAAAGTTAGGCATACCTTCTTGGGTAGGATAATGTAAGGTCCAGCATCTCCTTGACTCATTTAATATTTTTTTTAATTCCGGGTTTTTGCTTAAGCAATCCCCAACAATTTTTTTAAGATTAGCCTGTGTAGTCTGTTCTTTGCTTAGATTAAGATTGCAGACAAGATCAATATCATATTCGTCTTCTCCGGAGATAGGGCGAACTACAGTTCCAAGCCGGAATGAGCCTTGTGGAAAGATTTCGGGCAAATATTTTTTTAAATCCGAGATATCAGATGAAAGCCATGACCCTACATTTTCATATTTGATTGTAGCATCTTCATAAACATAATCGGGAATATCTAACTCCCGAGAAATTCTTATTAAAATATCGTTAATTGCTGCTTGTCCAAACATAGCTACAATGCCTCCTTTTTTAGTTGATATAGCGGCGAAAGAGGTTTTGCTTTATGATTCTTAAATTTTTCTTCAAAGGTTGGAATAAAATGTCGACTGTAATGAGCAGCTTTCCCAATTAAATCGTCAACCTTATTAATTCCGTCTAACGCAAATTCGCCATAAGGTACGGCAGGGTCTAATCTTTCAAATTTTTCTTTACCAATTAAAAATCTTGCTTGATTATTTACTCCGATACTTTGACCTCTAGTTATGACATTTAGTGCTGCTTTACCTAGTATAGCCCATGCCATAATACCACCATTATTTAGCCATTTCGAACGTGAAGACACTTCGTTTGTGGTTCCCACACTCAAAACGGAAATATTATGTAAAGGCACTTCTAAAGTGGATAAAGCTTCAATTATGCCAACCATTGTAGGATTGTTAGCCCATACACCGCCATCAATTAGTCGAATTCTATCAACCTCTCGAGTGCAGGGAAAAAAAGTCGGTGCAGCGCTGGTCGCTAGTGCCACTTTCCAAATTGGTACTTTGTAATCACGTCTAAGATTAGGATGATGAGGCGTTTTAAATAAATAAACGTTATCGTCTCCAAGGTTGTAGGAAGGAATAACTAGAGCCCTTTTGCTATCACCTAGAGTTTTATCTTTAAAACAGTCCTGCAGAGCTGATGACAAAGGTTTTGAGGAGAATTTTCGGTAAAACCAGTGTTGAATCTCTTTTAAACCATAATAATTTGGGAAAATCTTCGGGCTATGTTTTAAATAAAACTCAACGATTTCACGAGGGCGCATTCCTAGTCCTAGCCCAAGTGCAATAATCCCTCCGGTTGATGTACCAGTAATTAAGTCGAAATGATCTATAATATTGGTATCAGTATCTTCTTCGATAGCAGCTAAAATGGCAGCCGATAAAATGCCTTTGATACCACCACCATCAAGAGAAAGAATTTGAAAAGCAGGTAAATCAAATGTATTACTCATTTAAAACCTCCATTATTTTAAAGTAAGAATAAGTCCATGTTTATCTATATTTAGCATATATAGTTATTTCAAGACAGATATTGTAAAATCCTGCCGACAAGGAGATATCTTTTCTAATTATATTTAAACATCTCTATGATCTCCTCTGGCTCGGGTTCAGGCAAATCTTCTATATAAAAAAATATCCTTCAACACAGTAACCTCTTCGCAGTAGTCTTTTGAGTTAGCTCAATTATTGCATCCTCTGAAGTAGTAGTAACTGAAATTCTCTGCCGCTCTCAGTGGCAGTGTTTATAGGAAAGCCTTTATTGACCTTTCACCGAGAGCTAGGTCAATGGCTGACGGCTGCCATTGACCAGCGCTGGCGCCTAGGTTAGCAGTACTAATAAGAATTGCCAGCTTCGCACCAGCAGATGTAAGCGCTGACCGCTGCTCTAGACTCACCCGCAGCACCCAGGCAGCAGAACCAGCATATCTCACCAGTGGCGTGCTGCAAACGTGCTGCTAGGTCATCAAGTGCAGACTAGCCCAATGAGAGATCAATTCTCAAGAGGCTAGACTGCACTTTTTTTATCTTCCTATCTCCAAATAATGCTGCATACTTGTAGGAAATCATACATTTTTGTCGTATATTTACTCTTAATAGCATTGATGGAAAAAATATCATGAAAGGAAGATGGGGGATGGAAGAAAGGGCTAAAGAGATAATTAACAATCTAGAAACCTTAGGTGAAAAACTACTAGCTTTTTCAGATGATATTTGGCTGAGTATTGAGCATAATGACGCTAATTCTTTTGAAGAAGGAGTTCAATTAAAAAGAAGTTATAATGAAAAGGTTAAGGAATTTGAACTGCTAGCAATTAAATTATCAGCCTTGATCAGGCAATGTGGGGGATTGCAGCTTGAAGAGAAACAACCCTTAGTCACTTCACGGGAAGAAAATGAGCGGATAATTCAAGCATTAGATCTGGAACAACCTTATGATCTCTCGGAAGATTTTTGTTATAAGAGACCTTATGGATTTGTAATTGAAGATAAGGCATACAAGGATATTAATACTTGGCGAAGTCTGTATGAACTTTTCTGTAAAGAGCTATTCCAACGAAACGAAAAGATATTTTATTCCCTTGTTGGAGATGTCAAGTTTAAAGGACGGCGTAATAATTACTTCGCCAATAGAGAGCAAGATCTTAGAGTAGCTATACCAATCAAAGAAGACATGTTTGCAGAGGGAAATTTGTCTGCTAACAGCATTAAAGGATTAATGATTAAGCTCTTGGCTGCCTATAACATCAACCAAGATCAAGTAAAAGTCTATCTACGAGAGGATAGAAATGCAGATTGAGGTTATTTAAAATAACTTATATTTAGAGGGAGATTATTATGAACCTTTTTCCAAATAACAAAGAGATTGAACAAGCTGTGGACTTATTGGTCAATAAATATAATTTGTCAACCCAACTATTAAACAAGTTATTTAACCTGCGCGAGCATATAAACGAATTGCTTAAGGAATTAGATAATAGAATTCTTGATAGGGCCCAATTAGCCAGGTTATTAGTTATTAAAAAAGGACCAATGCTCTTTAGCGGTAGTACCACTGAAATTAGAGAACTTAGAAAACAATTATTAAGAAACTTGCCTAAACAATCAATAGAAGAGCTATTTATTAAGCATATAGGTAATGAAAAAAATGCTATTAAAAACCACGGCCATATGATTAGACCTTTATCTGAAAAGAAATGGCACCCTGGCAAGAGCTGGGCAAAAGATTTTGTTAGAACAACAGGGTTCCCTTTGATTTTTGCTGGAGTTAAAGAAGAATCTTCTGCTAATAGTAGAGAAGTTATAGATGTAAGCCCACGCATCCCGGTACCACCATTGGTTTCTTATCAGATAGAAGTTAAAAACAAAATGCTAGAGGTACTAGAGTGCAATGGTGATAAAACTAAGTGCATGGTAACAATACCTACTGGTGGCGGCAAGACCAGAGTAGCTGTAGAAGCATTTATTCAGTGGATGATGCCCAGGTTTGCCCAACAGAAATATTTGGTCTGGATAGCCCAAAGCGAAGAGCTTTGTGAGCAAGCTATAAAATGTATAGAGCAACTTTGGCAAGATAAAGAATTTTCTCATTCACTTAGAATTTACCGTTACTTTGGTGGTAGAGACTTAAAAGAAGATGACCTAATTGGTGGAGTAGTAGTAGCAAGTATTAACCAATTGCATCATAGAATTAAATCAGAGGATGAAGTGCTATTTGAAATATTGAAAAACACAGGATCAATGATTATAGATGAAGCGCATAGGGCGGTATCTTCAATGTATGATCAACTGTTAGATACAGCAGAGCAGATTTGTGGAGAAGATCTGTTTCCTATATGTGGTCTTACAGCAACTCCAGGAAGAGCAGGAATTAATCGAGATGATGAAATTAGCAAATTAGTCAATAGATTTGATACATATCTAATTAAGCCATTTATCAGCAAAGAATTTGAACACAATCCGCTAGAATATTTTAGAGAGCATAAATTTTTAGCTAGAGCTAACCATATTAATTTTAAGTCTGGGCTGGAGTTTGCTATGACTGAGGAAGAGTTTAAGCAGCCAGTAGAATATGCTGACGAAATGCTTAAGCCAGGTTTTTTAAAGAGAATGGCAAACAGTAAACCTAGAAATATTATGATAATTGAAAGGCTGCTCAGGATTCCAAAGAAAATGCCCACATTGGTATACGCTTGTTCTGTCGAGCATGCTGAGTTACTATCTGTAATATTGGCAGAGAAAGGCAGAACTACTGGCTTGATAATTGCAAAAACACCTTTAACTATAAGAAGGGGGTTAATTGAAGATTTCAAAAAAAGAAAGATAGATTTTCTATGTAATTTTGGTGTTCTCACCACTGGATTTGATGCTCCACTAACTGAGTATATTGCTATCTGCAGACCTACCACAAGTGCAATTCTCTACGAGCAAATAGTCGGCAGAGGACTTCGAGGCCCGGCTTTTGGTGGAACTGCTGAGTGTACAATAATTGACTTTACTGACAACATTCATAGATTTGGTGACAGTATGGCTTATGCCCGGTTTTCTAATTACTGGACATCTGATGTAGAAGAAAATCAGGATACATATAATTGTCAAGATTCAGCATAGAAATATCAATTTTACTAGATGATGTTTTTATAAAAGAAAATTATGGAATAATACAAGGGGGGAATTGTATGCCTGAAATAAAATATGAAATAGTTGAGAGAATTGCTATCTTATCAGAGAAGTCTGGGTGGACTAAAGAGCTAAACAAAGTCAGCTGGAACAATAGAGCACCCAAATACGATATTCGTGACTGGCATCATGAACAAGGAAAAATTGGTAAGGGAAACACATTGACTCTAGAGGAAATAAAGAATCTAAAAGACGTCTTATATGCAATTGATATAAGCTAGGATTTGTAAGAGAAGGGGAAATTGTTGTGAAACAGATGAATAGCATTTTCAGCTTTTTAAAAGAGTACAACGAATTAGCCAATCCTGTTATAACAGAGATTGAAAAACAGAAATGGAGTATAAGACTAACTGATCAGCCTCATATTGATGAGGTATGGTCCGTTTTTAATGCTCCTCAGCCTGCAGGTGAGGCAATTTTAAAAGTTGAAAGACCTGTTCTAGAACTATGTCCTGTGCCTGATACATTAATTGTTGATTGGCTTATTGGCAAATGGAAAAACATTGATTTACAAGATGTAGCTTTTGAGGATAAAAAAATTATAGAAGAAATAATGCACGATGGTACCGTTAGCTATAAAGAAGAACTGTTTAGCGATAATCCTGAGCGATTAAAAGTAATGGATGATTGGTTGCAAGAACGCCAACAGTGGCGGATCAAACAAATACCAAAACAGAAGGGATTGGAGTTATATAATAGCTTATTTGGATTATATTCGGACATTAAGAAGGAAGCAGAAAGTGTAGAGTTGATTTTAGGAGATGGCCATATTAAGTGGCAGACACTTGAAAGGAGAATTGACCACCCTGTATATTTACAAAAGGTAAGTTTAGAATTTAATCCTGAGAAACCGGCATTTATAGTAAAATGTGATGACACTTTGCCAGAAATATATACTCCCATGCTGCGAGTAATAAGCTCAGTTAATCACGCTATTTTATCCGAAGTGCTTCAAGAGGTGGAAGAGAATCAATATCATATCTGGGATACTGAAAACATAAAGGGTTTATTTCAACGGTTGATCCAAGTGGTAGATAGTCAAGGTAAACTAGATGATGGCACTGGCCTTATTGAGGAAAGTGAACCTGTGATTAAAATGGGGCCGATTTTATTTTTGCGGAAACGAACCTTGGGATTTTCAAATCTAATTAATGGCATAATTAAGGATATTAATGAGTCTGAGGGGCATTATTTACCTAGTTTTTTTGGTCCCATGTATGGAGATTATTCTACACCAGCACAACAGGAGATTATTTATGATAATGATTGGAACCAAAGTGGGATTGACCAAGATGTGCTACTTACCCTGCCAGCTAATAATGAACAGTTGAAAATAATTAAGTATTTAAATAAATACGGTGCTGTGTTAGTTCAAGGACCACCAGGGACGGGTAAGACCCATACGATTGCTAACCTTATAGGTCATTTGTTGAGTGAAGGAAATAATATTTTAGTTACAAGTCATACAGAAAAAGCCTTAACAGTACTTAAAGAAAAGGTGTATGAAGATCTGAGAAGTTTATGCTTAAGCCTACTAAGCTCCAGCTCCCAGAGAAAAGAAATGGATAGTGCCCTTTTTGAAATTGCTGAAAAAAATACTTCATTAGATCTGGGCGAATCATTAAAACGTATTAACTATTTAGAAAAGGAAAGACAACAATTAATCAATCAGCTTAAGAATAAGCAGAGTGAATTATTGCAGTTAAGGGGGCTGGAATATAAAGATTTAATATATGACTATCAGAATATTACCCCTATAGAAGCTGGTATATATGTAAAACAAGGCCAGGGCAGGCTAGACTATATACCGGGACCTACAAATGATGACACTATTGGTCTGCCATTAATCCATTCAGAAATAGTAAAGCTGTATGAAACTAATGGCTTGTTGGACCCGGAAGAAGCACTTAATTTACAGATTGGTTTGCCTAAATTGAGCGACTTATGGGATTGTGAGTTGTTTCAACAAAGACTAGAGGAATGGCAGTCACTTTACCACATGTATGCTGATTGTAACCAAAGAATGTTTAATCTAGAAAGCATAGAGATAGAAAATCTCCAAGAGCTAGAAAAAGAAATAGAAAGCATACTGAAAGAGATTGATGGAATGGCCTCTTTAAACCAGGCAATTATCTCAACTTCTCTCCAGGATAAAGTTTATTTTGAACTATGGGAAGCCGTCATTGCTGAGAGTGAATCTCTATTACAAACTTATGAAAGTTATCGTAAGCTTATTTTTGAAAATGAAGTTGAACTGGGCGATGAATTTGCCAATGAAGATAATCTAAGTATTTTAAAGGAAATAATTGCATCAGGCAGGGAAAAGCCTGTAACTATTTTAACAGTGATAACTAAACCCCGTTGGAAGAAAGTTAAAGATAATATCAAGCTAAACTCTAAACAGCTAGATGTTTTAGAGGACTATAAATTAGTTTATGAAGTTCTAACTTATCAACTAAAACGAAAATCTATTATCCGTAAAATAAATAAGTTGATTCTACAAGCCACCCATGAGTGTATTGATGAAAGTAGTTTGGAGCGCAGATTAGATGATTTTAAAAATATAGTAGCAGCAGTTAGTCAATGGCAGGAGAGGTGGCAGCTATTAACTCAAAAATTAATAGTAATAGCTAGTAGTAAAGAACAGCTTAACCAGACTTGCACTTTAGATTCAACTCAGCCGTTTAATAGCATGAAGAGTATTTTAGCAGAACAGATACTGCCACAAATCACTGGAACAATAGGTAGCTTGCGCTTACAGAAAATTAATTCTGAATGGAAAACTTATACTGATTTGCTATTAAAAATTAGTCCCAGCTATAAAGGGACTGTCTTTACTCATTTGCTCAAAGCTGTGACAGAAAAGAACCAAGAACTATATGGAGACGCCTATGCAGAGTTTCAAAAACTTCAGGCCAAAGCAAAAGTTTACCATGAGAGAAGAGAGTTGCTAGAAAAACTGGCAAAGCATGTCCCAGGATGGGCTGAAGCTATTGAAAAGCGTCAGGGAGTTCATGGGTATGATAGTGTACCTGCTGATATCCAAGCAGCTTGGCAATGGCTCCAATTAAATAGTCAAATAGCTAGAATCAACAACTATGATCCTAATGCAATTCAAGATGAAATACACCAAATTAATAAGCAATTAATTGAAAATGCCAAAAGACTTGCATATGAAAAAGCTTGGTATAACAAAGTAAGAAATACAAATATTGAACAGAACCAAGCGATTGAAGGCTGGCGGCAGACTATGCGTCAAGTGGGTAAAGGTAAGGGTGTAAAAGCACCTAGATTATTACAACAAGCTAGAGAGTTGATGCCTAAATGTCAAGCAGCTATACCCGTTTGGATTATGCCATTAAATAGAGTGGCAGAAAGCTTTGATCCTCAAAAGAATAAGTTTGATGTGGTTATTATTGATGAAGCCAGCCAAGCTGATTTATTAGCTCTAGGTGCCCTCTATCTAGGCAGAAAAGTAATCATTGTTGGTGATGACGAACAGGTGAGTCCAAATGTGGTTGGCCTTAAAAACGATGAAATAAATGCTTTGATTGAACAGTTTTTACAAGGAATACCTAACAGACATCTATATAATAGTAGCAGCTCAGTTTATGATTTAGCTAAGGCGTCAGGATTTAAGCCTTTAATGTTAACAGAACATTTTCGGTGCTTGCCAGAGATTATTAATTTTAGCAATCAACTGTCCTACAACGGCAAAATTCGGCCATTGAGAGATGTATCAAATGTAAATATAAGGCCAGCAGTAGTAGATTATCGAGTAGCTGGTGCAAGCCAAGACAACAAAGTCAATAATCTGGAGGCAGTACATATCGCTTCTCTGATTATTGCCTGCACCGAAAATACCGCATATCAAGGCAAAACCATTGGGGTAATATCACTATTAGGTCAAGAGCAGAGCTATGCAATAGATAAGATGCTTCAGACTAACCTAGATCCAAAAGTATATGAGCAATTTAAAATTCAATGTGGATCACCAGCTCAATTCCAAGGGGATGAAAGAGATGTTATTTTTTTAAGTATGGTATATGGTCCGAAAGTAGAAGGTGGTCCTATCAGATTGTTGTCTGAAGACGGCAATAACGATTTAACACGAAAGCGATACAATGTAGCGGCCAGCAGGGCCAAAGATCAGATGTGGGTAGTGCATTCACTTAATCCTGATATTGACTTAAAGCCTGATGATATTAGATTAAGGTTAATTAAGTATGCTCAGGACCCAAGGTCAGTATTAGAGTTTGATTTATCTAGTACTGAATCAGATTTTGAAAAACAAGTAATGCAGACATTATTAAATCAAGGATATAAGGTTATCAGTCAGTTTCCTGTTGGCGCATATCGAATTGACTTAGTTGTTCAAGATGGGATTAATAGGGTAGCAATCGAATGTGACGGAGGAAAATGGCACACCATTGACCATTTGCCTAATGATTTGAAAAGACAAGCTACATTGGAAAGACTAGGTTGGAGATTCATTAGAATTAGAGGAAGTGCTTTTTATAGTGACCCTGATAAAACAATGCAATGGGTATTTGCTCAGCTGGAAAAACACAAAATCAAGCCTAACTATCATGGAGTGGAAGAAAGTTCACCTGATACAGTAACAAATGAAAGCGAATTGATTGAATCAATCAAGCTGAGAGCTTTAGATATACGCAAAGCTTGGCAGGTTGAAGAGAGTGAATCATTTCTAACTGTTGATGCTATTGAGAAACAACACAAAGAGCAATTAGAGCTAGTCAGCAAAACTGAGCCTGTAGATAATATAAGCCAACTGCAGCCTGTGAAAGTTTCGATTTCATCAGATACAGCTAAAGGTAGTAATCTCAATGTCCAGAAAAATCTTGAAAACCAAACAGCTGAGAGCAATACAAATTTACCCAATAAAGCAATAGATAAACAGGGTAAAAGAGCTAAAAATAAAAATATAAAAGATAAACTAGATAAAAATAATCAATCAACTCTGCAAAAGCCTTTGTTTGATTTTACCAAGAATTAGTATCGCCATGCATTCTTTAGGTGCTATTAACTCACCCGCAGCACCCAGGCAGCAGACAAAAGCATATCTCTCCAGCAGCTGCTAGCGTGCTGCTAGGTCATAGATGCAGACTAGCCCAATGGGAGATATAATCTCCAGCGGCTAGACTGCACTTTCTTTTTGCACCTGCTTCTCCAGCTTATTATGACTGCTTCCTCTAAAGCTCCGGGTCCAAGATCCCTGGGCTGGTATCACAAGCATTTCAAACAATACACCATCAACAAACAACCTGGGCCCCTCCCCTAGCCCCTCCCCATTATGGGCATGGGGTATTTTTATGGCTGCGGTGTCTACCAGTGGCCAAAGTATCAGTAGCGTCTTGCCCCCTTTTCTCACCCCTCTCCCTTCCCCCGAACCCCCTACACCCTCACCCCCTCTTTCGATTCAAGCGGACTATTGGACACGGGGGAATTAGGGAAAGGGGGAGAAACCAATCCAGGGCCTGAAGGGATTTCCTTCCGACCCTGGCCGACGCCTGTTATTTGTATGTAGGATGGCGACTGGTTTGTGGGGAGGGGAATTTATTACAAATATAGACAGGAAATAGAAGATACTTCTAGAAGTATATTTCTTTAAAGGCTACTGAAATACAGATACAGTAGCAATTGGTGTAATGAAAGGATGATGCTGATGAAAGAGCAATACGTTAAATGGGTGACAGATATAGGCTTTTATCCAATTACTAACGGACTATGGCAGTCATTCAAGGTGCTGCATCAGCCCCCTACTAACATAGAGCAAAGAAAAGAAGTAGAAAGATATATTAAAAAGAACACTGGTAAGAGCAATGGCTTATATATCTATCAGCACTCATCTGGAGATATCATATATATCGGTAAAGGTAAACCAATAGCAAGCAGGCTAATAAGCCATTATGTAGAAAGCTTTCAGCCAGTTAGAGGGGATACAAAGGACAAAAAATGGCATCGTTTCTTTAAAAACTACCAGGGAGAGTTGACTGTATACTGGAAAGAGCTAGAAGAAGAATATGACAGAAGGATTGTAGAGACTATACTTCATCAGATAATAAAACCTAAGTTTATATATTTTGATAAGCAGATAAAGGTTGATGAAACCCCTGTTAAAAATCAGAGTAATGATAGAGAGCAATTGGACAACCGGCAGAGGGTCTTAAGTATACTAGATTCCTTCTCGGAGCTTAAAAGAAAAATCATCTCCCAGGACAGGATAAACTATTACCTAATTGATAGCGCAGGCAGAGAAAGAACGATTGTTGTCCAAATCAGTAAAACTGGCAATGGATATGTAAAATGTATTGACCTAGAGCCATATAAACATAGAGCGGACGAAAGAGGTTATCTGAGCATAAGGGGCATGGACGAGAATGAACTAAAAAATATTGTTAGGTATAGAATTGAAAGCAACAGAAACGTCTGACAAAGCCTGCCAACTATAAGGCCTAGCGATGCATCTACTCAGATCAAGTGTGAAACATGCCAAGCAATGTGTTGGCATGTTAAGCTTACTGAAGAATTAATAGCTGATGATATGGGCCATGAAGTATTCTGCTACAAATGTGTGTTGAGTATGGAAGAAAAATTGACCAAAGCTCATGTTATAGAAACTATACCTTAGCTGAGCTATCTAGACCATATTTCTTTTAAAATATAGAGGATTAAGAAAGTAGGTGCCATGATGCAAAAGGTAGTGCTTATTTCTTGCGTTAGCCAAAAGCTAGACCATAAGGCCAAGGTAAAGGATATTTATACAAGCCAGCTTTTCAAGTACAATATGAAATATGCAACAAAGCTTAAGGTTAATAAAATCTTTATTCTTTCTGCTTTACATGGACTGCTAAAGCTAGAGGATGAGATAGAGCCCTATGATCTAACCCTTAATACCATGCCAGTGAAGGAAATAAAGCATTGGGCTACCACGGTGCTGGAACAGCTAAAGACAGAGGTCAATTTAGAAAAGGACCACATAACATTTTTAGCTGGTCAGAAATATCGCAAGTACCTGATACCTCACATAAAGCACTACAGCATTCCTATGGAGGGCCTACCCATCGGCAAGCAGCTCCAGTTCCTCAAAGGAGCAACAAAATGAGCCATATATGCCAAAGGCTACATCAGCTATCCCATTTAAAAAAATTGTATACCTTTCCCTTTAATACTAAAGAAATACCTAGAAATGGGATCTATATCCTCTTTGAAAAGGATGAAGAAGGCCATGGTGGCCAGAGAATAGTTCGAGTGGGAACCCATACTGGGAATAACCAATTGCCATCTAGGTTAAAGCAACACTTTCTCAATGAAAACAAAGACAGAAGCATCTTTAGAAAAAATATCGGCAGATGCTTGCTCAGCGCTAAAAATGATCCATACTTAAAAATCTGGGAGCTGGATCTGACCTCCAGGAGATTGAAAGATCAGTATCAGCACCTAGTGAACAAAGCTTATCAAGAGCAGATAGAAAGGGAAGTGACCAGCTATATTCAGGACAACTTCTCTTTTTGCCTAATAGAAGTTAATGACAAAGAGAACAGACTACAGCTGGAGTCGAAAATCATCTCCACCGTATCTCACTGCCGGGACTGCGGTCCTTCGACAAGCTGGCTGGGACTTCACTCACCTAAGGACAAGATTATAGAAAGCGGTCTGTGGCTGGTCAATCAGCTATATAAAGAACCATTATCAAAGGAAGATCTGGCTGTACATTTCTGTGGCTGACTCTGATTATCAGGGCGTTACGGAAATATTGTCATTAAGTATGTAGGTTGAAACTAAAGTAATCGGACGCTATGTGTAAATTTTTGGAGGGTTATTATAAAAATTGAAATTGGAGAGTCCTTATTAATGTCATGGTTAAAACATGCAAAGAACTGCCAGGTTGTTCAGACAAATTGGAAGGCATCTACACATTTCCTGATTTGATAGATAACAAACAAATTTCAGAAGAAGAAATACAAAGGTTATTAGACTTTGATTATTGTAAGGCTACGTTTAACGTAAATTATCCTGTTATAAAGAAAATTGACTTAAGCAAATCTATAAAAGAAAATAGATATGAGGGAAACTACACTAGATATTATGCGTTTACAATCGAGATATATGGAAATATTTGTTTGCTAACAAGTGAATGGTACGAATGGAATAAACAATATTATATTCAATGGTTAGAGAAGATTCAAAATATCTCCATTTAAATAATCATTCACCTAAGGGGCGACGGGCAAGTTTTTGGAGTAAAACGCTAAGATTTTCTGGATGAAAGGAGATATCTATTTAATGTTCTCTAATGAAATATTAGGCAAATTAAAAACATATGTTTATCGACTTATAGATCCGCGAAATGGAGAAACTTTTTATATTGGAAAGGGAAAAGGGAATAGAGTATTTTCCCATATACTTGCTGAAGGGAACCTCGAAGGAGATGATTTTGACAATAAGCTTAAGCGTATTCGTGAAATAAGGCTTGCTGGTTTTGAAGTTGGTCACGTAATTCATCGACATGGAATGGACGATAAAACAGCATTTGAAGTTGAAGCGGCACTAATTGATGCTTATCCTGGACTTACAAATGTGTCAGCTGGAACAGGTGCTAACGAATATGGTGTCATGCATGCAGAGGAAATAATTAGACAATACTCTGCTGAAGAAGCAGTATTTATGCATAAGTTATTACTTATAAATGTAAAC
Source organism: uncultured Clostridia bacterium (assembly GCA_964454195.1). Taxonomy (GTDB): domain Bacteria; phylum Bacillota; class Desulfitisporia; order Desulfitisporales; family JAWSUQ01; genus CAYVRD01. The sequence continues at coordinate 30,843 of CAYVRD010000008.1, forward strand.
AGGAGCGCAACACAAACCTCTCTATACGAAGCTACTCGTCGTGCATGGAAGCTTAGTAAGTCTAAAGCTAAAGAGTCTGAATATGTATTGGCGACACTAAATGGTTTAATTGTTGGTGCTTTTGTTGCTAATGAGTGGCTAGATGCCACAGCTGCATACTTTCCGGGTCATGATGATATACCTGGAAGAATCGGATTTATTGGACAAGAAGCACCAGAGGAGATTATTCGTTTATATGTAAACAAGCGTGTGCCTAACAAGTACCGTAGGCGTGGTGCTGCAAACCCGGTCAGGTATACATGGTAATAATAAGGGCATTATTGTAAGGATTCATACTAAAATGGTGATGCTACTAGCCTTAAAATGACAAACTCTGCTTTTTAATTGGTCAGGCGTAGACACTATAAGAAATAGCTAAACATGCTAAGTTAGTCATTATTAAGAATATTGGGCCAAGAACAAATAGCTACAAATACCTACAAAGGAAACAAACATTTTTCTGTAGAAATACATATATTATATATAGATGAATTATAGTGCCCGTTCTATATAAGTTTGACTATACTAAATATATATAGTAAATTTTAATTAGTAGGCTGCAGAATTAAGGAGGTGACGGCATGCAAAAGATAGAGCCAATCATAGATAATACTTTGAAAGAATTAATAGCTGAATTAGAGTTAAACCTTAAGAAAATTTTTAAAGAAAAACTAAGAAAAATAATTGTTTTTGGCTCCTATGCCCGCAATACCCAAGAAATAGGATCTGATCTAGATATTATGGTATTGTTAGATCTTGATGAAACAGAGTTAAAAGATTATAGAGAACAGTTATTAGATGTAAATGTGGAGCTGACAACCCGATACGGGATAGTGCTGTCAATAATAACCAACAGCTATAATCACTTTAATGAATGGGTAGAGTATATGCCTTTTTTTAAAGCTGTGCAAACAGAAGGGATCGAAGTTTATGGAAGATAAGATAAAAACCTTATCGATATATCGTTTACAAAAAGCTAAGGAAGACTTAGAAGCAGCTAAATTAACATTTCAGCACAATCAACTTGCCCAATCAATTAATAGGACATATTATGCTATTTTTCATGGAGTTAGGGCATTGATAGCCTATGATAAATTTGATTCAAAAAAGCACTCGTCAATTATTGGCTATTTTAATAAAAATTATATAACCAATAAAAAAATTGAAGTTGGTTTTTACAAAATGTTAGTAAGCGCATTTGAGTTAAGAACAAAGAGTGACTATCAGGACTTTTACATTGTAAGCAAAGAAGAAGCTGAAAGCCAGCTTGATAATGCAATAAAGTTTATCCAAATGATAGAAAGCTATATTAATGAAAACTACAATTAGATATATAAATACAGATACTGGTACTGCAACCGGTAATGCAACGCACACATTTTTTTTGCAATTAATGGTAATTATCATAGATATATGTTAATTTTAAAATGACCTGTACCTCAAAAGAGTAGAGCAGAGGCTTTTTTGTAATGCAACGTGTAATGCAACGCACTCAATAAACCATAAAAAAGCATAAAAAAAATAAAAAGGTGCTCGCTTCGCGAACACCTCAAGCCGTTGAAAATAAAGGGTTATAAAGAGGTTTAACATTTTATAAAATGTTAAATATTTGAATTGGGGTGGTAGAGGTCGCAAGTTCAAATCTTGTCGCTCCGACCATTGATTTATAAAGCACAGTAAGTCTTCCTTGGAGAGAGGGAGGCTTTTTTTATATTAAACACCTAACTTTAAGCATAATAGATATTCTTAATAAGAATTCCTAAACCTGCAGGAATTTATCTAAATTTGTAGAAAGTGGCAATATAAGGGAGGGGATATGATGGACAATCTAGTACTAAGAAAAGGTTTTATTATAGACGGCAATGTGGTAAAGTGCCTGCTAATCTTAAAAAATGGTCTGGAGTTTGTAGGTGTGTCCAAATCCTCTAACTCACTGGAGGCTGAAGAAAAGGCCTACAAAGAAGCAATGGAAAAGCTGGAGCGATACATAGAGCGCAAGCGTAAGTACTAATTCTTAAACTAACATAGATTCCCACTTTTTTAGCCATATGTAAGAAATATAAAGGAGATCCTAGATTGTTGTAGAAGTAAATCGTTATATCTAATTTTATTAGATTATTGATTAATATTTTTTAACCAAATTTAGGAGGTGGCGTTATGAGTGAAAAATACCTATTGGCCATGGATGGTTCAGAAATGTCAAAAAAAGCAGCCGAAAAGACAATTTCTTTGATTAAGGATGGCACAGCAACGGTAGATGTTTTAACTGTAGCCTCAGAGAAAGGTATTACTTACGGAATGGATCCCACACTACCTGACTTAATTAGGGTTGCTAGAATGGAAGATGCAGAGATAGTGGCCAAGGAAGCACAACAGTTTTTTAAGGAGAAGGGCTTTGAGGTTGAAACCTTTATTAAGGTAGGGTATCCTGCAGAAGAAATTTGCAATACAGCTAGTTCTGGAGATTATAGTATGGTTATTATGGGTTCCAGTGGTACAAGTGGTATTTCCAGAATAATTGTTGGAAGTGTTGCCAATGAAGTTCTTCAGTGTGTTTCTAAGCCCATACTTATTGTAAAGTAAGCTCTATAAAAATAACTTTTAATCCTAATTAAGTGATGGGAGGATTTTATGTGGCTAATTATAATGTAATGACATTGCTGGTTAACAATCGACGAGATAGTAGCCACTCTTGAGAGTGAATTAAACAAGCTTGAGGGCGTTAAGGCAAAGAACACTGAGCTTTGCCGTGCTGGTAGCTTATCTGTTATATGATAGGATACATGAATATAACAGCTGATGTGCAACGCTGTATTGATGAAAGTCAAATTAAAGAGGGCTTAGTACTAGTTAATTCTATGCATATTACTTCCAGTGTTTTTATTAATGATGATGAGAGTGGACTGCATAAGGATTTTGAAATATGGCTAGAAAAGCTGGCACCTGAAAAGCCCTATAATCAATATAATCATAATGGCTATGAAGATAATGCTGACGCCCATTTAAAGAGACAGATTATGGGTAGAGAAGTAGTAGTTGCTATTACTAAAGGCAAGCTGGATTTTGGAACTTGGGAGCAGATTTTTTATGGTGAGTTTGACGGCAAACGTCCTAAAAGAGTTCTTGTTAAAATAATTGGATTTAGTGCTTTAAATATTCCTGAGTCGGGTCTTACTCCAGATAAATGAGGTTGAACATTTTATAAAATGTCAAATATTTGAATTGGAGTGGTAGAGGTCGCAAGTTCAAATCTTGTTGCTCCGACCATTAACTTATAAAGCACAGTAAGTCTTCCTTAGAGAGAGGGAGGCTTTTTTTGTTTTTTAAGTTATAGCTCAAGAAGCCGCAGTAAATCCTAATACAATGCAGAGGGCTCTATAGAAACAGATGGCATCTTTTTTGTTAAATATTTTAAAAAAAGCATTGACAAAAACCAAAAACGATATTATTATCATAAGTGATAATAATATCGCCACTGTAAAAAAAGATGAAAACGGGGAAGGTAAATGAAAACCTTCAAGATTATTCTTAAATAATCATAAGGGAAGTGAAACAATGAAATCAAAAATTAAAGCAATGATCCATCCCATCCGGATGAGAATTATGCAGACATTATTGGATGGAAAGGAGATAACAGCCGGGGAGATTGCAGAGAAGCTAAAGGATATCCCCCAAGCAAGCCTCTATCGCCACATCAATGCCCTCTTAAACGAAGAAATCCTTACCGTGGTCAGTGAAAACAGGATCCGAGGCACAGTTGAGAAGGTCTTTTCCTTGTCCACTACATTGGAAAGCTCCATGGAAAAGGAAGTGGAGGAATCCTCCAGGGAGGACCACTTCAACTATTTGTTCAGTTTCCTGATGGGCTTACTGGGAGAATATGAGGAATATCTGCAGGAAGAGACCATTAATTTAAAAGAGGACGGAGTAAGCTTTAGACAGTGTAGTGTGTATCTCAGCGATGATGAATTTAGGGAACTAATGATGGACATACAAGAAAAATTGATTGGGGCAATGAAAAATGAGCCCGAGGAGAACCGTCGGTTGAGAACCATAGCCAATATCGTGATTCCCTCGAAAAAGAAAAAGGAGAGATGAGAAGATGAAATATCATGAAGAGGAAGTGATGGTAAAAGGTCAATATCCTCTGGCTGCAACTCTTGGAATTCCAGAGGGGGCAGGACCCTTTCCTGCAGTAGTGATTGTTGCCGGGTCAGGAAATGGGGACCGGGACGGCAACTTGGAAAAAGCAAAATTCACGCCCAACATGTATCGGGATTTGGCTGATTTTCTGGGTAAGCAGGGCTTTGTGACCCTCCGGGCAGATAAGCGGGGGACGGGGAAAAGTGGGGGAGATTTTAACACAACAGGGATGTATGATCTGGTGGATGATATTCAGTCTCTGACAGCCTACCTGGAAGAGCATCCCAAAGTGGACCGGGTTATTCTTCTGGGCCACAGTGAAGGTTGCACATTGATTGCCGCTGCCAATGCAAAGCGCCCCGTTGATGGTCTCATCTTTCTTGCGGGAGGGGCAGAAT
>CAYVRD010000009.1:0-35056 GCA_964454195.1 uncultured Clostridia bacterium
TTAGCTCACTATACTTTATTTGGAGGTCTATGACAACTATCCTAACATAGAGGGGGAGATGAGGATATATATATCAGGTGCAGTATTGGGATTGCTATGTATCCTCAGGATAGCGCTGATATTAATGATTTAATAGTATATTCGGATTTGGCTATGTACGAAGCTAAAAAAGTACTTAAAAACAGCTTTCTGTTCTACACCAATGAGATGTCAGAAAAGCTCCAGGAGAGAAATACAGTAGAAAGAAGATTGCGCAAAGCTCTAAATGAAGATGGATTTACCCTCTTGTATCAGCCCCAAATATGTGCTTCCACATATGAAGTAATAGGATTTGAGGCCCTAATCCGCCTAAAAGACAGCTCTATTTTACCAGGTCAATTTATTCCTTTAGCAGAGGAAACGGGTATGATTAATGAGATAGGAAGGTGGGTTACTAGGGAAGCAGTAAATCAAATTAAGAGCTGGCAGGATGAAGGCAAGAATCCAAAGCCAATTTCCATCAATTTTTCAGCTAAGCAGCTTTATGATTTAGGATATATTAGCTATTTAAAAGAGCTAATTGAAGAGATTGGCATTGAACCAGGCTTACTTGAGGTAGAAATCACTGAGAACCTGCTAATAGGACAAGAGGATGCTACAACCGATTTCTTGCATCGGCTAAAAGAAGTGGGAGTGGGGATTTCATTAGATGATTTTGGGAAAGGGTACTCTTCCTTAAATTATCTAACCTATTTACCGGTAGATTTGATAAAGCTAGACAAATCTTTATGTGATAAATACCAAGAGCCAAATAGCAGAAAGGTTATAAGCTCTATTGTAGGATTAGCAAAAAGCCTCAATTTAAAGGTTGTTGCCGAAGGGATTGAGACCAAGGAGCAGTTTCATTGGTTTCAAAGTATCGACTGTCATTATGTTCAAGGCTACTTATTTAGTAAGCCACTGCCTATAGAAGAAGCAGAGAACTATTCAGTTAACGCCTAGCTGCTTTTTGTACCTTACTCAGTCGGATGAGAAAGCCTAAAGCTGCTACGGTCAATCCGATAGTAATACCTATCCACAATCCAAAGGGACCTAGCTGGGTATAGGCTGCTAGGCCGTATCCTACTGGAATTCCCACAAGCCAGTAGGATACAAAGGCGATATAAAATGGCACTCGTACATCCTTGTACCCACGGAGAACCCCCTGAAGGCTAGTCTGTGCTGCGTCGGATAGCTGAAATATCATTGCCAAGATAAATAGCTGTCCAGCTAAGGCAATTATTTCCTGGTCTTCAGTGTAAAGAGTGGCGATAGATTCTCTAAAAAAGAACAGAAAGGTAGCACTAAAAAGGGCAAAAATCAGTCCCCCTGCCACTCCAATAAGGGTATACTCCCTTGCATTTTGAAGCTTTCCTCCTCCCACCGAGAACCCTACTACAATTGTTAGAGCCATTGAAATACTTAAAGGAATCATAAAAATCAGTGAGGTAAAGTTAATAACAATTTGGTTTGCTCCTATTGTTGCAGTGCTAAACATTATTCCTATCAGAAGTGTTACCACCGAGAAAATACTGGTTTCAAAAAAGATTGTCAAGCCAATAGGAATGCCTATGGCCAGCTGTTCCTTCCAAGATTCCCAAGAAGGCTTAACCCAGCTTTTTAAGATATTAAAATGATTGACCTTAGGCAAAATAAAAGTAATTAGACTACTAAAAAAAAATATAATCCAGTAGGTGAAGGCGGTAGCGTAACCAGCGCCTACACCACCTAAAGCAGGTAGCCCAAAATTGCCAAAAATGAAGCCGTAGTTTAATAATATATTAAAGGGTACTGCAAATACTGCGATAAACATTGTAATTCTGGTAAGCCCTTGTCCATCAAAGAAGTTGCGCAATACGCTTGATAAAAACAATGGCAAAATACCAAAGGATAAGCCTAGTAAATAATGTAACGCAATTCTGTGTACCTCTGGCTCCAAATCCATATATGTCAATATAAAATCTACAGAAATTATACCAATAAGGATAACTAGCAAAGAAATAGCAATAGCTAGGTAAAGTGATTGGGTTACAGCGTGGTGAATCTTATGGAGCTTGCCACTACCACTCAATTGAGCTACTATAGGAGTAATAGCTAACAGGACGCCAATGCTTCCCACATAGGCGGGCATCCATAAGCTAGAACCTATGGCCACACCGGCTAAGTCATTGGTACCATAACGTCCCGACATCATAGTATCAACTATGCTCATGGCAATCAGACTTAACTGGGTAATCATAATTGGCCATAAAATAGAAATATATAGTAAAATCTTTTGCTTTAAGGTTTTTTTATGCTCCATTGCTGCCACTCCGTAATTATAGCATTTTTTTGCCAGGGTTTTCGATCCAATATCAATAGTACCACCTTTGGATAAAAAAAAGCAACTTCGTTTACCAAAAAGGGGAAAGGATGATAAATATATTCAGACATAAGCTGATTTACATAATTTTGGCATTAGTTATTATAGCTACCTTTGGATGTGGAACAGTCGATAATAAGCAAGGCAGCGGAAATTATACTACTATTTATTTTATTGATGTGGATCAAGGAGATGCTACTCTTTTTATGGGTCCTGACTTTACAGTATTAGTAGATGCTGGACGACACAATAGAAGCGATGTAGTACCTTTTCTCCAAAAGGCTGGAGTGTCAAGGATAGATCTATTAGTGGGAACCCACCCCCATGCAGACCATATTGGCCAAATGGATAAGGTGCTGAAAGCCTTTCCCGTATCAGAGGTCTGGCTTTCTGGAGATATTCATACTACTAGAACCTTTGAGCGAGTAATAGATGCAATTTTGGCATCTGAAGCAAATTATCATGAGCCAAGAGCTGGAGAACAATTTCAGGTAGGCAGTCTGCATATTGATATCATTAACCCTACTGAGCTCACAGGAGATTTTCACGAAGGCTGTATAGGCATGCGACTGGTCTACGGTCAGATGGCCATTTTGCTTACAGGAGATATTGAAAAAGATATTGAAAAAAAGATGATTAATGAAAAAAGACCCCTGGCAGCCCAGATATTTCAGCTGGGCCACCACGGCTCTAGCACCTCAAATTCTCAAGAGTTTTTACAAGCAGTTAATCCAGAGGTGGCAATATATTCGGCTGGAAGAGACAACTCCTATGGACATCCCCATCGAGAGGTGGTAGAGCTAATAGAGTCGATGGGCATAGCTTTATTCGGTACTGACATTCACGGCACAATAAGGCTTACTACCGATGGGATTAGCTATGAGATAACCACTGAAAAATAATTATCTGTTTCAGCTGGCTGTCTTCAGCTTTCTTTGGAAGTAAAGAAATATAGGGAAGGGAATTACTATCCATCCAAAGCTTTTGATTAGGTTATTTTTTGCTCGCATTACCTGGCGCTCATGCTCCTGCTTTATCATGGCATCATAGCGGTTTCTCAATTCTTCCTCTGATAGGACAGCCTCTCCACCGTCCCGAGTATCCCTTTCTATACCCCAACGCTTAAAATCTTCAAAGCTTTGATGGTAGGCTACAGGAGCATAAATATCTGCCACTGCCATAAAAGCCGCTACGCTGCCACCAATAGTCATCATCAATGTAGCAAACAGCACTAAGTATATATAGACGTTTTTTATCATTTCTTCTCCTCCTTCTTCTCGAAAATCTATTTTACTACCTGCTACCACTATAATTACAATTACTGCAATCACCAATAAAGGAACCAACATAAATGACAAGCCCATATTTCACCTCATTCTATATTTAATGTGACCTAATATTATCCTGCTTTTATTTAGACGCTAGATAGTAACTTTAGTTTCAATAGAGAACATAAAAAAATACTAATATTCACGAATTTTTTTTTGTCCTCAGTGAAAACTAATGTTAGAGCAGAGCAAGATAATAATTGAGGTGATAATAAGATGGATCAATTGATAAGAGTAAATTTAAAGACAAAGAAAATTAAGCAAACTGCTATACCCGAAAGATTTACTCATTTAGGAGGACGGGCCCTAACCTCCCAGATTATCTATGAGGAGGTAAAGCCAACCTGCAACCCATTAGGTCCTTACAACAAATTAGTCATATCACCAGGTCTACTAACGGGAACCATGGCTCCATCCTCAGGAAGACTTTCAGTTGGAGGCAAGAGTCCTTTGACTAAAGGAATAAAAGAATCAAACGCCGGTGGAATTACAGGTCAAAAAATGGCAGCCCTTGGCCTACGAGGAATAATACTAGAGGATGTTCCAGAGCAGAGTGAGCCCCATGTATTAGTAATTACCGATAATGGAGTGACTCTGGAGCCATGTCCTGATTTAAGAGGCAAGGGCTGCTATGAGACTACTGACCGACTGCGGGAAAAATATAGCTCAAAGGCAGCTGTATGCTGTATTGGACCTAGTGGTGAGATGCTGATGACAAATGCGGGCATTGCAAACTGTGATGCAGAAGGCAACGCCAGCCGCTTTGCTGGGAGAGGCGGTCTAGGTGCAGTAATGGGCTCTAAAGGAATTAAAGCGGTTGTGATAGATACTAGTAAAAGCAGGGCATCTGGTATTTTTAACGAGGAAGGATTTAAGGAGGCAGCTAAAAAATTAACTAAGATGCTTCAGGATCATCCAGTATCTGGAAAAGGACTTGCCGAGTTTGGTACTAATGTATTGATGAACATTTTAAATGAGGCAGGAGCTTTACCCACTAAAAATTTTGCCCAAGGAAGATTTGAGGGAGCAGATAAAATTGGGGGAGAAACTTTGGCTAGAATAGCAAAGGAGCGGGGAGGCAGTGCTACCCATCGATGTATGCCTGGATGTGTGATGGCTTGCTCAAATGAATACCCTCTTCCTTCAGGAAAAACCATATCACCCATTGAGTATGAAACAGCCTGGTCTTTTGGAGCCCACTGCGAGATAGATGATTTAGACACTATCGGGGAATTAAATTGGTTGGCCAACGACTTAGGCTTAGATACCATCGAAGCTGGTGGCACCTTGGGTGTGTTAATGGAAGCAGGTATAATTCCTTGGGGAGATGGCAAAAAGGCTATCGAAGCAATGAAGGAGGTTTACTCCGGCTCACCCTTAGGCCGAATAATAGGCCAAGGAGCAGCATTTGCAGGTCATGCCTATGGTGTAAATCGAGTTGCAGTAGTAAAAGGGCAGCATATGCCTGCCTATGATCCTAGAGGAGTAAAGGGAATGGGGGTAACCTATGCCACATCTACTATGGGAGCAGATCATACTGCCGGTTATTGTGTAACTGCCAACATCTTAAAAATAGGTGGCTATGTAGATCCTTTAAAAAAGGAAGGACAGGTTAATCTGTCAAAAAATCTCCAAATAGCTACCACTTTGATAGACTCCACCGGTTTTTGTCTATTTATTGCCTTTGCTGTGCTAGACAATGAGGAAGCTATGCCAACTATAGTGGATTTATTAAACCACAGATTTGGCTGGCAGCTAACCTTGGATGATGCCCTAGCTCTCGGCAAACAGGCGTTAAAGGTAGAGCGGGACTTTAATATTCAAGCAGGATTTACTAAGGAGCATGATAGATTGCCCGAGTTTATGCTTACCGAAAAGCTATCACCCCATGATATTCATTTTGACATCGGCCATGATGAGCTAGACATGGTTCATGAGCATTAAAATATATTTATAGTAATTAAAATTGCAGGATTTACACAAAGAATGTGGAAAACTGTTGACAGGCAAATTATTCTGTCAGCAGTTTTTATTTTTATTGAGGAGAGAGCCCTATGCTTAATTTTTTCAAGAATTTTAAAGTAGTCTTAATAATATTGATGCTGTTCCCAATGTTAGCTTCTTTTTCTTATCAGGCAGCTGCAGAAACCCCTATAATCCGAGTTCAATTAGACTATGATTATCCTCCCTTCTCATATGAATATGGGGACAATATCCTTGGATTTGACAAGGATTTAATGACCATGATTTTTCATCCCCAGGATTACAAGGTGCTCTATTCTGCCGATTATTGGCATAGGGTTCTTCAGAATATTAGAGAGGGTAAGGTTCAAGTAACCAGCTTTGTAGTGCGAACCCCTGAGCGAGAAGAGTTTATGCTTTTTACTAATCCAATAATGAAATCCTATCTAGCCTTTTACGCGGTCGATGAAATGAGTCATTTTAGTTTAAACAATTTAAATGAGTTTTCTATTGGAGTTGTGGGGGCTTACTATGAAGAGAGTATTTTGCGAAATGACCTGGAGATAGCTAACTATCATTCCTTTGACAACAATGATCAGCTTATAGCTGCCTTATTAAATAGAGAGGTGGATTTAATTTTTGCAAACCAAGAGGTACTTAATTACTTTATCATTCAAAGAAATCTTAAGGGTGTTGTCAAGCCAGTCATGGTAAACCTGTTTCCCCTGGAGTTTTCTTACGGCGTAGCTAAGGATCGACCTGAGCTGGTAGAATATATTAATAAAAGAATTGCAGAATTAAAGGCAGCTGGAATATATGAGGAGCTGCATTTAAGATATTTTTTTCGCCATTCGGAACACTATTTGCAGCAGCAACAAAAGGGCTATTATAAAGCATCCACCTTTCTCCTAGTCACTTTAATAATCACTTTTTTCACCTTGCGCTACTACATTAGGTATTTGAGAGACAAGATTAAGAAGGAGCAATCCTTTTCTCAGGATATTATTCAAAACTCCAATACCATGATTGCCAGCTGGAGCCCTGAAGGAATAATTCGGTCAATAAATAATCATGGCCAGCTACTGATAGGCTATTCTCAATCAGAATTGATAGGTAAGCACTGGACTGAATATATTGATTTTTCTAATTGCAAAATAAACGGTCAGGAGCTAACTAAGCGAATACTGTCTGAGGGCACCATAGATCAAATAATCCTTAGAGTCAAGTGTAAGGATGGCCAGGTTAAGGATGTAAGCTGGAATATGGCATTAATAGAGGGACCTAATGGGGTTGAGATTTATGGTATTGGGATAGACATTACCCAACGACTTAAGATGGAAAAAGAGCAGGAGGCCCAAAAGAAAGCCTTACAGCAAAGCGAGGAAAGATATCGCTTAGCTATTGAAGGCTCAAAGGATGGAATCTACGATTGGGATATTGCAAATAATAGTTTTTATTTTCCTAAGCAAACAAGGGAGATATTAGGCCTATCCGAGCAGGTGGAAATCAACACCCTAGAGGATTTGCTAACCTATTTTCATCCTGATGATGTGGATCCCACCATCTCTAACCTATCTGAACACATTGCAGGTAAGACTAATTATTTTCAAGCCGAATTTAGAATGCGCACTAAGGACGGAGATTATAGGTGGATTCAAGGTCGAGGCAAGGTTATCTTTGATGATGAGGGTAATCCAGTGCGCATTGCAGGCTCTAATACTGATATCACCGAGGTTAGAAATGCCCAAGAGGAAATTAGGCGATTAGCTTTTTTTGATACATTAACTGGCCTTCCCAATAAGGTTCAGCTTGAAAATATGCTGAAATGGGATATGACATCTGCCGTAAAGAATAAGAAAAAGCTGGCAGTGCTGTTTTTAGATTTAGATAATTTTAAGTCTGTTAATGATACTTTTGGACACGTGGTAGGAGACGAGCTGTTAAAGGAATTCGCCAATAGGCTAACAAGCTTATGGGATGGCAAGGTTACCCTAGCAAGAATGGGCGGCGATGAATTTATACTAATTGTCAAGGATACCTCTTGTCACGACAAGATAGTTCAGGTATGCAAAAGAATCTTTAGCTCCTTAAATATGCCTTTTAGGCTTAGAAACCAAGATTTGTTTATGACTGCCAGCATTGGGATTTCTATTTTCCCTCAAGATGGTAAAACTATTGAGGATCTCTTCCGAAATGCTGATGCTGCAATGTATGAAGCTAAGCGGGAAGGAAAAAATATGTATAGATTTTTTACCAGGCTGATGCATGAAAAGGCTGTTGAGAACTTAGAGTTTACCCAGTTTTTGCGCCATGCTATAGAGCATCAGGAGTTAGAGCTATATTATCAGCCTCAGGTTGATATCATCTCAGCTAAGATAATTGGTGTAGAAGCTTTGGTAAGGTGGAATCATCCTAGTAAAGGAATTATATCACCTGGGCGTTTTATTCCGCTAGCAGAGGAAACAGGCTTTATCATTCCCCTGGGAGAATGGGTATTAAAAACTGCCTGTGCCCAGCTAGTAGAATGGCAGGCTAAAGGAATACTAGCGAAGGATTTTATTATGTCGGTTAATTTGTCTCCCTATCAAATTCAACAGGTAGATTTAGAAGGAGTTATTTTGGACATCCTAGAGCAAACAGACTGTCCCCCCCATTGTCTACAGCTAGAAATAACCGAGTCAATGGCTATGCTGGATATAGAAAAAACTGTTAGTTTTTTAAAAACAATGGAGTCTAAAGGGGTAGGAATAGCTTTAGATGACTTTGGTATCGGCTATTCGTCTATTAGCTACTTAAATATGCTACCAATCCATACAGTAAAAATAGATAAGTCCTTTATAAGAAATATTAAGGATGATCCCAATCGGTTAACAGTAGTAAAGGCAATTATCGAGCTAGTGAATCAGATGAATATGCAAGTAGTAGCAGAAGGGGTGGAGGAAGAGGTTCAGGTTCAGCTCTTAAGGGAAAACAATTGTAATGTAGCTCAAGGCTATTACTTCAGTCGACCACTACCTGCCCATATGATAATAGATACTATTTCCATAGCCTAATTGTTTAAAAGCTGGAGGTTGTTATTTGAATACTAATAAAGAAAAAGAAAAAAAACTATACAATAAATACTCTGATTATTTAAAGCACAAATATGGAGAAAAGGTTCATAAAATAACTATTAACTTACCATTAACCTGCCCTAACCGAGTAGAGAGCAGAGGGTGGGCCGGCTGTACCTTTTGTGGCGAAAAGGGCACAGACTTTGAAGTGGTCAGCCCTTATTTATCTGTAAGTGAACAAATAAAAGAAAGCATTACCGTTATCGGCAAAAGGTATAAGACAAAAAAATTCATTGCCTATTTTCAAAATTATACTAATACCTATATGCCCTTAGAGCTCTTTAAAAAGCATATGACAGAGGCCTGTCAAGAAGATATTGTAGAAATTAGCATATCTACTAGGCCTGATTGCATTAGGGAAGACTATTTGGAGTTTCTGCAGCAGCTGGCCGAGTGTAAAAATGTGGAAATTAGTATTGAGCTAGGGCTACAGACAGTAAATTACCACACTTTAAATAAGCTTAATCGAGGACATAGCTTAGCAGAGTTTATCGATGCAGTTCTCTTATGTCAAAGGTATAAAATTTCTGTTTGTGCCCATGTAATTTTAAACCTACCCTATGATAATGAGGATGATACTATCGAATGTGCCAAAATATTATCTGCTCTACCGGTAGATCAAGTTAAGATTCATTCCTTGTATTTGTTAAAGGGTACTGCCATTACTGAAGACTATCTACGAGGTCACTTTAAGTTAATCTCCTTAGAGGAATATGTAAATAGGGTAATCACCTTTCTTGAGTACCTTAATCCCAGGATTGTAATCCAGCGATTGGTGGGTAAAGCTCCTGAGACTAAAGCTATTTTTGCCAACTGGGGTACTAGCATCTGGAAAATTAATTCTCAAATTGAGCTAGAGATGTTTCAAAAAAACAGTTGGCAGGGTAAAAGGTCCAGCTATTTAATTGATTCTAATCCATTCAGTGAACACTTTAATTCTAAGTGTGACATGGCTTAAAAAAGGGGGGAGTAGCTTGATTGAAAAAGCAGTTATAGATCAAATAGTGGAAGGGAAAAAGGCTGTTTTATTGATAGGCGATAAGGAGGAGTTGTGGACTGTAGATTTGGGTCAATTGCCGGAAGGTGTTAAAGAAGGAACGTGGCTTTCAGTAGAGATAGTAGAAGATGTTATTTCTATTTTAAATGTGGATCATGAGGAATCAGAGCGGGCTAAAAAAAGGGTAACTGAAAAGCTGGAGGAGCTGCGCTTGCGTCAATCCAGCACATATAAAAAATAATAACATAGCACACAAGAAAGCTCCTAGTGGAATAGTATCCTCTAAGAGCTTTAATTTATCAACAAAAGTTTATTTTGCTAGCTGTTAGTTTGACATTTTGCTAGCAGCAACTAACATACCAATAAAAATAACAGTCATAGCACCTATAGTAATAAAAACATTTTCCATTTTAAACTCCTCCTTTAATATTAAGTATTATAAGTTTTAAAAGTGCATTATCATTGATTCAAATAAGTAGAGCGAAAGTGCTAATATTCACAAAATGCTTTTAGTTTTAAATTCACCCTCCTTTCCTTAGATTTTAAAATAGACTTTTTAAAATAGATAATTGCAGTAGAATAGGATAGCTATTAATATGTTTTATAACGCCATTAGAAATTTTTCTATCCTTACTTTGATTGTAATGCATGATTTTCCTTTTGTCAACTAGTCTAGAGGCTATTTGTATAGTTTTTTGAACATTTTTTTTCAGAAATTACTAAAAACTTTTTCCCCTGTGTTATAATAATTTTGAGACAAGCTGCGAGGTGACTATATTGATATATAAAGAATATGGTAAAACAGGTAAAAGAGTTTCAGCTGTAGGATTCGGTGGCATGAGGTTTGATTTGAATAACAGCAAGGAGGCCAATGCTCAGTTAATCACTTATGCATATAATAAGGGTATAAACTATTTTGACACTGCTCCCAACTATTGTGAGGACAACAGTGAAACAATTTTTAGCTTGGCCTTTAAAGAGATGCTGGGCGATTTTTATGTTTCTACGAAAGGCATGCCCACAAAGTTCGATACAGCTGAAAAAGCAAAGGAAGCAGTAAAGAGATCTCTTGATAAGCTAGGTGTCTCTAAAATAGACTTTTATCATGTTTGGTGCTTACGCTCCATGGATCACTACCATTTAGCAATGAAACCAGGAGGACAATACGAAGGATTATTAGAATGCCAAGCAGAGGGGCTGATAGACCATATTGTTTTTTCCTCTCATCAATCAGGTAAAGAAATAAAGGAAATAGTAGAAGAAGGAAAAATGGATGGTGTATTATTAGGAGTTAATATTTTGAACTTTCCCTACCGGTGGGATGGAGTAGCTGCAGCATATAGTAAGGGGTTAGGCGTGGTGGCAATGAATCCCCTAGGCGGTGGTGTTATTCCTCAGCACGAAAAGGAGTTGAGCTTTTTATCTCAATTTGGCAAAACGGCTACCGAGGCAGCACTGAGATTTGTAATTGCCGCTCCTCAAGTTACTGTAGCCCTAAACGGCTTTTCAACAAAGGAGCAGATTGATATGTCCTGTGAAATAGCAGATAAAGCTGTTCCTTATACTCAGCGTGATTTAGATACTATAAAGGAGCATTTAGGCTCTAATATGAACTCAGCTTGCACTGGCTGTGGCTACTGCTGGGACTGTCCAAAACAGATTCCCATACCCGCTTACATGCTTTTTTATAATCAAAGGCAGATGTTTGGGGCTACTGAGGAGCAGATGATTAAGCAGGTTGATAATCAACATAAGTGGGGCATGCTGGTTGGAAGAAAGGCTGATGCTAAGGACTGTGTAGGATGTAAAAAATGCGAAAGGGATTGCACTCAAAAGCTGCCAATTATTCAGAGATTAGAGCAACTGGCTGAATGGGAGGCAAAAGCTAAAGCGCTATCTACTTAGATTAGCGCTTTATTTACATCAAATTGGAGAGGTAGGAGAATAGGATGGAATTCGATCCCCAACAGATAGCTGTAGCTATGGTGGCATTACTGGTGGGCGGCTTTTTAAAGGGGGTTACGGGTATGGGCTTACCATTAATAATTACCCCGCCCTTAGTATGGATATTCGGCATACATGTGGCAGTGCCAATAGTTGCTATTACTGCTTTAGTTACCAATGTGGTATTTATTGGCAAGTACCATCATGCTTGGAAGGAAGTTTTAAGGATATGGCCAATGGTAGTAGTAGGTTTGGCTGCCATCATAGTAGGAGTAATTTTCTTAAGAGTAGTAGATGCTCGAATAACTGCTATTATTTTAGCTTTATTAGGGATTCTGTATGTTGTTTTAGATACTACTGGAATTAAGATTCAGGTCAAGTCTGAAAATATGCCTAAGTTTAATGTGATAATGGGTGGAATTTCTGGCTTTTTTCATGGAACCACTGGAATATCTGGGCCACCAGTTATAATGTATTTAAGTAGCATTAAGGACTTTTCTCGAGAAGCCTATTTTCAGGCATTAGGTACCATATTTCTCATTTTTGGAATGCAGCAGATTTTAGGCTATACTATTAGTGGCATATATACTATAGATATGTTAAAGCTAGGCTTTTTAGCTACTGTGCCTGTTTTAATTAGCTTTTTCCTAGGCAACAAGCTTCAGACTAGGCTGGATGGAGCTAAATTTAAAAATATTACCTTAGTAATTATTTTTGTAAGCTGTGTAAGCCTATTGATTAACAATTTGCAATAAATGTCAAGATAGGTCAGGAGTGTTTAAATATGTTGACTATTAATAATTATATCAGAGCTGCCAGTATTGAGGAGGCTTACCAGCAATTGACTTCTACCAAAGGCAAGGCCTATATCATTGGGGGAGGGACATGGCTGCAGCTGGGGGCTAATAGAAGAATTCTTAGAGCTATCGATCTTTCTATGCTAAGCTTAGATTATATTATAGATAAAGGTGATTGCTGGGAAATAGGGGCTATGACTACCCTGAATTCTTTAGCATTACATGAAGATTTAGGCCAATATGCCAATAGCCTAATAGCTAAGTCAGTGGCAGATATTGGTGGAGTACAGCTACGCAATATGGCTACAGTAGGTGGTGCGATAGGTGGTAAACACGGCTTTTCCGACCTGCTGACAGCGCTATTGGCTCTAGATGCCAAAGTAGAACTTTTTAACCAGGGACTAGTTTCTCTTCAAAATTATTTAGCTATGAATAGCAGAGTAAGGGATGTTATTGTAAAAGTGATTGTCCCCAAAATTGCAATCGCAGGTGCTTGGCAGGCAATGCGCAGCTCTAAGGGTGACTTTGCTCTCTTAAATGTGGCAATTGCCAAAGGAGATTTTGGCACTAGGGTGGCCGTTGGGGCTAGACCCCAAAGAGCAATCTTAGCTGTTGGAGATGCTCTTGATATACATTTTGGCACCAATAGTCTGGCATCAGCCGAATATCGCAGGCAGATTTGTACTGTGTTAATCAATCGGGGATTGACGGAGGTAGCAGCCAATGCTAATTAATCTAACGGTAAATAACAATGCGGTTGAATGGGACATTCAACCTGGCCAAATGCTATTAGACGTCTTGAGGCAAAAGGGCTTTCTAAGTGTTAAGGCTGGCTGTAATACAGGCTCTTGTGGTCTATGTACTGTTTGGTTAGATGAAAAACCAGTTTTAGCCTGTGCTCTTTTAGCGGCCAAGACAAATGGAAGAGCTGTTACTACAATTGAAGGAGTTCAGCAGGAGGCCAGAGAGCTCGCCATATTTTTAGCTAGTCAGGGTGTAGAGCAATGCGGCTATTGTAGTCCTGGCTTTGTAATGACTATTTTGGCTATGAAAAGAGAGCTGGCTAATCCCAATGAAGAAGAAATAAAGCATTACCTGTCAGGAAATCTTTGTCGCTGCAGTGGATATGTGGGTCAGTTGAGGGCAATTGTAAAATACTTAAGCAGGGAGAGGTAGAATATGACCTATAAATATATAAATAGCAGCTTCCCCAAGACTGATGGAGTTGGCTTGCTATTAGGGAAGCCAGTATATACCGATGACCTTCCTATACATCAGCCCCTAGTAGTTAAAATTCTGCGCAGTCCCCATGCCTTTGCTAAAATAATCAATATTGATACTGCTAAGGCTATTAAGCTACCGGGAGTTGCTTGCATTTTAACCTACCAGGATGTGCCAAGAATTCCCTTTACTAGAGCAGGACAATCTTTTCCTGAGCCATCTCCTTATGATAAATTTTTACTTGATGAATATGTTAGATATGTGGGAGATGAAGTAGCTATAATTGCTGCAGTTGATGAAAATACAGCATTGAAGGCTATGCAATCAATTAAAGTAGCTTACCAGGTGCTACAGCCCATATTAGATTTGGAGCAAGCAGAGGGAAATACTAGCATTATCCACAATGAGCCAGAAATATTTGCTAACTTTGAAATAGGATTCAACCCTAAACAAAACCTGGCAGCTACTTTTGTTGCTGAAGTAGGCAATACAGCAGATGTACTAAGTAACTGTGCCCATGTTGTAAGAAACACCTATTATACTCAAGGGCAGGCTCACGTAATGATGGAAACCCATCGGGCCGCTGCTCATTTTGATCACCAAGGACGCCTTGTCATCACCACATCTACCCAGGTCCCCTTTCATGTGCGCAGAATTGTAGCCCGAGCCTTAGAGCTACCTATAAGTAAAATTAGGATCATCAAGCCTCGAATTGGAGGTGGCTTTGGTGGAAAACAAGCCTTACATGGCGAAATAATAGTGGCAGCAGTGGCATTGAAAACAGGCCAGGCTGCTAAGCTAGTTTACACTAGAAAAGAAGCCTTTGAGTCCACCTATAGACGTCATCCTATTAAATATACGGTTACTTTGGGGGCTGACTCAACTGGATTAATCAAGACCATCCATATGGAGGGAATATCTGATACTGGCGCGTATGGTGAGCATGCTCCAACAGTATTTAGTGCTGGAGGACTTAAGTCCTTACCTATGTATAATAAGGTAGAGGCAGTTAAATTTGAAGGAAAAGTAGTATATACTAATCAAGTGCCTAGCGGTGCATTAAGAGGATATGGAGTGCCTCAAGCTAATTTTGCTCTTGAAAGTGCCATTAATGAGTTAGCTGTTAAAATGTCATTAGATCCGATAAAGCTAAGAGAAATAAACATGATAGCCCCAGGAGAATCTTCGCCAATCTATGGTGCTGGCAATCAGGATGAGCAGAAAGCTCAACAGATAGTAACTAGCTGCCACCTGCAGTATTGTATTCGGCGAGGTAAGGAGCTGATAGGGTGGCATGATAAGTATCCCAGGCAGATAGTAGGGCCAGAGCTTAGCAGAGGAGTAGGCATGGCAGTATCTATGCAGGGCTGTGGCATTGCCAATATAGACATGGGTGCTGCCACCATAAAGCTTAATGAAGACGGATTTTTTAATTTGTTAGTTGGAGCTACAGACATAGGAACAGGCAGTGATACTATTCTTGCTCAAATAGCTGCCGAGGTTTTGCAGGTGGACTTGAATGATATTGTAGTTTATTCTTCTGATACCGACCTGACTCCCTTTGACACTGGCGCTTACGCTTCAAGCACCACTTATGTAACTGGTAATGCTGTCAAGATTGCAGCTGAGAAGATGATTGATCTAATTAAAGAAGCAGGAGCCCAATTGTTAGGTGTTGATTCCAGCAAGGTGTTTTATAATGGCAAGGAGATAGCTAAAAATGAGGGGGCTGGCAGTATAAGCTTAGCAGAGCTTTCTCAGAGCTTGCTCTATAGGGAAAATCAACAGCAGCTAGTTGCCTCAGGCTCTTATGTGGGACACCTATCCCCGCCACCTTTTATGGCAGGATTTGCTGAAGTAGAGGTGGATTTGGCTACCGGCAAGATTTTTTTATTAAACTATGTGGGAGTTGTAGACGGGGGAACAATCATTAACCCCAATTTGGCCAGAATACAGGTAGAGGGTGGTTTAGTTCAAGGTATTGGGTATGCTTTATTTGAGGAAACAAGGCACAATAAAAAAGGCAAGCTGATAAACAATAGCTTGCTGAGGTATAAAATTCCCACTCGGAGAGACTTTGGTAAGCTGACTGTAGAATTTGCAAATAGCTTTGAAGAGACGGGACCTTTTGGTGCCAAATCGGTAGGGGAGATATGTATAAATACTCCAGCAGGGGCTATAGCTGATGCAGTGTATAATGCCACAGGCGTCCGAGTTAGGAGCCTACCTATTACACCTGAAAAGGTGCTAACAGGACTATGGGAGCTAGATCAACGCTAAGTTTTTTTATCTATTATTTTTCCTAGTCGACCATCTGGAAATTGATGGTATTTGCTTACCAGCTTGCTTTGGCTTTTAATTGAAAGCAAGGCTATGTATAAGTCAGTAACAATTTTTTTAATAGGTAAAAACAGGTTTCTGTAGGGATCTGGGTTCTTAGAGACCCTATCAAGAAATTCGCCCTCATCTATCACTAATAGACAGTCTTCTTTGACCTCATGAATGCCTATTGATTCAAGCCTAGGAGAGTACTTCTCTATAATAAGCTTAAGCTTGCTTAAAGTTGCTGTTGCTTTTTCCGAGTCTAAGTCTGTTAGCGCTGTCACAGTTTGATTATATCTCCCTATTAGTCGATTAGTTTTTTCCATTAGCTTAGTAGGCTTGATATTAAGCTGAGTTAGGGCATCATTAAGCTGGCCTGGGTCATGGTAGAAGCTTTTAAACTCCTGTTTTAAGCCATTTACATTGTTGTAGTAGTTTTCGTAGGATAAAAGATGATTATGGGAGGAGTGTCCAGTAGGATTATCAGTGGGGTTTGTGGGATCTATTGGCTCTACCCGAGTAACCAACTGACTATTAGATAATCTATCCACATAGCTCTGTCTGATGCGATTGCTTTTTAAAGAGCTGAATCTAGTTATTCTATTCAATCTATTAATACCCGTCATAATAATATCTCTCCTTATTAATATAAATTTTTATTATTTTAGAAAAGGATTTCCTATTATTATTGTCGAATAAACCCAAAAAATAAGTAGTATTATTTTTAGAAAAGAGGTGAAGTTAATTTGAACTTTAACCTAAAAACATATGCCTATATTGTTTCAGCTCTCTGTATCTCCTTTCTCATAGCAACACTTATTATCAGCATCACCTTTATGGGAGCAATACAGCAGCAGCGAGAGCTTTCTAGAGAGTTTAGAGCTCAAAACAAACAGCTAATAGCTGAAAATTTAGAGCTTTTGAACAAAAAATTGGAGCTAGAAAAGAAAATTAATCAGGGACTACCAATGGATGTTAACTCCCAGGGAGCGGTCTATGTCACCAATAACTTAAATACACCCAGGAGAGTCGCTTATTTGACCTTTGACGATGGACCTAGTGCCTCAACTCCTAGAATATTAGATATCTTAAAACAGCATAATGCGAAAGCTACTTTTTTTGTTGTGGGAAACGAGACCCAGGCTGGTAAAAATGCTTACAAACGGATAGTTGAAGAGGGACATGCTCTAGGTAATCATACCTTCTCCCATGACTACTTAAGGTTGTATAACTCTAAAGATATTTTTTTAGAGGATTTTGATAGGCTGCAGCAACACTTGCTGGAAATCACTGGAGTAGAGCCTATTATCTATAGGTTACCAGGTAGCACTAATAGCATTGCCCTTCAGCAGATGCATGGCAGCCGAATTGTTCAGGATATTAAGGCTGAATTGTCCCAAAGGGGACTGACATCTATAGGCTGGAACGTAGATTCCTTTGATGCAATAAACAATCGGGTTACAAAAGAAGATGTATTAAATACAGTCCTTGCCCAAGCAGCAGAGAAGGATCAAATTATAGTACTGATGCATGATAGTGCATCAAAAAGGGCGGCGGTTGACGCTCTCCCCGAGCTACTTACTAGCTTAAGGGAAATGGGTTTTGTTTTTCACCCTATTACCCAAGATACCATTGCTACTGCAGGTGGAATATTTGATACTCATTAAAACCATAAGGATGAGCAGATTATTGTTCATCCCTATGGTTTTATTTTTTATATTTAATTTTGTTTATGGGAATATTATATGTATGATGAAAAAGACTACAATTATGCATCTAATGCCTAAGAGTGACGGCGGAATAATGCAGCATATAAAAACAATAGTTTTAAGCATGGATCAGCTTCCCTATAGTAGCATAATCGTGGGCCCTGAAAATAATCCTTTAGGTCGTGAATTAGGTGAGCTAGGTTATAGCTTTGAGCCAATAAAGTGGCATAGCACAGAACATTTAAATATTATGTTTTTGCTACTGCAAATACGCCGATTAGTCAAAAAGCATCAACCTGTTTTAATCCACTGTCATGGACATAAAATGAGCTTAGCAGGTCGTTTGGCGCTAAAAAGTATGGATAGTGGCAGTAGAGCTATTGTAACTGTACATAATTTTACTCCCAAAAGCACCTGGGGCAAAGCCTTGAAAATAGTAAATTGCTGGCTTGATGGGGATAAAGTTACATCCCAGGTGATAGCTGTATCTAAGGCATTGCTGGAGGAAGAGGTAGGAAATAATTCTAAGGCTTGTGCCCAGGTTATTTATAACGGTGTGGATATTTACAAGTTTGATTCTACATTTAAAAGATATGAGTCCATTGATCAAATAAAAATTGGAGTTGTTGCTCGCCTTGCTCCTCAAAAGGGTCTACCTTATCTCATAGAGGCCCTATCTATAATCAATGCTAGCTATCCAAAGGTTAGCTTAGTAATTGTAGGTTTTGGTCCGGAAAAAGATCAGCTATTAAGGCAAATTGCCAATAGAGGTCTTGACAGCAAGATAGAAATTTTAGAAGGAGTTTCTGATGTTCAACCTATTTTACAGCAGATAGATATTTTTGTAATGCCATCTTTGAGTGAAGGATTATCAATAGCTACTATTGAAGCCATGGCCTCAGCAAAGCCTATTGTAGCATCTAATGTAGGTGGCTTAAAAGAGCTAATTATCCATGGAGAAACTGGTATTTTAGTACCTCCAGGAGATGCAAGGCAGCTTTCTAAAGGAATTATCCAGCTGATTGAGGACGGGAATCTTGCATATCAATTAGGAATTAAAGCTCGTCAAAGAGCCTTGCAATTTACTAGAGAGCAGATGATTTCTAAGACTCATCAGGTTTATTTAGACATAATAACAAAGGAATAAAGGACAGAGTGAATGAAAAAATTACTATTTGCGGTTTTATTAGTTGTAATCATGGCCTCTTATAATCAGCCTAAAGCAATAGCTGCTAATGGCAAGCTGTTTATAATAGCTATAGATAATTTAGAGTGGAGTGATTTCACCAGCTATGAATTAGTTAATCTGCAATATATGGTTGAGCAAGGTAGCGCTGCTTCTTTAAATCCCATTGCCCATGGTGTTCGCAACAGAGATAATGCCCTGTTTACTCTTACCTCAGGTAGACCTAGCCCAGCTAACAGGGAGAGTGGTTTTATCATGGGTATAAATGAAACAATTTACAGTTGGCCAGCGGACAAAGTTTTTAATTTTTTTACCGGGAAAGATAGTCAAGGTAGTATAGTTCATTTAGGCTGGCAGACAGTAAGCCTTAGTGAAGAATACGGACTGCTTGGTGATCTGTTAAAGGAAAATAGTATTAATGGTATGTACGTTTCCAATGCAAATAATGAACGAGTGCAACGCAGCATGGGCAATTTGTTCATTACATCTAAAGGCTATGGTAATCCAATAGTCTTGTTAGGTGAACCTTTTATAGAAAAGAAGAGGTATTTTGACTTGGCAGGTACCGACTATCAATTGATAAGCGAGGAAATAGCTGAATACTACAATCAGTTAGACCTGTTTGTTCTTGAGCTCACTGAGCTAATCGCATTAGATGAGTGGGCAAACAGCTTAACTAAAGAGAGATATGTCTCGGAGCGCTCCAATATACTAGCCAGATATGATTATCTGTTAGGACGGGTGTTAAGTCTTATTAATCCTGAAGAAGATTTGATAATCCTATTTAATCCGGCTCCTAGTCAATCTAAAATTTCTAAGCGGGATTTTCTTACCCCTATTGTCTTTTATGGAAGCTCATACCAGGATGGATTGCTCACTAGTAGTACCACTAAAAGAAGTGGGCTAGTAGTGAATTATGACATCATACCAACTATTAAAGCTTTTTTTAATCTGCCAACTACCGGGGGAGTAGGTAGAGAAATAGTTTCTGTAGGAGTAGGCCTTGGCATAGACAAAGTTATCCATCTGGAGAAACAATATCAAAGCTACCTTACTGTTTTTAGAGAGCGTCCTGGTATTATTAAGACTTATGTATTTATGCAGATCGCCTTAGTTTCTACTGCTCTTGTGGCTATTATTTATAAAGGTACTCCTAGAAGATTGATTTCTCTAGGTTTAATATTTTTAATAGCCTTCCCTTTAAGTCTACTGTTAACCTCGCCATTTAATTTTACCCTGTCTGCAATAGCTATTAGTAATATTTTGTGCTGTTCATTACTTGTGGCTATAGTATGGTATCTAGAAAAGGCAAAAAAGCTATTGGGTTTTTTTGCTATATCAGCTGCTACTTCCATTGCTATTTTTCTTGATTTGCTAAACAATAGCTATTTAATTAAGCAATCTATTTTAGGCTATGATCCCATTGCCGGTGCCAGGTATTATGGTATTGGAAATGAGTATATGGGGGTTTTTATAGGAGCCAGTCTGATGACAGTAGGGTTAGCTGTCCAGTTATTTCCTAGTCTGGGTAGCTATAACTATAGACGTTTTCTGGTATTATCAATAGCCATTGCAACAGTATTATTTGTCGGTGCCCCCAACTTAGGAACTAATGTGGGCGGTACTATTGCGGCAATAATTGGCTTTTCCTATTTGATATACTGGATATTTGAAGACCACTTTAAAATAAGATATCTGATGGCGTTGCCAGTTGCAGTACCCCTGGTTCTAATGCTAATATTTATAGTAGATATGAATAGATCTGTAGAAACCCAATCTCATATTGGGCGCACAGCAATTCTAGTAAAGGAAAATGGCGTCTGGGAGCTAATAGATATCATACAAAGAAAAGTAAGCATGAACATAAAGCTTATTAAGTATACTCATTGGAGTAGGGTTTTTCTAGTGATTCTTGGCAGTATGGTGATCTTGTTTTATAGACCTCCCGGCTTGCTAGCCGCTATTCTCTCTGAAAATCAAGGGCTAAGGGCTGGAATTATAGCTGTAATAATGGGTAGCTTTGCTGCTCTGATTTTTAACGACTCGGGTATAGTAGCAGCTGCTACTATGATGGTTTATGGTGCTATGCCACTTTTATTTCAAGTAATTAGTGAATAGATAGGATTATTTATGGATATTTTTCCTTAAACAAGTATATATATTTAGAAGGAATATTGGGCTTGGTCTAGAATAGTTTAAAGAATGAGTCTTTTTTTGTCATTTTAGGGGGGACATGTTATGCAGCAGCCCGTGTTTGAGTCAATTTATCCACAACTCAAGCAATTAGAGCAGCAACTTAATAAGGATTTTAAATTAAGGAAGGGAACAATATTTGACTATGTTTCTCTCCCGGGGCCTGAGAATAATCCTGCAGATTTTTATTTGCCTGCTTTGCTGATGTTAATTTACGCAAAGGGAAGTCCTCATAATTCTAAAAACATAGTAAAAATAAGCTCAGTTTGTCAGCATATTTTTTTAGGAACTAAAGTACATTTCCTGATTAATAATCAGGAAATAGATACCCAGTTTCCCATTCTAGTTGGAGACTATTTATACGGCAAGTTTTGTACCAACCTTTGTGAGGCTGAAGGGTTAAAATACCTAGCTCCTTTAAGCCAAGCTATTAAAAAAATCCACGAAGCCAGTACTTTAGAGTACTTAGAGCAGGAGCATATGGACAGGGCTGCATTAATTAGCCTTTATGAGGCAAAGTGGGGAGCATTTTTTGGATTGTGCTGTAGTATAGGAGTAGAATTTAAAAGCAAATGTCAAAAAGAGCACCACGAAGCTTATGCCATTGGCTCATCCTTAGGTGGCTATTATGGTCTCTTAAACTCTAAGTTAGGTGATATTGACTTAATAATAGAAGCTAGAGAGAAGGTAATGGCCCTTATTAATAAAACCCAAGATAGCTTTATTATGTCAGCGTTGGTTTTTTTAGTTAATTCTCTCTATAATAACGGTGCTATGGATGACACCAAGCGCAAATCTGCCTTAGTAGGCTAATTATTTTTTGTCTTGAAGGGATAAAGTGATAATACCATGGAAAATACAACAAGAAATATCCGAATATTCTTAGAAATGATTAAGTTTGAGCATACAATATTTGCTCTTCCTTTTGCCTATTTAGGAGCATTTATTGCAGCTAATGGTTCACCTTCCTTAGCCCAATTATTTTGGATAACTATAGCCATGGTCAGCGCAAGGACAGCAGCCATGGCTTTAAATCGTCTTATTGATAGACATATTGACAAAGAAAACCCTAGAACTGCCAATAGGGCTCTACCACAAGGGTTAATCTCTGCCAACAAGGTGGTTATAGCTATAGTTTTATCCTTTGCTACTCTTTATCTGGCTGCCAGCATGCTCAATCCTTTATGTGTTAAATTGATGCCAATAGCTGTTTTTTTCTTGGTAATATACTCCTATATGAAAAGGATATCTTGGCTATGTCACATTGTCCTAGGTATTGCTATTGGCTTAGCACCTTTAGGTAGTTGGGTAGCTGTTACTGGCTCTATTGGCACCACTGGAGTAATCCTAATGCTAGCTGTTGCATCTTGGATTGCTGGATTTGATATTATTTATGCCCTACAAGACAGGGATTATGATCTTAAAAAAGGCTTACATTCTATTCCAGTACGCTTTGGCATTGCAGGTAGTTTAATTATTGCCAAGGTGTTTCATGTAATTGCCTCTATCATGCTAATATGGGTGGGAATATCTCAAGGACTGGGATATGTTTATTATGCTGGGGTTATTGGGGCTATGGGCTTACTAGTTTATGAGCATAGCTTAGTAAGTCCAAAGGATTTATCAAAGATCGATGTGGCTTTTTTCAACGTCAATGGCTACCTAAGTGTGGTGGTATTTGTGTTTACAATAATAGATTTATTGCTATAAATGGCTAGGAGGTCATAGCTTTGAAAGGACTTTTTGAAGATAGTGAACTTAAAGATATATTGAATAAAGTGGAAGTTGGGGAGCGGCTAACTAGAGAAGAAGGGCTGCGGCTAATGGACAGCAATGACTTATTGACCATTGGCTATATGGCGAATATTGTAAAGAAAAGAAAAAATGGTGATAATGTTTATTTTATCCATAATAGACATATTAACCATACTAATATTTGTGCGTGTAGATGTAAGCTTTGTGCCTTTGGGGTTGATAAAGAAAATTCAAGTGCGTATTTATTAAGTCTCGAAGAAATTGAGGACAAGGCCAAAGAGATGGCAGGGCAGGGCTTGTCCGAGGTGCATATAGTAGGAGGACTACACCCGGATTTGACCTTTGATTACTACTTAGAAATGCTGCGAAGAGTAGGTAGGGCTTTACCAGAAGTTCATATAAAAGCTTTTACTGCTGTTGAAATTGATTATTTATCCCGTACCACTGGCATGTCGCTTGCAGATGTACTGATGCAGCTTAAGGATGCTGGTCTTGGCTCTTTGCCAGGGGGTGGGGCAGAAATATTTGCTCCCAGGGTAAGAAATCTAATATGTGAGGATAAGATTAGTGGTGAACGATGGCTAGAGGTGATGGACGCAGCTCATGGAATAGGTATGCGTAGCACTGCTACCATGCTTTATGGCCATGTGGAAACGCCAGAAGAACGGGTGGACCATCTTATTCAATTGCGTCAGCTGCAGGATAAAACTGGTGGTTTTGTCGCCTTTATTCCTTTGTCCTTTCATCCAAAAAATACTGGCTTGGAAAGCTTGCAACTATCTAGAACTACGGGCTTTGATGATTTAAAAGTACTAGCTGTATCTAGGCTGATGTTAGATAACTTTGACCATATTAAAGCCTACTGGGTAATGATTGGTCCCAAGCTAGCTCAGATATCTCTAGCCTTTGGCGTTGACGATATTGATGGCACAGTGATTGAAGAAAAGATAACTAACGCTGCTGGAGCAGAGTCGGGGCAAGGATTGACAAAAAGAGAGTTGCTTAAGATGATTAAAGCTGCAGGTGGCAGACCTGTGGAAAGAGATACGCTATACAATACGGTGCTGGAGGACTTTTAATGAAATACGTTAGCTTAGGAAAGGTAGATTATTTAAATTGCTTTCCTATATACTATCCTATTGAGCAAAAAATCATATCCCTCCCTGTAGAGATTGTCAAAGGTGCTCCTGCAAAGCTGAATTCAGAATACAGCTTTGGTAGACTGGATATTACTCCTATTTCTTCTATTGAGTATATTAGAAATTATCACAATTCCCTCATACTGCCCCATGTGTCTATCAGTGCCATAGGTAGAGTGGACAGTATAATCTTGTTTAGTAAATTTCCAATTGAGGAGCTGACGGGAAAGAAAATTGCCCTAACTGTTTCTTCTTCCACTTCAGTTGTGTTGTTGAAGATTATTCTAAGTCGCCTGGTCCAGGTGCAGCCAGAATACCTGAAAACCGAACCAAATCTAGAGAAAATGATGCAGGATAACGATGCTGCTCTATTAATAGGTGATGATGCACTAAATGCCAGGATAAGCTCTACCGACTATTACACCTACGATTTAGGAGAGCTTTGGTATAGCTTGATAAAGCTGCCTATGGTCTATGCCCTATGGGTTATTAATAAGAATACTATAGTGGATTATCCAGAGTTTTGTGATACTATTCGTTATGGCTTTATTAAAGCTAAGGAGTGGAGTACAGTTAACAGCGGTTTGTTGATTGATAAAGCTTGTAAAGCTTATCCCTATGAGCCTCAGTTGATAAAAAGCTATTTTAATACTATAAAATATGATCTTACTGAGCCTTACTTAGAAGGTCTATTGCGTTTTTATCAATATGCTTGGGAAATTGGAGCCGTACCCCACCAGGTGGATTTGCAAATTTGGAGGTAAGGAAATGCAATATGGTATTATTGAAAAGGTAGTAGAAGGAGAGCGCTTAACTAGGGAAGAGGGATTGGAGCTTCTTCGGTCCGAGGACTTACTCAGCTTAGGCAAGGTTGCCAGCATTGTTCGAGAGCGGCTCCACCCTCAAAAAATTGTTACCTTTGTTATCGATCGAAATATTAATTACACTAACATCTGCGAGGTTAAATGCAAATTTTGTGCCTTTTATCGTTCTGAAACGGCACCAGATGCTTATGTTATCAGTCGCCAGGAGTTGGCAGAAAAAATTAGAGAAACTATTGCCGTGGGTGGTACTCAAATTCTTATGCAGGGTGGATTGTATTCCAAGCTAGGCTTAGACTATTATGTGGACTTGCTCAGATTTATAAAGGACAATTTTTCAATTCACGTTCACTCCTTCTCCCCCCCTGAAATATGGCACATTGCGAAATTAGAGCAGATGACGGTAAGACAGGTTCTAAGCCAGCTTAAAGAAGCAGGCTTAGATTCGTTGCCTGGTGGGGGAGCCGAGATTCTTGTAGATGGAGTGAGAGAGATAATAAGTCCCAACAAGATATCGAGCCACCAGTGGTTAGAGGTAATGGAGTCAGCCCACGATGTTGGGCTAAAATCTACTGCTACCATGATGTTTGGCAGTGTGGATACTCTTGATGACAGAATAGAGCATTTATTAAAGCTACGCCAATTGCAGGATAAGACTAAGGGCTTTACTGCCTTTATCCCTTGGAGCTTTCAGCCAGGCAACACAGCGCTAGGAGGGGGATCTGCTACAGGGGTAGACTACCTGAAAATGTTGGCCGTCTCTAGAATTATGCTAGATAATTTCCCCAATATCCAAGCTTCTTGGGTAACCCAAGGGGACAAGGTTGCTCAGATAGCTCTAATGTTTGGAGCTAATGATTTTGGGGGGACCATGCTAGAGGAAAATGTGGTAAAAGCTGCTGGGGTAGTTAATAGGGTTCCCTTGAAGCAAATTGTCAAAGGAATAAATAGTACAGGACATCTTGCAGCCCAACGAGACACCTTGTATAACCTGATTAAGATATATCAATAGTAGAGAAGGTGACACCATGAATTCTTGGGTTTTATGCGCTGAAATTAAAAATGACCTAAAAAAAGTTGAAAAAGAATTATTGAATCACGTGGAGTCTGATGTGGACCTTCTCACAGAAACTTCTTCCCATTTACTTAAAGCTGGTGGTAAGAGGCTGAGGCCAGCTTTTGCCCTTTTAGCTGGAAAATTTAGTGTTTATAATTTGGAAAAGCTAATGCCATTAGCTGTGGCATTAGAGCTGATACATATGGCTAGCCTTGTTCATGATGACGTGGTAGATGCTTCGATGACTAGACGGGGTACTCCAACCGTCAAAGCTAATTGGGGGAATAAGGTATCGGTGCACACGGGAGATTTTCTCTTCGCCAAGGCGTTACTACTGGTCTCCAATTATGAGATCCCGATAATTTCCAGAGTCTTGGCAAAGGTAGGTGTTGAAATGTGTCAGGGAGAAATTCAACAGATAGCCACATCCTTTGATACAGAACAAAATATCAAAGACTATTTTTATCGGATTAAAAGAAAGACAGCGTTGCTCATTGCGGCCAGCTGTAGATTAGGTGCTACCGTATCCCAAGCCCCTGACAATGTAATCAAGGCTCTGAGCTTTTATGGTCATTATCTTGGAATGGCTTTTCAAATAACTGATGATGTGTTAGATCTAATTGGCGATACAGATGAATTTGGCAAGCAGATTGGCAGTGATTTAAGGCAAGGGATAATAACTCTTCCTGTGATTTATGCTATTAGCAACAGCAAGCATCGGGAGCTGCTTAAAGAATTAATCAAGAAACCTAAGACTGACGATGAGATCGCCTATGCTATTAAAATTATCCAGGATTCTGGCGGCATAGACAAGGCTTTAGAGGTTTCTAATAGCTATATTTTTAAAGCTAAAAGCCAGTTAAAGCATCTTCCCAAGGTGCCTACCCGCAAAGGTCTAGAATATATTGCAGATTTTGTGCAAGCTAGGAAATTTTGAGCAACTTGTGAAGAAATGATTAAATTTTAATGTCTTTCAAGGACTTTTAAGCAAAGAGTAGAATAAAAGATAACAGGTAAGGATCAGTAAAAATATACTATTATTAGGCGTGATGAAATGACTAATATGTATGCTATATCTCTTAATATAAACAATAAAAATTGCATAGTAATCGGTGGCGGAAATGTAGCTGTCCGGAAAATACAAGGACTCTTGGAATGCGGTGCTAATGTAACAGTTATTAGCAAAGAGGTAGATCCGATTATTCAAGAGCTGGGGTCTAAAGGAATGATTAGTCTTAAGCTGCAGCCCTACACCCAAGGAGACTTAGGTGACTCTTATCTAGTTATTTGTGCAACTGATAACGAAGGCTTAAATGCTGAAGTGGCTAAGGAATGTTTAGATAAGGGAATCCTAGTTAATGTAGTGGATGATCCTAGTCTATGTTCTTTTTTTGTATCATCTACTATCAGACAGGGGGATTTAGCTATTAGTGTCTCTACTAGTGGACAAAGTCCTTTATTAGCTAGTAAGATA
Organism: uncultured Clostridia bacterium; assembly: GCA_964454195.1. Taxonomy (GTDB): domain Bacteria; phylum Bacillota; class Desulfitisporia; order Desulfitisporales; family JAWSUQ01; genus CAYVRD01. The sequence goes on from CAYVRD010000009.1 coordinate 27,399, forward strand.
AAAAGAGAGCTGGAATCCCAATTTGGTGCTGAGTACAAAGCTTATCTAGAGCTATTAGGCTATGCAAGAAAAAGGGTAAAAGCTGAATGTAATGAACCTGAAAAACGCAAGCTAATATATCGAAGTATTATAGATTCGGATGTAATTGAATTGCTAAGATCTGGACAAGAGTCCTTGGCAAAGGAGCGAATTGATCAATGTATATCATCGTTGTTGGATTAAATCATAAGACTGCCCCGGTGGAAATTAGAGAAAAGCTAGCCTTTTCTAAGCGACAAATTCCTGCTGTTTTAGAGGAGATTAACAAGCTTAACGCTATTGAAGGCTCAGCTATCCTCTCCACCTGTAATCGCATGGAAATATATGCTGCAGTAACTGATGTAGAGCTAGGCTTAAAGAGCGTACTAGACTTCGTTCAGCAGCACGCTCATTTAAACGTTTGGGAGTATAAGCATTATTTCTACACCCCTACCTGCGAAGATGCTGTGCGCCATCTTTTTGAGGTAGCTGCTGGTTTAGATTCTATGGTTTTAGGTGAGTCGCAGATATTGGGCCAGGTAAGAGAAGCCTACCAAATTTCCTGTGATTGCAGTGCCAGCAACGGCGTGCTAAACACTTTGTTCCAGCAAGCCATTTTTGTTGGCAAAAAGGTTCGTACAGAAACAGATATTGATAAAAACGCTGTGTCCATAAGCTATGCTGCAGTGGAAAAAGCAAAGCAGCTCTATGGTGACTTAACAGGATTCTCAACGCTGATTATTGGTGCGGGGGAGATGAGTGAATTAACAGTTAAGCATTTAGTAGCAAATGGTGTAAATAGTGTATTAGTATCTAATCGCTCTTTTGAGAGAGCTGTTAGTTTGGCTGAGCAGTTTGGTGGCAAAGCCTTTAAATTTAACCAGTTGCTTGAGCTGTTGGAGCAGGCTGATATAGTTATCAGCTGTACTGCATCACCCAAATATATTCTCTCTAAGGAGCATATGCTCCAAGTTATGTCTAAGCGAAAGTTAAATAAAATATTTATTATAGATATAGCTGTACCTAGAGATATCGAGCCTACTATTAAGGATATTCCTGGGGTTACTCTATTAGATATTGATGACCTGCAAAACGTGGTAGACAAAAACTATGAGGATAGAAAAATCGAGGCTATCAAAGGTGCCCAAATCGTAGAAAAAGAACTTCAGGCCTTTTTAAAATGGTTAAGCACCCTTTTTGTAATTCCTACCATTGTGGCTTTAAAGGAAAAAGGACTTCAGATTAAAGAGACTGAGTTGAAAAGAGCCTTAAATAAGCTGGGGAACCTAACTCCTAAAGAGCATAAGGTTATCAGCACATTGGCCAGCTCAATTGTCAACTCCCTGCTACATGATCCGGTGTTAACTTTAAAGGAATACGCCAATACCAGTCAGGGACATCTTTATTCGGAGGTAGCCCAAAATCTATTTGATTTAGATATAGAAGGTCAAAGGATAAAAGAATGCAAAAATGAATCTAGGAGGGCCTAATGAGAGAAAAAGTTATAATAGGAACTAGAGATAGTGCCTTGGCCATGTGGCAGACTCACTGGGTAAGAGATAGACTAAAAGATTTTTTTCCCCAGCTAGAAATAATAATCAAGCCAATTAAAACCCAGGGTGACAAAATACTAGATGTGGCTTTAGCGAAGATTGGAGACAAAGGACTTTTCACAAAAGAATTAGAAGTGGCAATGTTAGAAGGGGAAATTGATTTAGCTGTCCACAGTATGAAGGATTTGCCTACTAAGCTACCTGATGGTTTAGTGGTAGGAGCTATTACCCAAAGACATGACCCTTCAGATGTGGTCATATCTAAAAATAATATCCATCTATTGGAGTTGCCTCATGGGGCAATAATAGGAACTAGTAGTCTTCGAAGACAGGCTCAGTTGCATAGCATGCGGCCTGATTTTGTGTTGCGAGACCTAAGAGGTAATTTAAATACTCGTCTTAAAAAATTTGAGGAGCTAGATTACCATGCTATTGTTTTAGCTGCGGCAGGAGTTGAAAGACTGGGCTGGGCTGCTAAGATTACTGAGAAACTGCAGCCTAATTTGTTTCTACCAGCGGTAGGTCAAGGGGCATTGGGTATAGAGATAAGAGAAAATGATCAAGAGATAGCCCTGCTAGTAGAGAGACTCAATCATACTGAAACTGCTCTTGCAATTACAGCAGAAAGAGCTATGCTGGGAGCATTAGAGGGGGGCTGTCAAATACCTATTGGCGCCCTAGGAGAAGTAAACGGTAGTGAAATTCGTCTATCCGGTCTAGTTGGTAGTGTAGATGGGCAAAAAATTATTAGGTCATCAGAGACAGCTGATTTGGATTCTGCAGAAGAACTAGGTAAAAAATTAGCTAGAAATCTAATGGATATGGGTGCATTAGATATACTCTCTGATATACGAGCTAAATATGACAGGAAGGGTGAATAAGGTGGATCGTGCAATAGTATACTTAGTAGGTGCAGGGCCTGGAGATCCAGGTCTAATTACTGTGAAGGGCCTGGAGTGTATAAAGAAAGCTGATGTGATAGTATATGACCGACTGGCAAGCCCAAGACTTTTAAGCTATGCCAAACCCGACGTAGAACTGATCTTCGTGGGAAAATCACCCGATAGACATGTAATGCGACAAGAGGAAATAAATCAGGTTTTAGTAGATAAAGCTAAAGATAATAAAGTAGTTACTCGGCTGAAGGGGGGAGACCCTTGTGTGTTTGGACGAGGTGGTGAGGAGGCTGAGGTTTTATTTGGAGAAGGCATTCCTTTTGAGTTCGTCCCTGGAATAACCTCGGCTATCTCAGTGCCTCAATACGCTGGAATACCAGTAACTCATCGTGAATTTACTGCCTCTTTTGCAGTTATAACTGGAAATGAAGATCCAAATAAAGACGAATCCACAATTGATTGGTCTAAAATTGCTACTGCCCATGGAACCTTAGTTTTTTTGATGGGAATGGGTAATTTGTCTAAAATTGTAGCTAAGCTTATGGAGAATGGCAGAGCAGCCATAACTCCTATCGCTCTAATTAGATGGGGTACAAGACCAGAACAGGAAACCTTAACTGGTACGCTGGAGACAATAGTTGAAAAGGCTCAAGCTGCTGATTTTAAGAATCCTGCTATTATAATTGTGGGAGAGGTAGTCACTCTAAGGGATAAGTTAAAGTGGTTCGAAAACAAGCCCCTATTTGGCAAAAGAATTTTAGTTACTCGCTCCCGCAACCAGGCTAGTGATTTCTCTAAAAAAATTGAAGAGTTAGGAGGAGAACCCTTTGAGTTCCCTACCATCGAGATAAAAGAGCCTGATTATCTCCAGTTAGATATGGCTATGCAAAAAATCAGAGCCTATAACTGGATTATATTTACTAGTGTAAATGGTGTTGAGTACTTCTTTAAGCGGATGGGAGAATTAAAAATTGATATTAGAGCCTTAGCTAATGCTTCTATTTGTGCTGTAGGGCCTAAAACCCAAGAGCTGTTAGAGGCTAAAGGTCTAGTAGTTCAGTATATTCCGGGAGAATATAAAGCTGAGGCTATTTTAGAGGTGTTGAAGGACAAGGTAAAACCAGGAGATAAGGTGCTGTTGCCAAGAGCTGATATAGCTCGAAAGGTGCTACCCCAAACTTTAAGGGAAATGGGTGCTGAAGTAGATGATGTAGTCACCTACATTACCAGCAAGAGCAATAGTCAAGCCCAGCTCCTTAGACAGCTGTTAGAAGATGGTGCTATTCATGTTGTCACCTTTACCAGCTCCTCTACTGTAAAAAATATGGTGGAGATGCTAAATTTAGAAAAGGAAGAGCTGGCTAAATTGCTTAAAAATGTATTGGTGGTGTCAATAGGTCCTATCACTAGTGCTACTGCAGAAGAGCTAGGTATTAGGGTGGATGTTCAAGCTAAGGAGTACACTATTGATGGGTTAGTATCTGCCATCAACTCTAGTAATTAACTTAAAGGGGTGAAATCATGATCAGCATAACAAAGTTTTTAATAGGCTCAGAAAATTTTGGTGACCGCTTGCGCTATGTCCATGGGTCTAAGGGGCAGCTTCATGGCACTAGTGCCGGCCACGGCCCTGTAGTAGCTTGGAATATGACTAGAACCTGTAACTTGAAGTGTATCCACTGCTATAGCAACTCAGAAAACAAAAAATATGAAGGTGAACTAAGCCATGAGGAAGCCTTAAAGTTTATAGATGATCTGGCAGCTTTTAAGGTTCCTGTATTATTGTTTTCAGGAGGAGAGCCTTTAATTCGGGAAGACATATTCAGCTTAGCAGAGCGAGCTGCCCAACATGGTATTCGCCCAACTATTTCAACTAATGGCACTCTAATCACCAGAGAAGTTGCTCAAAGGCTCAAAAATATTGGAGTAGGCTACGTGGGAATTAGTCTTGATGGCTTAGAGGAAGTAAATGATAGATTTAGGGGTAAAGAGGGTGCATTTAAAGCTGCTCTCCAGGGAATAGAAAACTGTGTAGCGGTGGGTCAAAGAGTTGGACTGCGTTTTACTATTAATAGACATAACTTTAATGACTTAAATAATATTTTTGATTTAATAGAGGAAAATAACATTAACCGAGTCTGTTTTTATCATCTAGTATATTCGGGTCGAGGCAGTGAAATGATTAAAGAGGATATCACCCATGAGCAGACAAGACAGTCCATGGACATTATTATTGAGCGCACTCTAGACTTTCATCGTCGAGGCTTAGAAAAGGAAATCCTAACAGTAGATAATCATGCTGATGGTATCTACACTTATCTTAAAATGCTGGAATTTAACCCAGAGAGAGCAGATGAGGTTTTAAAGCTAATGAAGATAAATGGTGGTAACCGTTCAGGTATCGCCTTTGCCAACGTGGATAGTCTAGGAAATGTTCATCCTGATCAGTTTAACCAACACCATACCTTTGGAAACGTTAGAGAGCGTTCCTTTGGAGATATCTGGACCGATGTAAGCCACCCAATTTTAGCAGGGCTAAAAAACAGAAAGCCTTTATTAAAGGGAAGGTGTTCCACCTGTAAATGGCTAGATGTATGCAATGGAAACTTTAGAGCTAGAGCAGAAGCGGTGACAGGTGACTTCTGGGAGTCAGATCCCGCCTGTTATTTAACAGACCCAGAAATAGCACATAACTAGGAGGGGGACTAGGGTGTATCCAATTATTAGACCACGTCGAATAAGAGATAACCAAATATTTAGGCAGATGGTACAAGAAAGCTCTCTGCAGATTAAGGATTTAGTCTACCCTTTATTTGTGGCGGAGGGAAAAAACATTTGTCATCCTGTTTCCTCTATGCCGGGAGTCAATCAGCTTTGTATTGAAAATCTGTTGCGAGAGGTAGAGGAGTCTATCAAACTAGGTATTCCAGCTGTGCTATTATTCGGTATTCCTATGGAAAAGGATGAGGTTGGGAGTCAAGCCTATGCAGAGCAAGGTATTGTTCAATCAGCTGTAAAAGCTATCAAGCAGAGATTTGGCAATGAAATTGCCGTCATTACCGATGTATGTTTATGTGAGTTTACCAGTCACGGTCATTGCGGTCTAATAGGTGAAGGGGGTAAAATATTAAATGACGCCAGCTTAAAGCTATTGGCGGATACAGCAGTTAGTCATGCATATGCAGGTGCTGACATGGTGGCTCCCTCAGATATGATGGATGGAAGAGTTGGTGCAATTCGACAGGAATTAGATGCTCATGGTTTTGAGCAGCTGCCTATTATGGCCTACTCTGCTAAATACGCCTCTGCCTTCTACGGTCCCTTTAGAGAAGCGGCTCAATCGGCCCCCCAATTTGGAGATAGACACAGCTACCAAATGGATAGTGCTAATAGCGATGAGGCTATTAGAGAGACTATTTTAGATATTGAAGAAGGTGCAGATATTGTAATGGTTAAACCTGCCTTGAGCTATTTGGATATTATTAGCCGACTAAAAAATGAGCTGAACTATCCTGTAGCGGCCTACAATGTAAGCGGTGAGTATTCTATGGTCAAGGCAGCTAGTAGCAAGGGCTGGATAGACGAGGAAAAGGTAGTAGCAGAAATGATGTTAAGCATGAAAAGAGCTGGAGCAGATATTATCTTAACCTACTTTGCCAAAGACTTGGCTGTAAGAATCAATCAGCAGATGGGCAGGTGAGTAAATGATTATTTCTTGGAACACAACTAATCAGTGTAATATGTTATGTGAGCATTGCTATCGGGATGCAGGAGCTAAGGCAGATGAGGAGTTAGACACTGAAGAGGGCAAAGCACTTTTAGAAGAAATAGCAAAAGCTGGGTTTAAGATTATGATTTTTAGTGGTGGCGAACCTTTTATGCGCAGCGATATAATAGAGCTGGTGGATTATGCCAGCAAATTGGGCTTGAGACCCGTATTTGGTACTAATGGAACCTTGATTACTCCAGAGATAGCTAAGCAGCTTAAGGAAGTAGGTGCTATGGGGGTAGGGATTAGCTTAGACAGCATGGATAAGGAAAGGCACGATAAGCTTCGGGTCTACCAAGGGGCTTGGGAGCAAGCAGTGCAAGGGATGATAAACTGTCGCGAGGCCGGCTTACCCTTCCAAATTCACACTACTGTAATGGATTGGAACCAGCATGAGATAGAATCCATTACCGATTTTGCAGTAGAGATGGGGGCTGTAGCCCACCACATATTCTTTTTAGTGCCTACAGGGAGAGCTAAAAATATTGAAGAGGAGTCCCTGCGAGCTGAGGAATATGAAAGCTTATTAACCCGCATTATGAAAAAGCAGCAGCAGGTTAAAATAGAGCTGAAGCCTACCTGTGCTCCTCAATTTATGCGCATTGCTAAAGAGATGGGCATGGATTTGCGGTTTGGCAGAGGATGCTTAGCAGGCACCTCCTACTGCATAATCGGACCTAAAGGCAAGGTTCAACCCTGTGCCTATATGGATATGGAAATAGGCAATGTGCGGGAGACTCCTTTTAGCCAAATATGGGCCAATAGCCCGGTATTTGAAACTCTGCGCAGCTTAGAATATAAAGGTGGCTGTGGAGCCTGCAAATATAAAAAAGCTTGTGGTGGCTGTCGAGCAAGGGCAGCCTACTACAATGATGGAGATTATATGGCTGAAGAACCATGGTGTCTATATCATGGGCGAAAGGGAGTGTAGCCTTGGATAATAGGGATAAAGAATTGCTCAATAAAATTCAGAGAGATTTTCCAGTGTGCTCAAAGCCCTATCTTCAATTGGCTGAGGAGTTAGGTATATCTGAGGATGAGGTAATTGAACGAATAAGCAATTTAAAAAAAGAGGGCATTATAAGAAGACTAGGTGGAACTTTTGACTCCCGTAAGCTGGGCTACAAAAGCACTTTATGTGCCATAAAAGTTCCAGAGGAGCGTATTTCAGAGGTTACTAATATCATCAATTCTTTTATCGGTGTTACCCACAACTATTTAAGGGAGCATGAGTATAACATGTGGTTTACCCTAATTGCTCCAAGCAAGGAGCATATTATTTCTGTGTTAGAGCAAATGAAACTAAAAACTGGCATAGATGATATTTTGTATTTACCAGCTATTAATTTCTTTAAAATAAATGTAAATTTTGATATGAATGAGGTGTAGCCCGATGATAGCCATCTCAGATTTAGATAAAAA
>CAYVRD010000010.1:0-34731 GCA_964454195.1 uncultured Clostridia bacterium
ATCCTCGCTCCGCCAGTTGCCAGGCAGCCTCACTTCCGGCTAAGCCTGCACCAATGATATTTATCGGTTGGATTTCCATTTATTCGTTAGCTCCTTCCAATACCTCTTCAAAGCTACAAGTCTTGTTAGGACATAATATTTTATCTCCATGTTTTTTTGATTCTTTTTTGATTAAGTTAGTCTGACAGTTTGGACATGCTTTGTTTACCGGCTGATCCCAATTGACGTAGTCACAGTCGGGATAATTGCTACAGCCGTAGAATTTTCGTCCCTTTTTGCTCCTACGGGCCACAATCTTCCCATGGCATTTAGGACAGCTTACCCCAATTTCTTCTAGTAGTGGCTTGGTACTTCTACAATCGGGAAAGCCAGGACATGCTAGAAATTTTCCAAATCTGCCTAGTTTAATAACATAGTTGCGGCCGCATTCTTCACATTTTTCCTCTGATATTTCTTCTTCAATCTCAACCTTGCCTATTTCTTCCTCTGCCTTCCCTAAAACCTGACTAAAGGGTTGGTAAAACTCCTTTAATACCCTTTTCCAAGGCAATATTCCTTCCTCAATTTCATCTAGCTTGTTTTCTAGTTGAGCAGTAAAATCAACATTTACTAAATCGTCAAAATGTTCTTTTAACAAGTCCGTCACTATTACTCCCATTTCGGTTGGGTAAAGCTGTTTATCTTCTTTGACAACATAGCCCCGACTTTGGATAGTGTCGATTGTAGGGGCATAGGTACTAGGTCTACCTATGCCTAATTCCTCCATAGTCTTTACTAATGTTGCTTCAGTAAACCTTGGCGGCGGCTGAGTAAAATGCTGTTTAGGTATTTTCTCCTGCAGTGTGAGAATAGTCTGATCTGCAATCTCAGGAATTAGCTCATCCTCTTCCTTTTCCAGTTCATTATAAACTTTCATGAAACCAGGAAAAATTATTATCTTACCATTTGCTCTAAACTGATAATCACCTGCCATGATTACTATAGTCGTCTGAAGCACTCTAGCAGAGCTCATTTGGCTTGCAATAAATCTGTCCCATATAAGCTTATACAATTTATATTGATCTCTTGACAAAAACTCTTTTATGGACTCGGGTTTACGGTAAGCAGCAGTGGGCCTGATTGCCTCATGGGCTTCCTGAGCCTTTCCTTTTGACTTATATTGCCTTTCCTCCTGGTCAACATAATCCTTGCCATAGACATCTAGTATATAGCTTTTCCCTTCCTCTTGGGCAGAAACTGCTACTCGATTAGAGTCGGTTCTAATATAGGTAATTAAGCCTACCGTACCCTCTTTACCCAAATCTATACCTTCATAGAGCTGTTGAGCCACTCGCATAGTCTTTTTCGCAGTAAAGTTAATTTTTTTGTATGCATCTTGCTGCAATGTGCTGGTAGTAAAGGGCGGTGAAGGATTTTTCTTTTTTTCTTTTTTAATAGTTTCTCTAACTACAAACTTTTGTTTATCCAGCTCCTGAAGAATAGCCATCATATCCTCTTCATTGGATATTTCTATATTTTTGTCATTTATTTTTACCAATTTGGCCGATAGATTGCCAGAAATATTCTTTTCTTTTAATAGGACCTCCAGTGTCCAGTACTCTTCAGGAATAAAATCTCCTATTTCATCTTCTCTTTCACATATTAATCTTACTGCTACTGATTGAACCCGGCCTGCACTCAATCCCTTTTTAACCTTTCTCCACAACAGAGGACTAAGGTTATAGCCTACAAGCCTATCTAAAATTCTCCTAGCCTGTTGGGCATCAACTCTATTCTGGTCCATTTTGCGAGGGTGCTTTACGGCGTCTTGAATGGCATTCTTGGTAATTTCATTAAACTCAATACGACATTTCTCATCTTCTGGTATGTTTAGCAGGAACTGAAGATGCCATGCTATTGCTTCCCCTTCTCGATCCGGGTCAGCAGCTAGTAAAACCTTGCTGGCCTTTTTAGCGGCTTGACGCAATTCTTTTACCGTTTCACCTTTGCCTCTAATTGTGATATATTTTGGTTCAAAATCATTTTCAATATTTACTCCAAATTGACTTTTAGGTAAATCTCTAACATGGCCAACTGATGCCTTAACAGTATATTTGGTCCCTAAAAATTTGCTGATAGTTTTCGCCTTTGCTGGAGATTCCACTATAACTAATGTTTTAGACAACTATCTCACCTCAATTTTTTCCATCTCATCAAATAGTACAGCAAATAAATCTTCCAGGCAATTGTTTTATTAGACCTTTTAGCTCTAATTGCAATAAATGCTTATTTAATTCACCAGAAGAAATATCCAATGCAGCACAGATTTCCTCAAACTGAACTGGCTGTTTCTCTATTGTATTCATTATTCCTTTTTCTATTATTGATAAATCAAGTTCAGTTTTACTTTTTCCAAAAGTTTCAATGTTTAATCTATCTAGTTCATATTCCTCTAAAATATCTTCTACAGTTTCTACTAGCTTAGCTCCATTTTTTATTAGCATATGGGGACCTTTAGCCTGAGGATTAGAGACTAGTCCAGGTACGGCAAAAACATCTCTCCCTTGCTCTATTGCCATATCAGCTGTTATTAGTGCGCCACTTTTTGAAGCTGCCTCCACCACTACTACTCCCTTTGATAAGCCACTAATTATTCGATTTCTAGCTGGAAAGTTCCCTGGAATTGGTTGCAAGGACGGCAGGTATTCGGAAATAACTGCACCTTGCTTTAATAACTCTTCGTATAGCTTAATATTTTCCTTAGGGTAAATATAGTTTACTCCGCATCCCAAAACTGCTATAGTTGCTCCCTGTTGGTTTAAAGCTCCCCAATGGGCCGATGAGTCAATTCCCAAGGCCATTCCACTGACAATAGTAATATTGTTTGCTACTAAATCACCTGAAAGCTTTTTTGCCATTTGTGTTCCATAATAGCTGGGGTTTCTAGTTCCTACTACTCCAATTGCCAGTGTATTTAATAGCTTTACATTTCCCTTGCCATATAAAACTAAGGGAGGATCATATATTTCCTTTAGTAGCTCCGGATAATCCCTGTCTTCCTGCGTCAAGATCCAGCAGCCACTACTGATTACTTCCTTATATAGCTTGTAAACGTCTGTATTGACTCTATATCTGATAAGGTCATCAACAATTTTACCAGGTATGTCAATGCTTTTTCGAAGCTGCTCAGCAGAGGCATGCCATAAGGACTCTATATCACCAAACTGCTCTAGCATTAGTTTAGCTCTTCGTCCACCTATGCCAGGGGCCTGTTGGAGTGCCACCCAGTAAGGTCTATTATCCATTTTATTCCTCCTCCCAAGTTTATTGGTTTACTTTTTTCTAGAAAAAAAAAGCAACTCCTCTTTTTTCCTGTTAATTTCAGTTCTTTTTTTCCAGGACAACAGTAAATTTAGTATTGGAGGGGATTAGATTGCTAATTTTACCACCTGATGAATTGCAATATAAATGTAAAAAAACATCTATAGCTCATCTTAATTATTTAAATAATTATCTCAGGGATTTAAATAAAGAGCAGAGCCCAAGCTGGGTTTTTAAGATCAATAAAAATATACTAAAGAAAGCTATCAATGAGATTTGGTTGCACAATAGTAAAAATATCATTGCGCATAATATTTTAGTATTGCCCTTTCAAAAGGCTAATCTGTTATGTATTCTGGGCTTACTTCATTCATTACATCAAATTTTAGAAAATTCCTGGCAGAAATGTGCTATTACTTGTTTGCACCATATCAGTCAGATTAACTATCTAATAGGTGATTTGCTACCATGTTGGTTTCCTTACCAGATCGAATCCACTTTTATTAGAGCCCATATTGAAAAGCTCGAAAAAAAAATCAATCAGCCCCTTAACAGCTTAGTTTCCCTACAGCCATTAGCAATAAACCTATGTAGCTATTCAAGCTCTATATACTTGGCTAATTATTTGCCTAAGGTTAACTATATCAATTTTTATAACGTAAGATCTCATGGGGAATTTTCCCAACTTTTCTATCACTAATTGGCCCACTTACTCCTAACTTGTAGAGTTAAAAGAAGTTATTGCGTACCTAAAAGATATTTTGAATTAAATGAAGTACCTTTGAAAAAATCTTATAATCAATTCTTAGTTGAGAGCTTTTGTGATAATTTTAGTCTTTTTATTAGAGGTGAAATTGAAGATGTAAGGTTAAAAATATTTTTCGAGAGCTTCGTGAGGGAATATTCTACTGAGGTGGGAAGTGAAAATGATTAGCTGGTTAAAAGAAAATCTTAACCAAAGATTAAAAATAGCCGAGGACAAATATCAAGTTTCAAATAAGTCTAACGATACCTATGTGATGACGGGCATGAGGTTTGTAATAAAAGAGCTGTCAGAAATACTTGGAGATATTTCGGAATTTGAGGAAAGAGAATGGAGGTATAAGACTCTTATCCTACAAATAAAAAAAGAGCTACATAATTACTCATTAACCCAGGGCCAAATTGAACTTTTAGCTAAGTTTATCATGGAACATAACCTATCTGTACATCATTGTCACAGATTAATGAGTATTTTTCTTGATAAAGAAGAGCCTAAGCTCTCAATAATAGAAAAAAAAGAGGAATGACTCCTCTTTTTATCTTACGCGAATAGCGTCTTCTTTTTCCTCTTCTTTTTGGAAGATAACTCCTTGGACATGGACATTTATTTCTACTACCTTAAGTCCAGTCATATTCTCAACTGCACTTTTAACATTTTCTTGAACTACTCGAGCAACCTCGTTAATCTTACTGCCAAACTCTACTACCACAAATAAGTCAATAGCTGCTTCCTTCTCACCTACTTCAACCTTTACACCTTTAGAAAGGTTTTTTCGCCCTAATAGCTCTGCTATACCCCCTACTACTCCGCCACTCATGCCTGCTATACCTGCAGTTTCAGAAGCAGCTAAGCCTGCAATAATACCCACAACCTCATCAGCTATTTTAATTGAACCAACCTTCGTCTTTGAATCTTCTATGATATTACTCATATCAATGCCCTCCTAGTATATTATTTTCTATATGTATTCTAGTAAAAGCAGTATATTCCTGCCTCCTAGCCTAAAGTAGTGCCACTTGATTTATCGTCAGCTTAAAACTTACATCAAAATAATGAGCAGCTCTCTGACACATTAACATTTTAGGTAAAAATATTTCAAAATACTCCATTACCGAACAGATTGTTTGATCAATTTTAACTGTTAATATAATTTGTCCCTGTTTTTTGTCTACCTTTAGGCTAGTATCTTCAACAGCATAATTTACCCTGTCTCTACCTGTAAATTGGGAAATATCTTTTTTGCGAACCCTTTCTTTATGCAAATCTGATTTGTCAGCAATTATAACAGCTGCCGCAATGTGATTTACCGGATAGCCAGAGCTTTCTTCATGGTTACCTATTGCACCCATGATTTTTGCTATGCTATCTAATTCTAAGCCAATCTCCTCAAGAATTTTATAGCTTAGCAATGCCCCTGTACGACCGTGATCATAGCGATTTACCACATTTCCTATGTCGTGTAAATATCCAGCAATATACGCTAAATTTGCCTCCTCTGATGGGTATCCTAAGTTCAATAAAATTTCTTGTGCTCGTTGAGCTACAATAAGGGAATGCTCTGTATCAAGTTTTATAGTACCTCTAGATGCTAAGTAGTCGTTTCCCTTAGCTAAATACAGCTCCACTTTTGGGTGTGTTGTGACTTTTTTAATCAACGACACCAGGTTTTCTTCCCCTCTGTTCTTAAGACGGTTCATAACTATTATTCCCCCATAAGTGCAAAATAAGCCTTTGTGGCTTATTATACCAACAAAGGCTTTCTCTTAAATTTAAAAGTGGTGCGGGAGAAGGGACTTGAACCCCCACGGTTGCCCGCCAGATCCTAAGTCTGGTGCGTCTGCCAATTCCGCCACTCCCGCTTAACAGTAACATAATACATAATATCAGCTATTAGCTAATAATGCAATAGTTATTTCTTATTTTTTTTGTCGATTAGTGCAGGAAAATTAATACATTTATAGAAAAAGCAGATGTAGGGAATTTTTGTTTGCAGAAATAGTTTAAGGTTTGGAGGCGTTGTCATGCTAGCTATTGTAAATAGCTGTTCTGTAGTAGGGCTAAACAGCAGTCTAATTAAGGTAGAGGTAGATGTGTCAAGCGGATTGCCAAGTTTTGATATAGTCGGACTTCCTGATACGTCTGTTAGAGAAGCTAAAGAGCGGGTTAGAACAGCCATAAAAAATTCAGGCTACGATTTCCCCATTAAAAAAATAACAGTTAATTTAGCGCAAGCTCATTTAAAAAAAGAGGGTCCTCTTTTTGATTTACCTATAGCTATAGGGATTTTAGCAGCTACGGGACAAGTTCATCTGGATAATTTAGACCAATATGTCTTTGTGGGGGAGTTATCTCTAAGTGGTGATATCCTTGATGTTTTAGGGGTGCTAGTTATAGCTGATCAATTAAGCAAAGAAAAAGAAAAGTTCAAATTAGTATCCTCTATAAATAACAGTAAAGAAGGCTCAATAATTGCCTCTATAGAAGTATATGGCTTTCCAACTATCACTAGTTTAATAAAAGGATTGACCAGTTTAAAAGATTGGCAAAAGGCTATCTACCAAGGAGCACCTCCTTCCAGCCATGAGCCTAATATTGATTTTTCCCAAATTAATGGACAGCTAGAAGCTAAACGAGCTCTAGAAATTGCTGCAGCTGGAGAACATAATGTAATATTATGTGGCTCCCCTGGAAGTGGTAAGACTATGCTGGCAAAAAGCTTTAATTCTATTCTTCCCCCTTTAGAGCTGTCAGAGATGATTCAGTTGACTAAGCTCCATAGTATAGCAGGGGCACTATCTACTAATGCACCCTTAGTTAATAACCGGCCTTTTTTATCCCCCCACCATAACTGTACCATGACCAGCCTAATCGGCGGTGGGAAAAATTCCAAGCCAGGTCTTTTAAGTCTTGCTTCCTTCGGAGTGCTGTTTTTAGATGAACTACCTGAATTTCCTCGCCCAATTCTCGAATCCTTGCGCCAGCCTCTTGAGGATCGTCAAGTAACTATTGCCAGACAAAACATAACGGCAATATATCCAGCCAATTTTCAGCTTATAGCAGCTATGAATCCTTGCCCCTGTGGATATTACGGCCATCCAACTAGACAGTGCTCATGCCCCCTATATATGCGTTCTAAGTATTTAAAAAAGATATCCGGTCCTTTATTAGACCGAATAGATATTCAAATTCAGGTTCCCCCAGTTGATTTCTCCGAGCTGTATCCAGCTACAAGGACAAATCTTAAAACATCTTCAGCTATCCGTGACAATGTTATTAGAGCCAGAGCTCGGCAAAAGCAACGTTGGGACAAATATAGAGGAGCTATTCCTACAAATGGTCTTGTGTCTAGTAGCATTTTAAAAAAAGAGCTGAGTTTAACAAAACCCGCCTTAAATATTTTAAAACAGGCCTTCGAAAGACTTAATTTAACTGCTCGATCTAATGATAAAATACTTAGAATTGCCTTAACAATTGCAGATTTAGACAATCAAGATCAAGTATCTGTTGATCATATTAGTGAATCCATCCAGCTGCGAAGCTTGGATATGATATGGCAATAAAATTAGTTTTCTAATATTTGAGCTATATCTTTGGCCCATTGGATGGCTTGTAAATATTCATTTATTAAGGTTATTTCTTCTATTTCCATGGAGCTAGCTATCTGTATTGCCTTATCCCATTGACCCCGCTCATACGCTAGAAACAGCTGGTAAACTGGGAATAAAACACCATTATGGTTGATTAAAGCATCTGTTATTGAGTTGGGTAGAGCGATATCCTTTAAAGCATCCTCCATGCTCTGATCTAGCAGCGCATCTAAGGTGCTAAATAACCCCATAAGGGACGCCTCAAATTTTATGTTTTTCAGCTTTCCGTGCATAGCAATGCCTTCAGCAAATTTGGTTCTTATTAGTGATATAATTAATAATTCCTTAGGCTTAGATTTGCCTAGCTCCTGAAGCATAAGGATGTTAATCCAGCGCTCAATATCTCGTAAACCCATAAAGGTTAATGCCCTTTTAATTGAGTAGAGTCTTTCTTCCCCTGCACGAAGGCTTACTGCCCGCATTAACCGGTAGGCCAGATTAGCATCATGTTCAATTATCTCAGCCAGAGTTTGATAGGATGGCTCTTCCTTTTTTAATTCAGCTATTATTCTCCCATACTGGGCTTTGGAAGAAGTTTTATCACTTGATTTCTCAATAATTTTTGGCTTGCTAAAAAAGTAGCCTTGAAAGAGTTGGAATCCCATCTCCCTAGCCTTTAAAAACTCTTCCTCCCTTTCTATTTTTTCAGCTAACAACACTTTTCCCATAGATATAGCTCTTTTTACCTCTTGTACTAAGGAGTCTAAAGGAGTAGCAATTAAGTCAAATTTTATTATATCCGCTAATGGCACAAGAGGATAATCCGCAACTGAATTAACAAAGTCGTCCAGGGCAATTTTGTAGCCCTTCATCTTCAACTTTTTTATAATATCTATGAGACCTTCATCTATCTCGATATCCTCCAACAGCTCTAATATTAGTCGCTCTGAGTCTACTAGCTCAACCATGTTTGAATAGAGAAACTGGGCATCAATATTGATCAGAGCGTATTTATCATCCACAATCCTCTTTATCCCTGATTCAAACAATCCTCCTAATACTACTGCTGTGGCCCTCATAGGTGAATCGCCGTCATACATAGCTGCTTGATAGCTTGAACGATATAATAATTCATAGCCATACACCTCCAGCTGTTTGTTAAAAATAGGCTGCCTTGCAATAAACATATAATCCCCCCAAGAAAAATTATATATCGTTCAATCTAAGATAATCTTTTGTCTATTGCCAAAGGATTGGCTGTTATCTGTTAGCCAGATTACTTTGGGAGAAAATTGGTATAATTGGGATTGAGCAAAGGCATTTAAGATTTTATGGCCTACAGCTAACTGATTTAGAAAAATAAATTTTTCTGCATATTTTTTTAAAATTAATGCTTTATCCTTGTTTTTAACAATAGGCTTTATATCTCCCTCCAGCTGCAGCCCCTTGATTTCCTGCCAATTAGAGTAATCCCTCTGGATTGTAGCTGCACCAGGGCCACCAGCTCCAATATTGTCTGCATGGCGGCTATTGGGACTTGATAAAAAATATAAACAATAATCGATATTCACATAAAATACTGCAGCAGCCTCAGGAGTGCCCTTTTTATTCACAGTTGCAATAGTCATAGTGTTATTATTTCTAATATAGTTTAATATTTCTTGTTCTAGCTGGTTTATCATAGATACCTGCTCCCAATTCAATGTTAAAAAGCACCCAGTAGATGATTAATATGCTGATTAGCTTGGTTTTTTTTAAAGTATATCTCAATAACGTCAAATCTAACATTAGCATTATCTAGATTGTTTTGATTTAAATACCAAAGAGCACAATTACGAATTTTCTTTTGTTTGTGCCAGTTAACTGATTCCTTTGCCATACCGTATGCTAAGCTAGTTCTAGCCTTCACTTCTACAAAAATAAATGTATCATCGTCTCTAGCTATTATATCTATTTCCCCTTGTTTGCATCGATAATTCCGCATAATGATGCTATAGCCTCTCTCTGTTAAATAAAGGGCTGCAGTATTCTCACCTAATACACCTAACTGTTTCTTTGTATCCATAAGTCACCTACAAGCTTTTTATGATTAATGATTATTTATTTCTTTCTCAGTATCTTCCTTTCCTTTAAATAGATAAACATAATATTATACTATAATACCTAATTATAATACGTTAAATAAGCTGCTCTACTTAGTTTAGAGCAGCTTATTTAACGTGATGTTTAAGAAAAACTTAAAAAGACATAAAAGCCTTGGCAGCTGTTAAAGCCCAATCGTATACAGGAGTTGGGTAAATTCCTAAGAATACAGTTACTACCAATGAAACCATTAGGGTGAATTTCAAGGCTCCTGATACTGGAATAGGAGTTTTATCTACTACCTCGCCAAGGTACATTACTTTTACAACTATTAGATAGTAGTACACAGATACTAAGCTCATGATAACCGCCACTATTGCTAGCCATATAAAACCTTGCTCAATAACCGCAGTGAACAAGAAGAACTTTCCAACAAAGCCCGCTAGCGGTGGTAATCCTGCCAAAGACAATAGAGACACCATCATCACACTGGACAAGATTGGCGAACGCATGCTCAAGCCGGAGTAATCCTTGATTTCAGTGCTACCCGTCGCATTTTCAAAAACTATAACCACTAAAAATGCTCCCAGGTTACCAAATACGTAAATCATAGAGTAAAACAGTATGGCGGTAATTCCCAGCTCACTATAAGCTATCAAACCTAACAGCATATAGCCAGCATGACCTACACTAGAGTAAGCCAAAAGTCTCTTGATGTTGGTTTGGGGTATAGCTACTAAGTTTGCTAAGACTACAGTTAATACAGTCATTACTATGATTATCAACGCCCAGCTATCCCAAGTGCCAGTAAAGCCTTCCACAAAGAATCTTACAAATAAAGCAAAGGCTGCAGCTTTAGAGCCAACTGCTAATAATGCGGTAGTAGCCGTAGGAGCTCCCTCATAAACGTCTGGCGTCCACATATGAAAGGGTACAGCAGATATTTTAAATGAAAAGCCAGCTATCAATAAGATCATCCCTACTAGCATAATAGGCTCTATCCCTTGGGAGACTGTTGCCGCAATATCTGTAATTAGCAGGCTCTTAGTACTACCATAAACTAAAGTTAAACCATACAGCAGGATGGCTGAAGATAACGCTCCCAGCACCAGGTATTTCATCCCTGCCTCTGAAGATTTGGCATTGCCTATATTAAAGCCAGCTAGAATGATAAATGATATAGTCATCAGCTCAATACCCACATAGGCTGTTATTAAATCTCCTGCTGAGGCAATAACACACATACCTAAAGTAGCAAACACAACTAAAGCGTAATATTCAATCTGGTATCTACCTTGAGCCATAATCCACTCATTTGAGGAGAATACCACCAATATGGCTGACAATAAGAATACAGCCTTAAAGAATGTGCTATAGGGGTCGATTATATATATGTCCATAAAAACATCATTCACATTAATCATTGTTGCTACTATAATCAACATACCCATCAAAAATAATCCTGTTAAGGGTCCAATCCCTTGACGTTGATCCTTGGGAGTAATCATGCCGACTACCAGTAAAGAAACTCCATACAGAGCTAACAATATTTCCACTGCAATCAAAGACCAATTCATTATAGCATCCCTCCTAACTTAGCAATACCTTCGCTTAAAGCAGGAGCGATATGAGTCATAAGTGGTTCTACACCAATATTAATCAGGTCTGTAATTAGATGGGGGAATACCCCAAAGATAATAAGTGTACCACATAAGATCACTATGGGAACCATCTCGATACCTTTAGCATCCTTTAGGTGGTTCCACTCTTCTTTGCGAGGTCCAAAAAAAGTATATTGAACAACTCTCAATACATAAATAGCAGTAATAACCACTCCTAGAACCGCTATTATAGCCAATACCTTCATATTAATGGCAAATATTCCTACATTGAAAAGCTCTTGGTTAGCGGTGTAAGCACCAACAAATATCAAAAATTCGGCTACAAAGTTATGTAATCCAGGAAGGCCCAATGAAGCCAGTCCCGCAATAACAAATCCCGTAGCGATTTTTGGCATTTGATGGGCTAATCCCCCAAACCTAGCAATCTCTCTAGTGTGAGCCTGATTATATACATGCCCAATAAGCGAGAAGAACAAAGCTGTCATAATACCATGGGCAAACATTTGATTTACTGCCCCGCTGATACTGATGGTATTCAGTGCTGCTATACCTAATAATACATAGCCCATATGACTAACGCTAGAATAACCAACCACAAACTTTAAGTCCTTCTGTACCATGGCCACCATAGCACCATAGGCTACGTTGACTATGCATAGCAATCCAATTAAAGGAGCCCAATAAATAGCGCCTTCTGGGAAGAAAAATACGCCTGCTCTAATAAGACCGTATCCACCCAGTTTCATCAAAACTCCTGCATGGAGCATAGATACAGCTGTGGGAGCTGCCACGTGGCCATCGGGAGACCAGGTGTGCAATGGCCACATAGGAACCAAGAAACCAAATCCTACCATCATCAAGAAGAACATAAACTTCTGGAAGGATAAATCGTACTGAACTGTAGCTAAAGTAGCAATATCAAAGGTTACAAATCCCAGCTGGTTTCCTGCATAAATATAGGTTGCAATTACACCAATCAGGGCAAAGGCACTTCCTACTAACAGATACAGGGTAAGCTTCATAGCAGAATACTCTTTCCTCGTACTACCCCAAACACCAATGAGGACATACATGGGAATAACGGCTACTTCAAAAAACAGATAGAACCAAAATAGATCTCTGGAGGCAAAAACCCCAAACACACCTGCAACTAATATTAGCAGAAACACAAAAAACTCTTTAATTCTTTTTGTCATACTCCAGGAGGACAAAACACCAGTAAATATAACTATTGCTGTTAATAGAATCATTGGTAAGCTGATACCGTCCACACCTAAAGAGTAGTTAATGCCAAATTGCTCTACCCACACGATATCCTCCAGGAACTGAAACCCACCTTGGGTCATATCGTAGGCCAAGTAAATATAGATTGATAACACTAGAGTTACAAAAGTAGAAACAGCAGCAACAACTTTAATAACCCGCTCTTCTTTTTCCGGAATAAAAAGAATCAACAGGGCTCCAACTACAGGTGCCAAAATAATGGCTGACAAGTAAGGAAAGCTCATAGTAGTCATTGTACACCTCCTGACCCGAAACCGGTGGTAAATAGGATCATAACTATTACTGCCAAGAAGATAACTAAGGCATAATTTTGCATGCTACCCGTCTGTAGATATCGCAATTTACCCCCTACCACTCGGGTCAAATCTGCAAATCCATCGGCGAGCCCATCCACCACTTTTCTATCATTCCAATTAAAGGCCTTGCCCACATTTAGAACAACCTTGTCAAAGAACATCTGATATAACTCGTCAATATAGTATTTGTTGTAAAGCAATGTATATATTGGCTTAAATCGTTGTCGCAGCGCCTCTGCAGAAATAATTTGACGATAGTAGATTGCCCAGGCCAAACCGATTCCAGCAAAAGCTACCACTGTAGTCTTAATTGCTAAGGATATGTGAAACTCCGGATAATGAATTTCTCCAAAATAAATCCACGTTGAAAAGCCATTAGCCACCCAAGGAGATCCAATAAAGCCAGCTATTACTGATAAGACTCCCAAGATTACCAGGGGTAATGCCATTGTTACCGGTGACTCGTGAGGATGATTTTCTGGCTTAGCAGGGCCAAAAAATGCTACAAATATCAATCTAAACATATAGAATGCTGTTAAAAATGCCGTTATTGTTGCTAGATACCATAGACCACTATAACCGCCTGCCGAAGTGGCGATTAGTATCTCATCCTTACTCCAAAATCCTGCCAGTGGAAATACTCCTGCTAGAGCTAACGAGCCTATCACAAAGGTCCAGGTAGTAATAGGCATTTTTTTAGAAAGACCACCCATTTCCCAGATATTCTGCTTTTCATGTAAGGCGTGAATAACACTTCCTGCTCCTAGAAACAGTAATGCTTTAAAGAAGGCGTGAGTTGTTAGGTGAAACATAGCTGCCGTAATGCTGCCAACTCCTATTGCCATCACCATATAACCTAGCTGGCTTAAGGTGGAAAATGCAAGAATACGTTTCATATCGTTCTGAGTGATGGCAATTGTCGCTGCAAAAAAAGCGGTAAAGCCACCAATATATGCTATAACTATTAGGGATTCAGGTGCTGCAGCAAATAGGGCAAAGCCTCTTGCCAACAAATACACTCCTGCCGCTACCATGGTAGCAGCATGAATCAAAGCTGATACGGGAGTTGGACCCTCCATAGCATCGGGCAACCAAACGTGTAATGGAAATTGACCTGATTTTCCCATAGGTCCAACAAAAATCAACAAGGCAATGATAGTTAACACTGCTGTATTCCCAAAGTTAACCACTTCCTGAGAAAGCTCAATGAAGTTAAATGTACCAAAGTATTGAAATAGCATAAGAATTCCCAATAAAAAGCCAAAGTCAGCAACTCTATTTGTAATAAAGGCCTTTTTATTAGCTTCGGAAGCGGAGTTCTTTTGAAACCAAAATCCAATAAGTAGATAGGAACACAAGCCTACCAGTTCCCAGAAAACAAACATTTGAAAATAATTGTTGGCAACTACTAATCCCAGCATTGAAAAGGTAAATAGGGATAAGTAGGCAAAAAATCTTGAAAAGCTTGGATCATGACTCATATACCCTGCAGAATAAACCATTACCAAGAATGCGATAAAGGTTACAACAACCAGCATGACACCCGTCAATGGGTCAATTAGCAGACCCATTTCTAAGGTTATACCCTGGACATGTAGCCATTGAACAGCTATTTCTATCGGGTTATCCATAGTAATTGTTGGGTCAACTACAGTCTGATACAAGATCCCAATAGAATGTACTAGTGCTATAAACATTGCCAAAATAGCTATTAGCGCACTTACTATCTTTAAAGGCTTAAAGACGAAGACGATTAAAAGAAAAGCTATTAAGGGCAGCAACGGTATTAACCATGCATTCTGTATCATCTATTCACACCTGCCTTTTCCTGTAGAAACTTCTACCATTTTAGCCAATCCAAATGCAGTGCATCAGTAGTCATGCGATCCTGATATATAGCTATAACTAATGCCAAACCTACCGCTACCTCTGCTGCTGCTACTAAAATAACAAAAAGTGCAAAGACATGACCGATAGGTTCACTAGGTGCCAAAAATTTAGTAAATGCAATTAAATTGATATTTACTGAATTAAGCATTAATTCTATTCCAATCAGAATAGCGATGATATTAGATTTAGCTATGGCACCAAAAAGACCAATGCAAAACAGTAAGGCGCTGACAATTAAATAATGCTCTAGTGTAATCATTCGGATTTTTTCACTCCTTTCGCTAGAACTATAGCTCCAACCATAGCAACTAGCAGTAACAAGCCAGATAATTGAAATGGAATAAGTAAATCAACTAAAACTATTTCTGGGATTGCTTCAATATAGCTTTCTTGAGCAGGAATTTGACTAATTATCCAATTAGTACTTAAAATATTTTTAGTAATTACATAGAACAACCCCAGAGCTACTACACTGGCTCCAATAGTGTACTTGTTAAAAGGATTACTGCCTTTCATATCACCCCTGCGGGTCAGCATAATACCAAATATTAATATGATCGAAACTGCTCCAACGTAGACCAATATCTGCACTAAGCCTAAAAATTCAGCGTTTAATGTTAGGTACAGTCCTGCTATGCCGATAAATGTAACGATCAGTAGCAATGCACTATGTACAATGTTCTTTAATAACACAACAGCTAGAGCTGAACCTAGTATAATGGCCGTCAGTATCCAAAAAACTAATGCCTCCATTTAATTCACCCCTTGTTCGTGCTTTGAGTATTTTCTGGCCACATATGCAACACAACCCCTTTTCGAGTATAGCTGGCCAGCTCAAACTCCTGGTTAAAGTTAATTGCATCGGTAGGACAGCTCTCTACACAGAAACCACAAAAAAGACAATATTGTAAGTCCAGCTCATAACTGGTCAAATATTTCTTTTTTGTCTCCTCATTTCTGGCAGTACTCATCTTAATTACATCGTTGGGACAAGCAATGGCACAAAGTCCACATGCTATACATTTGCTTTCAGTCAATACAAAGGAACCATGAAAATTATCTGCCAGCTTAGGTTTTTCCTCAGGATACATCTCGGTGATGTTCTTTCTAAAAAAGTTTTTAATCGTTACAGCCATTCCTTCTAAAAGCCCTTTCCCATACATGCTATCACCATCCATTCAAGGATTAGAAATTTTGGAATAAATAGATTCCAATTCCTGTTACGAATATATTTACTAAAGACACTGGTAATAAGAATTTCCAACCAAAATCCATTAACTTATCTACTCTAATTCGGGGAAATGTCCACCTTATCCACATAATCACGAATATAATTAAAAAGACCTTTGCAAAAAACCAAATATACGAAGGTATAAAGGTTAAGCCAAAGGGTGCCTGCCAACCTCCTAAAAACAAGGTTACCATTAGGCCAGACAAAATAAACATATTGCCGTACTCTGCCATTTGGAACAGGGCAAATCTCATGGGTGTATATTCGGTAAATACACCGGCAGTCAATTCAGTTTCCCCTTCTGGTAAGTCAAAGGGTGCTCGATTCAGCTCTGCTAATGCAGAAATGAAAAAAATCAAGAACGCGACGGGCTGTAAAACTACAAACCAAAGGCCTGATTGCTGCATGACAATCTCTGTCATATTCATAGTTCCGGCTATCATAATAACACCTAAAATAGAGAAAACAAGGGGCAGCTCATAGCTCACCATTTGAGCAACTGCTCTCATCCCTCCAATAAGAGAGTATTTATTGCTGGACGCCCAGCCAGCCATAAATAATGGGATAGTTGTTAGAGAGGATATGGCAATAAAGTAAAACACACCTAAATGCAAATCAGCAGCTACCATTCCTTCTCCAAAAGGGATAACAGCATAAAGCATCATTGCGGGCACAAGCATAAGAATTGGTGCTAGTATATAGGGCCATTTATCTGCAGCTGTAGGTATGATGCTCTCCTTGCTCAGCATTTTCAACATGTCTGCTATCAACTGAAACATCCCATGGGGTCCTACTCGATTTGGTCCAGGGCGCAATTGAATAAATCCAGATATTTTCCTCTCACCTAGCACCAAGATGATTACTAAGATCCCTATCAGTGCAAAGACTACCGAAGCATAGATAGTAGCCATTATAAGCCCAACTATATTCTCTGATAGTCCAAAGCCTAAAAATAAAGTTCTTATGCTATCTGCTATAACGAGAAATATATTATTCATGTTTTTTCACGCACCTTCTCTCTTTTACGACCTTAATTAATGACTTAGCAATCTACTTCTCCAAGAACTATGTCAATACTTCCTAAAACCGTAATAGCATCAGCCAGCTTCAGCCCAACCAACATGTCATCCATAGGCATTAGGTTAATAAAGGATGGTCTTCTCACATGCATTCTGTAGGGCTTGGTGGATCCATCACTGACAATATAGTATCCTAAAATCCCCCTGGAGGATTCTATCTGGTGATAAACCTCTCCTTTGGGTGGCTTAATCACCTTAGGCACCTTAGCCATAACATCGCCCTCAGGCAGGTCTTTTATAGCTTGCCGTACTATCTTTATACTTTCGTTTAGCTCTGCTCCGCGACATAGGAACCGATCTAAGGAGTCGCCATTATTGAGAACGGGAACATCGAAGTCAAATCGATCATAAATGCCGTAGGGCTCAGCTTTACGCAAGTCATAATTGACTCCAGAACCACGAAGATTGGGGCCGCTAAAACCCCAGTTTATAGCGTCCTCTGCCGATATCACTCCCACACCTCTTAAGCGGGACTGAAAGATTTCATTTTTTGAACTCAGAGCCCAATATTCCTCAATGGAAGCTGGCACTTCATCCAAAAACTTTTCTACACCTGGAATAAAATCTGGTGGTAAATCATTGGCCACGCCACCAACACGCATATAGCTATAAGTCATCCTAGAACCGGTTACCATTTCAAAAAGGTTGAGGATTTTTTCTCTATCATTTAAGTTGTACATAAAAATTGAAGTTCCAGTTATCCCCACATCCTGCACATAGGAGCCTATCGCCACCATGTGACTAGCCATTCTCTGTAATTCCGCCATTATAATTCTTATGTATTCCGCCCTCTCCGGCACTTGAATACCCATTAACTTTTCCACTGTTTGCACATATCCCAGGTTTGTCAGCATAGCAGACAGATAATCCATTCTATCGGTATAGGGAATAACTTGGGTATATGTACGTGCTTCGGCTAGCTTCTCTATCCCTCTATGCAGATAACCTACAACTGATTCTGCTTTGGTAATTGTTTCTCCATCTAAGGTCAATACCAAGCGAAATACCCCGTGGGTACTGGGATGCTGCGGACCTATATTTAGAGTGAATTCCTGAGTTTTTACTGTATGCTCATTACACATGTCTACCACCTCTACCATCCAAAATAGAAAGCTCTTTTATCGTCTAGCTTGTAAAGCATAATCTTTGCGCAGTGGATATCCATTAAAGTCATCAGGGAGTAGTATCCTTTTCATCTCGGGATGGCCTGTAAAATGGATCCCAAGTAGATCAAATACTTCTCTTTCCTGCCAATCTGCTGTTTTCCATACATTAAATAAGGTTGGTACCTGGGGGTTCTCCTTTTCAATCTCTACTCTAAGCACTAGAGAATTTCTGTTTTTGAGAGATCGAAAATTATAAACTATAGTATAATTATCCGGATAATCCACCGCTGTCAAGTTTGTCAGATAGTTAAAATTATATTTTTCAGAAATTAGTTTTTCTGCTAATGGCAACAATTGATCCTTTTCTATTGTGACTACTACCTCATCTAAAAACTCACTTATCTGCCCCTTTTCACCTAAATCCATCTGCAACATTGAAGTTAAATCATGATTTGAAATTAGCATCTTCTATCATCCTCACTATTTCCGGGTTATTAATCTTTTTCTTCAATTGAAGCATCCCGTAAATAAGGGCTTCTGGTCTGGGTGGACAGCCTGGTACATATACATCTACCGGCAAGAAAGTGTCCACTCCAGGCACAACACAGTAGGAGTCTACAAAGGGACCACCGCTTATAGCACAGCTCCCCATAGCTATCACATATTTAGGTTCCGGCATTTGATCGTAGATTCTCTTTACTAAGGGTGCCATTTTATCTGTTACAGTTCCAGATACAATCATAAGGTCAGCCTGCCTAGGGGATGGTCTAAAAACCTCATAACCAAAGCGAGCTAAGTCAAATCTTGGACCCCCTGCAGCCATCATTTCAATAGCACAGCAGGCAAGACCAAATAAAACAGGCCAAAGAGAATTGCCACGACCCCAGTTCAATACTGACTCCACCGAGGTTACTACTATATTGTTTTTTACCAACTGGTCTACTTCATGGTCTTTTATTTGTCCCATTTCAATGCTCCTTCCTTCCAATCGTAGGCAAGCCCAATTACCAATACTAGTATAAAAATAAACATCATACTATGTGCCAATAGTCCTAAGCTTTTAAACTGCATGGCCCACGGGTATAAAAACACTGCCTCAACACCAAATAGCAGATATGCCAAAGCATATAAAAAATAGCTTGTTCTAAACTGCACCCACGTCTCTCCTTGAGTATCAAGACCACACTCATAAGTGGTGCATTTCTCAGGATGCGGCTTGTGAGGTGCCAAAATCCTATTAATCATTAATACTATAACTGCAAAAATAATCGCTAACACCAAAAAAACTACCACAACATAGTAATCACCCATTTTTTATCCCTCCTCTCCTTTTGTAATATCATTTACAAAAATTAAAATTTCTGCTACCACTTGATATAACTCCTCTGGTATCACTTCTCCTATATCGAGTAAAGCTAGCTGCTCAGCTAATAGTGGATTACTGCAAACGGGAATATCGTGTTCTTTAGCTAAGGCGATTATTTTCTCTGCCGCTGTTCCCTTGCCTTGAGCCAATATTTTTGGAGCATTATCCTTTTTATAATTGTATCCCAATGCTATTGCTGTCTTGCGTTTCATTTTAAGCACCTCATATAGTTATATCCAATTGATTTAAATCTAACAAGCTGATTATTTTTGGTGGCTGATACTCCTCTTTTTCATTAGTCTGCAGTGTATTGTCACTTTTATTTACCATTATCTTTCCAATAAATAGCTCATAGCCTAAGCTCTTTAAGCTTTCTACTAGAATTGGCATCTTTTTTTCAAATAGCATCTTGCTTTGATTACTCTCTACCCATATTTCTCCTATAAGCTGCTTATTGAGAAGCTTTAAGTTAAAACTAACCTGGCCTAATTGGGTGTGTTCTATATGTAGCTTAAGGTAGATAGGATTGTTATTTTCCTTTCTTGCCCCCCTGCGCCTAGAAAGTCTTAAATAGCAATGTTGCTGATTGTAAATAAAGGGTATTAAAAAGCTAATATTGTTAGGCTCCTGCTCAGCTAAAATTAGATTTCCCTGGAAAACCTGTTTCACTGTTTGCAGTTGCTTTATTAGCCCTTTAAAAACCTCTTTTCCAGACAAGGCCTCCAGTTCCTTTATAAGGTAGCTGATAGAGCTAATCAAATTCTCCTTCGCCTTTATTAAAAGCAAGGGATTAGTTTGGAGATTGGGATTTAGATCATTAACTTCTTTGGAATTAGTAGGATTTACAACAACAGAGCTAGTAGGGTCTCGCTGCTCATTATTGTGTAATTGGGGAAGTGGGTTGTGCATTTTTTCATTAGCTTTTGCTGCTTGATATAAAATGCTTTCAGGAGTCTTGAGGATGGTTTGTACGATCTTTATCAGATTCGTTAGGTCGGATTTGAGATAAAAATTACTTTTTATATTCTCTAGATTTTGCGATATTTTTACTACCAATGATTGCTCCACATTACTAGAATTGCCGGTCTTATTAGAATCAGATTCAACGGGAGCCTGTATTTTTAGAGACTCAATAAGGTTTAAAATTTGTTCTCCCTTGGACAGGTAAGAGTATATGGCATTAATAGCCTCAGGTGAATTGGCAACATTATGCTTTATTGACAGAGCTGCTGTCACAATACCCAACTGTTGGCTTTTAATGTCTACTTGAAGATTCTGGGCAATTTCTTTTATTTGAGTATAATTCTCCTTAGTTATTTCTAAGTTGTTTTTTATGAGCATATCTAGTATGAATCTATTTTCTTGAGTGTCTGCTAATCCTAATCTCACCAAAGGATTTGCGGTATTTAAGGTATTTAAGTTATTTAAGTTATTTAAGGTGCTTTTTACAGCAGTATTATCTTTTTGATCTGGGCTGTTTATTTCGGGAAGAAAGCTTAGCTGGAGCCTTCCATCCACCAGACCATTTGACTTTAGATTTACAAATTGATTAGCTTTTAGTTCAATATTTGCCGAAATTTTGGCAGAGACAAGCTGTCCAGCTAAATCTAGCTTAATATGATCTCCAAGAACTTCAAGAATTTTAGCACATACTATCTCCCCAGTCCTTAAATGTTGATTAGAATGTCCATTGCTATCATGCAGGATTTTATGGTTTAATAATATATCAATTCTAATTGTACTCACCCTCTTTTAAAAAGGATTTGCGATGAATAGAAGTGACACCGTATTTTTTAATAGCTTGATAATGCTCTTTAGTACCATATCCTTTATGCTTTTCAAAGCCATAATGGGGATATTCTACTGCATAATCATCCATTATTCTATCTCTGGCACATTTAGCCAGTATCGAGGCAGCAGCTATAGAAGCACTTTTTTGATCGCCCTTAATTATGCCCTGTTGAGCATATAGAACCTCTGGGATTGGGTAGCCATCAACAAGTAGCTGTTCAGGCTCTACATCCAAGCTGGCAATAGCCTTTTTCATTGCTAAAAAAGAAGCCTTCTGGATGTTGATTTGGTCAATAATATGGTTATCAACAACTGCTATGCTCCAGGCTAGAGCCTTAGATTTGATAATATCTTCAAGCTCTGCTCTTCTTGAAGCAGGTACTAGCTTAGAGTCGTTTAATCCAGCTATGCTCTGAAATTTTGCAAATACTACACAGGATGCCACCACAGGGCCTGCCAATGGTCCTCTACCTACCTCGTCAACTCCTGCAATGTAAATTAAACCCCTATTCCATAGAGTTTGTTCAATAGTAAATAGCTTAAGCAGTCTTTGATTTTCGTCATTTACTGCCTGACGCAATTTTTCTATTGTATGGTAGATGTCTCTAACAGCTTTTCTTTGATCATTTTTTAGCTGAACTAAAACACCTTCGTCAACAGAATAAGGATTTCCCTGATAGTTTATAGATTTTTTTATATCTTTAATTCTCATTTGGGGGATATTCATTTTTACACCTGGGCTTTGGTATTGGTTAAAAAAGTAATTAAGTGAATATGTTACAAGCAGTTATTTTCTTATTCTATTTTATTACATAAATATCCTGCAAACATGCTTGCTAACTATTTCACTAATTTGAAAATTAATTTTATAATGGATTGGCAAATTTTATACCTGCAAAACATCGCTTATGTTTTCTAAGGTAATTCTTCCAATCTTACCTTCTCTATATTCCTTTAACACTAATTCGGCAGTTCTAAGCATATCTATTTCACCGCCACCTACTAAACAGCCTCTTTTTTCTCCAATAGCTTTTATAATCTCTTCCTCACACATCTGGAAGAGCCTATCGGCTATCTTATGTAACTTATATCTTTCTATCAGATTAATTGGGTAGTAGTCCCGAAGATATAAAATAAGCCACCTAACAACCTCCTCCACATGAAACACGTGGTCGCCAATTGCCCCAGTAGCTGCTAGACCATACCCTACTTCTTTATTATTAAACTTTGGCCACAATACTCCTGGCACATCTAATAGATGAAAATGGTCACATTTAATCCACTGCTGACCTTTTGTCACCCCTGGCTTATTTCCAGTCTTGGCGCTGGATATTCCTCCTAATGCATTAATTAAAGAGGATTTTCCCACGTTTGGTATGCCAACCACCATTATTTTTGGCACATAGCTTATGCGCCCTTTTTGCAGTTTGCTCTCCTTAATTTCTGATAATTGTTCAGCTAGCCAATTTGTAAGCTGTTTAATACCAGCTTTATGAGTAGCGTTTACAGCAATTCCAGGCAATCCTAGCTGCTTATAATACCCCAACCATTTATCTGTAGCCTGTTTGTCTGCAAGGTCAGATTTGTTTAAAACTAAAACTGATCTTTTTTCACCAATAATCTCTACCAGATCTGGGTTGCGAGAGGCTTGAGGTACGCGAGCATCTAGTAGCTCTACTACCAAATCTATTACCTTTAAATGCTCTCGGATAGTTTTCTTTGCTTTTACCATATGACCTGGATACCATTGAATTGTTTCCACTAAACTCACCTACCTAATTTTCCCTATTCTGCTTACAGGCCAAAAAATCACCTGAGCCTTTCCAACTAAATTATCTTCAGGAACAAGACCCCAGCTGCGACTATCTTGGCTGTTATTCCTATTATCCCCTAAAACAAAAAAATGTTCCTCAGGTATTTCAATTGGGCCATAGTCTCCAAATTCTTGATCTAATACGTAAGGTTCTGGAATAATCATGTCATTGACATAGAGCTGGCCGTCCCTAATTTCCACAACATCCCCTGGTGTACCTATTACCCTTTTAATAAAGTCTCTCTTAGGATCTATGGGATATTTAAAAACAACAACGTCTCCTAAGATAGGTTCGTTAAAATAATAAGAGTATTTGCTGACAATAATTCTGTCCCCTACTAATAGAGTTTGTTCCATAGAGCCCGAAGGTATGTAGAATGGTTGAAAGATAAAAGTGCGAATGATTAATGCCAATACTAAAGCTATCAGTATTGACTCTATGTATTCCACTATCCAATGTTGGCGATTTATCATAGGGTTGACCTCCCGATAATATTTAAAAAAGGGACTGAGTAGTATCAGTCCCGATAAAATTAATTATCTATCTTTTATTCTTGCTGCTTTACCTACCCTGTCTCTTAAATAATAAAGTTTCGCTCTGCGCACTCTACCTCTGCGCAATACTTCAATTTTAGCTAATTTTGGAGTATGAACAGGGAATGTTCTTTCCACACCAACACCAAAAGAAACTCTTCTTACAGTGAAGGTTTCTGTAAGACCGCCACCTTTTCTCTTAATAACTACCCCTTCAAACATCTGAATTCTCTCTCTATTACCTTCTTTTACTTTAACATGAAGTCTAACAGTATCTCCAGGTCTGAAACTCGGGATATCATTTCTAAGCTGATCTTGTTCAATAGTTTTAATTATTTCCATTATTTTTTTCCTCCCTCCTGCCTAGACGTTCATACTAACCTTACTGTTACAGAGGACCGCCCGTACTACAAAACATAGTTATTATAACATAGGTTTCAAGCAAAGGCAATATTTAGATGCATTTTTAATTGTCTACACTTAGAAGTCGATCTAGTATTATCGCAACCGCTGCCCTAACAGATAAGTGGTTGTAGTCTCCGACACCTCTAATTGGCTCTAAAATATAGTTGCAGGAGTTCATTACAGATTCTATCAGACCCCATCCTGTTCCAAATAATATTAAAAAGGGTTGACCACTATTGTGGATTTCATCCCTTAGTCCTTTAAATGTAATTGTATTTGGATAAACTCTAGCATCGGTGGCAACTAGCTTAGGAGTTTTTCCCTCCAATTGCTCTATTTCCCCGATTACCTCTTCTAAGGTGTTTTTTAGGATTATGTTCCCAAAGGCTGTCTTCCGGTCAGGATTGTATATGCCTCCATATCCCTCATGCCAATAATTTATAACATTGTTGATTACCTGCTGATGATTAGGAGACGGATGGACCACATAATATTTTTTTACAGCATAAGTGGTTGCAGTTCGACTAATGTCATGTAGATCTAAATTTGTTACTGAGGTAGTGACTACCTCCATATTTTTATTGTAAACTGGATGATGGGCTAAGGCTATGTAAACAGAGGTATTTATATTTGTCATAGTTTAATTTCCTCTCTTAATTGAGTAATCATCCTCTTGCCCTCTGCATCTAATTCTTGGTTGTCCAATAAATCTGGCCTGTTTAATAGTGTTCTCCTTAGAGATTCCCGTTTGCGCCACTTTCTAATTTCTTCGTGGTTGCCAGAAAGTAAAACATCAGGAACTGCTAATCCTTTGTACTCAGCTGGCCTAGTATAATGGGGATACTCCAGCAATCCTTGATAAAATGACTCTTCTTGTATCGACTCTTGCTGACCTAGCACACCAGGTATTAACCTAATGACACTATCCATTAGTACCATGGCCGGCAGCTCTCCCCCAGTCAACACATAGTCCCCTATAGACAATTCTAAATCTACTAACTGGTCATGCACCCTTTGGTCAATTCCCTCATAATGTCCACAAATAATTATTAAATGATCTTCTTTGCTTAAGATCTGAGATATTTTTTGGTTGAGGGGCACTCCGTGAGGACACATCATTATAACTTTACTGCTAACCTGTTTAGTTGCATTTACTGCCTCAAAGACCGGGGGTGCTTGAATGACCATTCCTGCACCTCCGCCGTAAGGATAATCATCCACCGTATTATGTTTATTGTTGGCATAATCTCTAATATTAATTACATTGATGCTTACTAATTCTTTTTCCTGAGCTCGTTTAATGATACTCTCAGTAATCGGTCCATTAAACATACTGGGAAATAGAGTTAATACATCTACTCTCAACTAGGATCACCTTCATCATCATTTTCTAATAAACCTGCAGGTGGATCTATCAGCATCTTTTTTCCCTGGAGATCTATACTCTTAACTACTGACTTCAAAGCCGGTATGAGAACTGGGTTTTTGGAATCAGTGTCCTCAAGTAAGTATACATCGTTTGCTCCCGTCTCTAAAATACTCTTAACTTTCCCCAAGTATTTTCCATTCAACAGAAAAACCTTTAAGCCAACTATTTCATAATGATAATAGCTTCCCTCAGGTAGTTGAGGCACCTCATCCTTAGATATTTTTAGGTAATAGTTGGCTAAGGAAGCTGCTTTATCTACGTGTTCATATCCAACGAACTGAATATGCACCATATTTTTATGGGGCTGAAAATCCAAATGAGCTATTTCCAAAGGTATTTGTTTGCCATTATCACTTACTGCAAGAAGGTTCTTAATATCCTTGAATCTATCCAAGCTTTCTGTAAGAGGTATGACCTTTAAAAATCCTTTTAAGCCGTGGGTACTAGTTATTTTCCCAATGGCAATTAATTCTTCCATATTATCACCTGCTTTTTGGCTATAATATCCCCAAAAATTTCAGTTTAGAACCAACAATCAATACAAATAAGGGGCCATATAGCCCCTTAAAGTATTTCTACGATAACTTTTTTTCCTTCTTTGACAGCTGCCGCTTTAACTAGTGTGCGAATAGATTTGGCAATTCTGCCCTGCTTGCCAATAACTTTCCCCACATCAGCAGGTGCAACCTTAAGCTCTAAGACCAACGTCTGATCCTTTTGCTTTTCGATGATCTCAACCATATCTGGTTCATCAACTAGGGCTTTTACTAAATATTCCACCAATTCTCTCATGGAGTACCTCCTAGTATGGAGTTAGTTTTTCCCCTCATTAAACTTTTGAAGGACACCAACCTTGCGCAGTAATGCTTTGGTAGTATCTGAAGGCTGGGCTCCGTTGTTTAACCAAGCTAGTGCTTTTTCCTCATCAATTTTTAAAGTCACAGGTTCCTTAGTTGGGTTGTAGTAACCAATTTCCTCAATGAATCTGCCATCACGAGGAGCTCTAGCGTCAGCCACAACGATTCTATAAAATGGAGCTTTTTTAGCCCCCATTCTCTTTAACCTTATTTTTGTTGCCATATAATATCACCTCCTTATCAGAATTGCCTTTTGTGTCAAATTATTTAAAGAAGGGAAGCTTGAAGCCGCCTTTCTTCTTACCCTTATCCATTCCTGAAAATTGTTTCATCATTTTTTTTGTTTGCTCAAATTGTTTTAAGAGCTGGTTTACGTCTTGAATTTTAGTGCCGCTACCGTTAGCAATTCTCTTACGACGACTACCATTGATTATCTGTGGGTTTGCTCTTTCGTGAGGTGTCATAGATTTGATAATTGCCTCGGTATGAACTAGCTGTTTTTCATCAACCTTTAGATTTTTCAACTGCTTAGCGTTACCAACTCCTGGAATCATGCCTATTAAGTCCTCTAAAGGACCCATTTTTTTCATTTGTTGTAACTGATCAAGAAAATCATCTAAAGAAAAATCCTGGTTTTTAAGCTTCTTTTCCAGCTCTTTTGCTTTTTCTAAATCATAATTAGCCTGAGCTTTTTCAATAAGGCTCAGCATATCTCCCATCCCTAAAATACGGGATGCCATGCGCTCAGGATGAAAGGGCTCTAGAGCATCTAACTTTTCCCCCATACCGCCATATTTGATAGGACAACCAGTAACCGCTCTCACAGAAAGAGCCGCTCCACCTCTGGTATCACCGTCTAATTTGGTCAATATTACACCATCTAGTCCTAGCTGATTGTTGAAGGATTCAGCTACATTAACCGCATCCTGGCCTGTCATTGAATCTACCACTAATAGTATTTCATGGGGCTTAACTGTAGCTTTAATTTGAGCTAGCTCGTCCATCAGCTCCTCATTTATGTGTAGCCGTCCTGCAGTATCAATAATTACCACATCTCTCCGATGACTATTGGCATATTCTAATGCTCCTTTGGCTATATCAACTGGATTATGCTTGTCACCCATACTAAAAACTGGCAGCTCTAGCTTTTCACCTAGTATTTGTAGTTGTTTTATAGCAGCTGGTCTATAGATGTCTCCAGCAACCAATAGAGGTTGTTTTCCTTGTTTTTTTAGATTAAATGCCAGTTTTCCAGCAGTAGTAGTTTTTCCCGCTCCTTGTAGACCCACCAGCATTACCACGGTAGGAGGCTTAGAAGCCATTGCTATTTTACTTTGAGTACCACCCATCAGCTGGGTCAGCTCATCATTTACAATTTTTATTACTTGCTGACCTGGTGTTAAGCTTGCCAGCACCTCATGTCCTATAGCTCGCTCCTTTACCTTACTGATGAAATCTTTAACAACCTTATAGTTCACATCCGCTTCTAGCAATGCTAATCTTACTTCCCGCATTGCCTCATTTACATCTGCTTCTGATAGCTTTCCTCTACCTTTTAGCTTATTAAAAGTATTCTGTAGTTTTTCGGCCAAACCTGAAAATACAGCCATGCTTAGACCTCCTGGCTAATAGATTATTCTCTCGTGAGCTCTATTAACTGAAAAATGTTTTGGCGCAAATTTTCCAATTGGGGGCTGATGTGGTCTTGAGAAATATCTTCTACTAAGCTTAGGATAATCCCAAGCTCCCTATCTATTAGTTTAAACTTGGCAACTAGCTTTAATTTACTTTCGTAATTGTCTAGCTGTTTCTCTACTCTTTTTATGAGATCATGTACAGCAGGTCTGCTGACAGCATAATAATCCGCTATTTCCGACAGAGACCAGTCTTGCTGATAGTAGAGATCGAATACCTCCTGCTGCTTAGCAGTTAGCAATTGACCATAAAAGTCGTACAGCAAAGCGTAGTGATTTACCTTGTCTAACATCAGTCCACCACACCCTGTTAAGTATTTTTGCTTTACAGTTGTTAATTCTACCTAAAAAATATTGACCTGTCAAGCATCTAAGCTAATATTTCTTTTAAAACTCTATCTACATTTTTAAATAGGTTTTTCTGATCTGCA
Source organism: uncultured Clostridia bacterium (assembly GCA_964454195.1). Classification (GTDB taxonomy): domain Bacteria; phylum Bacillota; class Desulfitisporia; order Desulfitisporales; family JAWSUQ01; genus CAYVRD01. Next base: position 28,561 of record CAYVRD010000010.1, read on the forward strand.
TTTAGCAGCTTGCCTTTTTCAACTAATTTCTGGCCGTTAATAAACACCGTATCCACATCTGAGGATTGGGCAGCATACACTAGATGAGCTCCTACCTGATGCTTGGGATATAGATGAGGCTTTTCAAAGTCAAACAAGACCATATCCGCCTTTTTCCCCAGCTCTATGGAGCCTATTTGGTCTGCCAGGCCAATAGCTTTAGCTCCACCTAAAGTTGCCATATACAATGCTTCATAAGCACTGATTACAGTAGGGTCTTCTGAGCTTAGCTTATGTAGCAAGGCAGCAGTTCTCATCTCTTCAAGCATATCTAAATTATTGTTGCTGGCAGCACCATCAGTACCAAGCCCAACATTAATCCCTGTTGTCAAAAGCTTAGGTATGGGAGCAGTGCCACTGGCCAGTTTCATATTGCTCTCCGGGTTATGGGCCACACCCACTTGGTTATCTGCTAGGAGCTCTATATCCTTGTCAGTTAAATGTACACAATGGGCAGCAAGGGTCTGGTATTTAAATAGGCCTTGTTCTGCTACCAGTTCGATAGGCGTCTTATTGTATTGCTCTTTTATTTGACGAATCTCATCCTTTGTCTCTGCTAAGTGGATATGAATACCTACTTGGAGTTTTTCCGCCAATTCCATAACCTTTTGTAAATAGTCGGGGGGGCAAGTATATGGTGCATGGGGTCCCAGCATAGTCTTTATTCTGCCGTTAGCCTGATTATGCCATTGGGTAATAAATCTCTCACTATCCTCTAAGGCAAACTGCCCATTGGGCCCCACTCCAATCATTCCCCTAGATAATATGGCTCGGATGCCTGTTTCCTCTACAGCCTTTGCTACCTCATCCATATAGAAATACATATCTACAAAGGTAGTGGTGCCAGATTTGATCATTTCATAGATTCCTAGCATGCTGCCCCAATAGACAGCATCGCCTGTAAGCTTTTCTTCTAAAGGCCATATTTTCTCCGAAAGCCACTGCATTAGTGGCAAATCATCGGCATAGCTGCGCAATAAAGTCATAGCGCAATGGGTATGGGTATTTACAAATCCTGGAATAGCCACCATCCCTGCGCCATCAATAACTTCATCAAAATGTTGATTTTTTTCAACTGTTCCTCTAGGTCCACAGGCAGAAATAATATCCCCCTCAATGACTATTTCTCCCTGCTCCCATATTATCTCTTTCCCCTGCATAGGAATTACTGTGCAATTTTTTATTAATGTTTTCACAACGTCCTACCTCCTTTGCCCATAGTGGCTAAGATAACTATTTCGCATAATTTTCACATCTTCATCACTTAGTACCACAGGTGTTCCTATACTTTTTGCCATTAAAAAAATTTGAGCAGCCTTTTCAGCAAGAATACATGCTTTCAAGGATTCCTCCAGGTTATGTCCAACTCCAACAAATCCGTGGTTTGCCATTAGCACACCATTGCCTGTTCCTAAAGCAGCTACTACTGCCCCTGCTAATTCTTTTGTACCAGGAAGATGGTATTGGGCAACCTTTATTTCCCCACCAATTACCATGGCCATATCCTCAACCAGAGGTGGAATAGGCTGGCCCAAAACAGCACAGCAGGTTGCATAAATACTGTGGGTATGGACTATAGCCTTTACATCAGCTCGCTGAGCGTATATAGCTAAATGCATAGGTAGCTCGGTAGATGGGGTTATATTATTAGCAACTGCCATGCCATTTGAAAGGGATACTACAGGTAGCCCCTCCATATTAAGCATTGTATAATCTACTCCGCTGGGTGTGATAATAATTTTATCATCAATCCGACAGCTGATGTTTCCCCAGGTTCCTACCACTAGTCCACTAGCTAACAGCTTTTTTCCCACTTCAATTATCTGTTTTTTTGCATCTTGCAGCTGTCCTAATTCCATAATTACTCCTTAACTTGAAATATCTTCTTTAGGTGCTCCTGATAAGGGGCTTTGGCAATTCCTTGGTCAGTAATTATTGCTGTGATCAATCTACCAGGTGTCACGTCAAAGGCTGGATTAAAGACTGGTATTTCCTTAGGTGCAATCTGTTGGCCATATATGAAACGCACTTCGTCTGCTGATCGCTCTTCTATGGTAATATCTTCCCCTTTCTCTATGTCCAGATCGATAGTTGAAGTAGGTGCAGCCACATAAAAGGGAATGTTGTGCTCTTTAGCTAATACAGCCACACTATAAGTCCCAATTTTATTGGCAACATCTCCATTGGCCGCTATCCTATCAGCACCCACAACCACCAAATCGACCATGCCCTTTTGCATCAAATAGCCTGCCATGTTATCACAGATTAGGGTTGCAGGAATATTGTCTTCTGATAGCTCAAAGGCAGTTAAACGGGAGCCCTGAAGTAATGGTCTAGTTTCATCTACCCAGACTTGGATGTTTTTACCTGACTGGTGAGCAGCCCTTATTACTCCCAAGGCAGTTCCATAGCCAGCAGTTGCCAACCCGCCTGCATTACAGTGGGTAAGAATTCTTGCGCCTTGAGGGATAAGGGGCAATGCCAGTTCACCCATTTTGCGATTCATTGCTAAATCCTCAGCTAGAATAGACTTGGCTTCCTGCAGTAAGCCTTCATATATATCTCTATTAGAATTATTCTTTAAAACCTCAAGCTTTTTATATATCCTTTCTAGTGCCCAGAAAAGATTTACAGCTGTAGGGCGAGTTGCCGCCAGTTCTTTGTGAGCCACTGCTAAATCCTGTAATATGTTTGAGCTATCTTGAAACTCTTTTGCTGCTAAAACCATTCCAAAGGCAGCTGCCACTCCAATTGCAGGTGCACCTCTAACCTGCATACCTTTAATAGCACTGGCCACTTCCACATAGCTAGTACACTTTACATATTGTATGTGCATAGGCAGTTTAGTCTGATCAATTAGCTTTAAAGCTATTTCATCTTCCTTCCAGAAAAATGTATCCATCAATCTACCTCCTACTTAAAAATTCCCAGCTCTGCAATAGCATTTTTGCATTGACAAAGCCTATCCTGGGCACTGATATATTTAATGGAACTACCAATTAATTTTTTAAGCTTATCTTTTGTTTCATTCATTGTATCTACTACCTCTTGATGGGTTAAAGGATTATTGGAGATACCCGCTGCATAGTTGGTAACCAGGGCAATTGTGGCATAACACATTTCAGCCTCTCTTGCCAAAATAACCTCAGGAACGCTGGTCATGCCCACTAGCTGAGCACCTAGTAGCTTATACATTTTAATCTCTGCCGGCGTCTCAAACCTAGGTCCTTCGGTACATATGTAAGTAGCACCAGCATTATTTAATTCTATTTGGGCATTGTGCCCTGCTTCCTGTAATTGTTTCCGCAATTCAACGCAATAAGGGGTGGTCATGTCCACATGTAGTACCCCTTGTTCGCCGCCCTCAAAAAAGGTCATTGCTCTACTTTTTGTAAAATCAATAAACTGATCCACTAAGATAAAATCACCCGGCTTGTATGCTAGATCTAAGGATCCCACTGCCCCTGTAGCTATTATCTTTTCAACCCCTAATAGCTTTAAGGCTCGGATATTAGCACGATAATTAATCAGGTGAGGTGGTACAGTATGCCCACTGCCATGTCTGGCTAAAAAAGCAATTCTCACCCCTTGGTATGTACCCAACTTAACTAATACTTCCCCATATTCGGATAAGACCTTTTCCTCTACAATGTCTTCTAAGACATTGGGATCATAAACTCCTGTTCCACCTATGATGGCTAATTTCACCTGGTCCATTTTATCACTCCTGCTCCTGTTCCTCTAAATCTCCAAATAAGGCTTGGGCAAAATCACTGGCATTGAATTCTCTTAAATCATCTATCTTTTCCCCGATACCGATTAACTTAACAGGTATTGTAAGCTCTGAATTTATCCCTATCACAACTCCACCCTTTGCTGTTCCGTCCAGCTTAGTCAGTACTATACCGGTTACATCTACAGCTTCAGTAAATAATTTGGCTTGAGAAATGGCGTTTTGTCCTGTGGTTGCATCTAATACTAATAGCACTTCATGAGGAGCATCAGCAACTTCTCTTTGAATAACTCTTTTTACCTTTTTTAGCTCCTCCATTAGATTTAGCTTTGTCTGCAGTCTTCCTGCAGTATCCACGATAAGTACATCCACCTTCCGAGAGCGAGCTGCTTGAATGGCATCAAAAGCCACCGCAGCAGGATCAGATCCTTCAGATTGGCGTATCACATCCACACCTACTCTATTGCCCCATATTTCTAGCTGTTCAATTGCTCCTGCTCTAAAGGTATCTCCAGCAGCAAGCAATACATTTTTTCCTTCTGCCTTAAGCTTCGCAGCTAATTTTCCAATAGTAGTTGTCTTACCTACTCCATTTACCCCTACTATCATTATAACCGTCATTGGATGCTCTAAGTTTAAGCTGCTTTCATGTTGATGTAGAATGGCAGCTACCTCTTCCTTTATAATTTCCTTTACCTTAGAGGTATCCTCTATTTTCTCTTCCTTTGCCCGTTTCTTAATTCTATCAATCAGGTCAATAGATGCATTAACACCTACATCTCCTTGGATAAATATTTCTTCTAGACTTTCAAAAAATTCTTCATCAATTTTTTTATAACCAGTTACTAGCTCAGTTACTTTATCTACTAGGCCCTGCTTTGTTTTTGTTAACCCCTCTTTTAGTTTTTTAAAGAAACTCAAGTTACAACCTCCTTAATAATAACATTTTAGTTATCAGCTAGCTTCAGTAAGTTTTACTGAAACCAATTTAGAAACTCCTGACTCTTCCATAGTTACTCCATATAGAATATTGGCAATTTCCATAGTTCCTTTGCGATGGGAAATAACTATAAACTGGGTTTTTTCTGAAAATCCTTGCAAAAAATTAGCAAATCTGCAAACATTAGCTTCATCTAGAGAAGCTTCGATTTCATCTAATACGCAAAAAGGGCTGGGCTTTACTCTTAAGCTGGCAAAAAGTAGCGCAATAGCCGTCATAGCTCTTTCCCCTCCTGACAGCAAAGATAGATGCTGGGGTTTCTTGCCTGGAGGTTGAGCTATAATATCTATACCCGTCTCCAATAAGTTGTCCTCATCTGTTAGGACCAGAGCTGCGTTTCCACCACCAAATAGTTCTTGAAATATTTGACTAAAGTGTTGATTAAGTTGGTGATAGGCTTCATTGAAGCGCTGAATCATAATTTCATCTATCTCAGTAATTACCTTGTGAACGGCCTGTTTCGCTTGCTCTAGATCATTATACTGATTAGAGAGAAACTGATGCCGTTCGTATAGACGAGCATATTCTTCAATTGCTCCCAGGTTTACCACTCCCATTTGGCTAATTTCATGTTTAAAGCTACGGATTTTAGTAGCTGCATCTCTTTTATCTAAGTTGTCCAGTTTTTCAGCAACTAAACCTTTTGCATCGGAAAAACTTAAGGAAAAACTCTCTTGCAAGCGCTCTGTATTGGCTAGCTGCTCCGATTCAGCCCTAGCTAGTTTAACTTCATAACCATGACTTTTTTCCTGTAGTTCAATTATGCTTTTATTGATTTTCCGCTCCAAGTCCTGCAAATTTTTAATATGATTTTCTAGCTCTGCCCCTTGCTCTTTCCAATAACTAAACTCCTGCTCTAACTGCTTTTTTTGAGCTACCTCCTCCAACACCTGCTGATCTTCTTGGGCAATTTCCTTTTCCAACTCCTGAATACGAGTTGACAAATTGCGTTGCTTTTCAGTTTTAAGGTGTATATCTGAGGTTACTTCTTGTAGCTGTTTCTTGATTTGATTAACTTGATTATGGCTACTACTAATCTGCTGACTGAGACCAGCAGCTGCTACTTTCATTTCTGTGAGCTTCTGTTGATTTGTTTCCAGTTCAAATTCCTTAGCTTCTATTGACTGCTGTATTACTGCTAGTTTCTCTTGAGCATCATTTTCATCCGCTTGGTGTTTTTTAAAGGTTTCTCCAGTAGTAGCTATTTCCTGCTTAAGACAGCTTAGCTCTTTTTGAACCAACTCAGTCTCTTGAAGTAGAGTACGATGAATATTTTCTGCTCTGATTAAATCCAATTCCCTTTGGTTATAATCTTTATCCAATTCTACCTTCATAAGGCTCAGCTTTTGAATCTCTTGCTCAAGCTTATTTGCTTCATCCTGAGACTGTCTTATTTGAC
>CAYVRD010000011.1:0-34123 GCA_964454195.1 uncultured Clostridia bacterium
TTTTGATGTAAAGCTCTGTACGAACTGCACCCTCTAGGATCTTTGGCACTCGGATAGTGTTACTGATTAACATACCTACTACTAGAGCCCAAACAACGTTATTGAAACCGTAGTGTCTCCAAGGTCCATATTGACCAAATAACTCTGCAATAACAGCTAAAGTAAATAGGATGGGAAATGCTATTGCAAACTTTGGCAAATCTTCTTTCTTCATTACTACTATAGCAATAGAAAATACCGCTAGACAGATAAGACCAGTAATTATAATTCCGGGAATAGTTTCAGGCGTGATAGAGCCAGTAATGCTTGGAACTTTTTCAGTACCCCAGCGACCAGGCATAACAGGCCTAGATAGTACGCCAGCTATAGCTCCAAATAATAGAAGAAAACCTAACCAGACCGTCCACCAGTCTTCTTTTTTCCACAGTTCTTGGATATTCATTTAAATACTCCACCTCCATAAAATAAATACATTAAATTTAAATTTACATAGAAATAAAATAAAAGCAAAATATTTTAAAGTGCAGCATATAGCTACTGGAATTAATTTTTCTCCTTCACCTCCTGAATTGATTTAATCCTGAATTGATTTAAATTGTACCTATGTCATGAGTGGGTTTCACTCGGACAATCTAGTTTATTCCTTTTATTAGACATGGTATAGATGATTAATATTATGTTATAATCAAAGCTAAAGAGCAGAAATTTGACAAAAGAAATACTTATAACGATATTGTGACCACGAGAACTTTCTGCTGTAAAAAAAATTAACCCTAGGACACTGTCACATAAGCAAAAACTTATCCCATTAAAACTAAACTCTTATTAGTTTATATGCTTCCAGTGGAACAATTATTTCGTGTATAAACCAAAAAAAAAATATTTTTTGAATTTTTTTCTTAAAAACGATAGTATGTATATAAAGGGCATAATAATATTTATATAATAATTTTCCTTAGAAAAGATTAAGTGGGGGTTTAGAATGGAATCCACAAGAATTGCCGTTGTTCAGATGAAGTCGGAAATCAATATGATAGATGAAAATTTGAAAAAAATAAAACACTTTATAGACAAGGCCCATGCTGAAGAAGTTAACATAATATGCTTTCCAGAGCTATGTATCAATGGATATAGTAGAGAAAAAGCCGGTGAATATTCAGAGAGGATTCCTGGCCCTAGCTCTCTATATATATTAGATTTAGCTATAGAGCGCAAGATGACGATAATTGCAGGTGTCTCAGAAACAAACGGTACTGAAAAGCCATTTATTACTCAATTTACAGCATTTCCGGATGGACGAGTACAAAAATACAGAAAAACCCATTTAGGTATAAGTGAAAAGAAATTTTTTAGCGCTGGAGATTCATTTCCTGTATTTAACGATGAACGGCTAAAATTTGGGGTGCAGCTGTGCTGGGAAATGCACTTTCCTGAAATTACCACTGTTTTATCTATAAATGGCTGTGAGCTAGTATTCGCACCCCATGCATCGCCAGTTGCAGGAGAAGAGCGCAGAGAGATTTGGCTAAAGTACTTGACTGCTCGAGCCTATGATAATTCGGTTTATATTGCTGCATGCAATTTAGTAGGTTATGATGGAGAAAAACAAGACTTTGGAGGTGGGACAATAATTATTGATCCCAAGGGCAATGTCATCAATGAATGCTTTGATAGTCAGGAAAAAATGATTACCGCAACGTTGAAATCAGATTTGATAAACAAAATTAGAACCCAGAGAAACAAGTCTATGCGCAACTCTTTTTATCTAACTGCCAGAAGGCCAGAACTATATGGTGATATTATTAAGGAGGTAACATTGTGCGAATTGGAGACAAATTAAAAAAACTTAGAGAGGAAAAGGATATATCAATAGAGGAATTAGCAGTAAAATTGGACATACCGTTAGGCTGCTTAAAAGATGTGGAACAAAATAAAAGAGAACTTGATTTGTCTCTCATAAAAAAAGTGTGTGATATCACGGAGATATCAACAGAGTATTTTGGACTGACTCCTGAGAACGTAGGCGAAGGTTCAATTAATCAGTTGGCTTATTTATCCGGCTCGGTAGGAAGAAAAATTAGAAAGCTTAGAGAAGAGCGAGGTTTAACCCTGGTTGATTTAGGTAGAAAGGCAGGAATATCCTATACCCATATCAGTGAAATTGAACGGGGGAATACTTGTCCTTCTCTGAAAACTATCACTAAGCTAGCAAATGTCTTAGATTTGTCAGTGACCTACTTCTTTACAGATAAAAATGGGGTTATACCAGGTGGATATCAATCTCAAGCCCAGACAAAAAAACGACCTGAGCTAATTATTGATGAGATAAACAGGTTGTTGCCAGGGGAAATTGAGTTTTTGGGAAGATTTTTAGACGTAATGAAACAATTAAAAAACGAAGGCTTGCTTCTAGAAGATGCACTGTCGCTGCAAATTAACTATATCTTGAGGCAGCTGTCTAAGGAGCAAAAACAAGCAGTCCTTGATTATGCCAAGTTTATAAAATGTCAAGGGGAAGAGGCAGCTAAGAGCTAGTAAATAAACTACTGAAAAGTAGGTGTAGATATGCGTCAGAAATATATTTCGCAAAAGCAATCAAATCAAGCTACTATTCGTTTAAGAGTGCCTGTGGGCATTGTTTACCCTGAGCAATTAGAAGTGATAATGAAAGTAGCCCACCTTTATGGCAAGGAACGAATTCATCTTACTGCAAGAAAAACAGTTGAAATACCAGGAATAGCAATTAATGAAATAAAAAAAGCCACTGAAGAATTAGCGGCTGCTGGACTGCATACTACACCCCTAGAGGAGAATATACGTAACGTAGTTGCATGTCCTGGACTCTATTGTACAAACAGTAGAATTGATGCCCACTCCCTTGGGTTGGAAATAGACACTAATATTATATGTGAGGACACTCTCCCAGCCAAAGTAAAAATAGCCATCGCAGGATGTACTAATGCTTGCTCTCACCCCCATATAAACGACATTGGATTTATCGGCGTATCAAAGGTTCATATTGATGAGGAAGAATGTGAGCATTGTTCCCGATGCATCAATGATTGCCAAGAAGGGGCTATTATAAAAAATGATGACGGCAAAGTAATTATTGATAAGGAAAAGTGTGTAGACTGTGGCGAGTGCAGTAAAACGTGTAAAGCAATTAAGGTAGATAACAATTGTTTTCGTATTATGGTAGGGGGAAAGCTTGGTAAGCACCCCAGATTTGCCAATGTGCTAGGGGATCTTCCCTCTATACCTGACGCACTTAACAAGATAGAGTTAATTCTATTAGTGTACAAGCAGCACGGACTACCAAACGAAAGACTAGGAACAATGATAGATCGTATCGGTTTTGAGAGATTTGTCAAGCTAATCTTATAAAAAAAACATTAAGAAAATGCAGGAATTTTTCCGATTTTAGCGAAAGATACAGATGATGTAACGAACATCACCGGGTCAATTGACAATTTGGCAAGCAGTTTCACTGGTAGTGAAAAAAGCTTGGCAAGTTTTTCTCTGTAATGACATAAGATTTATTAGGATTTTTTAGTTTTTTTATTTGAATTAGTACTAACATTCACCTATCAAAATTTCAATTAAAAATAAAAGAGGACTCAAATTCTATAAACCTTTGAAAGGAGGTGAGGCGGTGATGGTAGGCAGTTCGGGGAATTTTAGTAAGTTAATGGTGGAAAAAAAATCAGAATATTTAACCAAATGGTTCCATTTAATGCTAGAAGGATATCCTGATCAGACTGCTAGTAGGCTAAAAAATGAAAAAAATCAGTTTGCGAATCCTGTGGGGCACAACTATCTGGAAGGTCTTACGGGTATTTATGATTGTTTGCTTAACAAGGCGAAATCAGAAGATTTTAAACCTTTTGTTGAGCAAATCATAAAGATAAAAGCTGTGCAAGATGGCTCACCTTCTCAAGCAATGGCATTTATATTTATATTGAAGCAAGTAATCAGAGATGGATTTAGAGTTGAAATCGATAAAGGCAGGATATCCCCTAGAGAACTGTTGGATTTTGAGTCCCGCATAGATGATATTGCTTTACTTGCATTTACCGTATATTTGGAATGTAGAGAAAAGGTTTATCAGCTAAGGATTGATGAAGTAAACAGGAATTTTAAAATGCTGGAACGCGCAGTTTATGGTAGGTCCGCGGAAGATAGGCCAAAAAATTAAAAATTACGGCCTGAATACATCAAAGCCTCTTAGAGCGCTTTGATATATATTAAATTTTAGATTGAGAGGGTGTTACAATGGCAAAAACTCCGAAACCAGACCAACTATTAAATATCGATTTTAAGCCACCTTCCACAGGGTGGATGAACACACCGGTAGATTTTAGACCTGGTACCTGGGCTTATGGTTCAAAACCTGACAGCATGCAGGCTTTAGGCCTGCCAAACCCAAGAAAGTGGTCTCCTGAAGATGAAGACTGGAGCCTTCCTGAAAATTGGAAGGAAATAGTTCTTGAAGGCTTGAGAGAAAGGCTAGACAAGTATCGCTCACTGAAGCTGTTTATGGATGCATGTGTGCGCTGTGGAGCCTGTGCTGACAAATGTCACTTTTATTTAGGCACCGGTGACCCCAAAAACATGCCTGTATTGCGAGCGGAGCTACTGCGCTCTGTTTACCGCAAGGATTTTACTACAGCAGGCAAGATTTTAGGCCAGATTGCTGGTGCTCGTGAGCTGACGATGGATGTATTTAAAGAGTGGTTCTACTACTTCTTCCAGTGCACTGAGTGTCGACGATGCTCCGTATTCTGTCCCAATGGAATAGATACAGCGGAAATTACCATGATTGGTCGAGAGCTACTAAACCTAGTTGGCTGTAATATTGAGTGGATTACAGCTCCTACCGCCAACTGCTATCGCACTGGAAACCACGTTGGTATTCAGCCCCATGCCTTTGTGGATAACGTGGATATGCTTTGTGACGATATAGAAGACTTAACTGGCATTAGAATTAACCCTACCTTTAATAGAAAAGGTGCGGAAATACTATTTATAACTCCTTCTGGTGACGTGTTTGCCGATCCAGGAACCTATACTTTTATGGGGTACTTGATGCTGTTCCATGAGTTAGGACTAGATTACACCTTGAGCACCTATGCCTCTGAAGGTGGTAACTTTGGTATGTTTACCTCTCATGACATGATGAAACGACTTAACGCCAAGATGTATGCTGAAGCAAAGCGACTAGGTGTAAAATGGATTCTAGGTGGAGAATGTGGTCATATGTGGCGGGTTATCAATCAGTATATGGATACCATGAATGGTCCTGCAGACTTTTTAGAAATGCCTGTGTCGCCTATTACGGGCACAAAGTTTGAAAATGCCAAATCTACTAAAATGGTTCACATTACAGAATTTACTGCTGACCTAATTAAGAACAACAAGATTACTCTAGATCCAAGTAGAAATGATGATCTGATTATAACCTACCATGATTCCTGCAACCCATCTAGAGGTATGGGCTTGTTTGAAGAGCCTAGATATATACTAAAAAACACTTGTAACAACTTCTATGAAATGCCTGAAAACACTATAAAGGAGCAGACCTTCTGCTGTGGCAGTGGCTCTGGTTTAAATACAGAGGAATTAATGGAGCTGCGGATGCGTGGTGGATTCCCTCGAGCTAACGCTGTAAAGCATGTGAACAAAAAGTTTGGTGTAAACATGCTATCCTGCGTCTGTGCTCTTGACCGTGCTGTACTTCCACCTTTAATGAGATATTGGGTGCCTGGGGTAGATGTGTGCGGTCTACACGAGTTGGTAGCCAATGCCTTAGTAATGAAAGGCGAAACAAAGAGAACTATGAATTTGAGATTGGAACCTTTAAGTGGAATGGAGGATGATGAGGTTGTATAATTCACGAAATATCATTGTTGGTTTAGTGATTTTTGTTGGATTGATGACGTTCCCGTTTTGGATGAATATTGGAAATACTTCAGCTGCTCCAGAGCTAAGCTTAGATACTCCAGTGATTAACCAGCTGGGGGCAACCCAATGTATAGAGAGCACAGAGTTTATGCGCAATAATCATATGGAAATGTTAAGTGACTGGAAAAACTCTGTAGTAAGAGACGGCAATCGAATCTATACTGCGACTGATGGAAAGCAGTACAATATGAGTCTTCAAAACACATGTATGAGCTGTCACTCAAATAAAGCACAATTCTGCGACCAATGTCACGACTTTGTGGGTATAAAGTCACCTAACTGTTGGGACTGCCACGTGGAGCCAAAGGGGGTTAACTAATGAATATCGATCGACGCAAGTTTTTTAGAATCGGTGGTTTGTTTGCTGTGGGCTTAGGTGCCATGCCTCTTGCAAGAGCCTTGGCTGGTGGTCAATCAAAATTTGGTCCTGATGCCAACGCTCTACCAGGTAAAAAGTGGGCAATGGTTGTTGATGTGAGAAAATGTGATAACTGCAATGACTGTGTAACTACTTGCCATACAACCAATAACGTTCCTAACATTGAAAATCCTCATGAAGTAATTAAATGGATATGGCCTGAGAAATTTTTCCATGCCCTGCCTAACATGCAGCATGCCTTTACAGATAATGCAACTATAAATAAAAAATTCATGTTGATGTGTAACCATTGTGACAAGCCAGCCTGTGTTAACGTTTGTCCAACCAGAGCTACCTTTAAAAAGGCCAATGGAATTGTTGCTATGGACTATCACCGCTGTATTGGCTGTAGATACTGTATGGCCGGATGCCCTTATGGAGCCAGAAGTTTCAACTTTAGAGATCCTCGTCCATACATCTCCAACATTAACCCTGAGCTTCCTACCAGAACAAAAGGGGTAGTGGAGAAGTGTAACTTCTGTGAACAACTACTGGCTGTAGGGAAACCGCCTGCTTGTGTATCTGCATGTAAAAATGGGGCACTGGTATTTGGTGATTTAGATGACCCCAACTCAGATGTGAGAAAGATATTAAGCACTAACTTATCATTTATCCGTAAGCCAGAATACGGTTTGAAGCCAAATGTATACTATATTGTTTGATTGAGGAGGGGTAGTTAATTATGCTTGATAAAGCGTTAAGCGGAAGTAAAAGTTATTGGAGCTGGCTGTTATTTTTAATAGCTCTAATAGGAATAGGTTTCGCCTTTTACATTATGCAATTAAGTCAAGGTCTGACTGTGACCGGTATGAGTAGAGATGTAACCTGGGGATTATATATCGGACAATTTACCTTTTTTGTAGGGGTGGCTGCCTCTGCAGTAATGGTAGTATTGCCCTACTATATTCACAATGTAAAAGATTTTGGAAGAATCACTATTGTTGGAGAATTCTTAGCTATTGCAGCAGTTATCATGTGCTTGCTATTTATCGTAGTAGATATGGGTATGCCTTCTCGAATTTTTAATATGATTTTATATCCCACACCAAATTCACCTATGTTTTGGGACATGATTGTACTAAATGGATATTTGATATTAAACGTATTGATAGGCTGGAATGTATTGCAAGCTGAGCAAAAAGGTGTAGTTCCACCTAAGTGGGTTAAAACATTGATTTATATTTCAATTCCTTGGGCTGTGAGTATTCATACAGTAACAGCATTTCTCTACGCGGGCTTACCAGGTCGGTACTACTGGATGACTGCCCTTATTGCACCTAAGTTTTTGGCATCAGCCTTTGCTACTGGACCTGCTTTGCTTATTCTGTTATGCTTTATTCTGCGCAAATTTGGTGGATTTGATGCAGGAAAGGAAGCTATTAAAAAGTTATCCTATATTGTAATGTACGGAATGATCATCAGTGTATTCATGGTTGGGGCTGAGTTCTTTACTGCTTTCTACAGCCAGGTGCCTGGAAAAATGTACAGCTTAAAGTATTTATTTTTTGGATTATATGAATATACAAGTATGGTTCCTGCAATGTGGCTATTTGTTTTATTATCAGTAGTTGCTTTGTATTTGCTAATAAACAAGAAGACAAGAGAAAATGAGACTACTCTAATTATTGCCTGCATCTCCGTATTTGCTGCCATGTTTATTGAAAAAGGCCTAAGCTTTGTAGTTGCTGGTTTTATACCAAACCCAGTTTCTAGAGTTACAGAGTATGCTCCAACCATGCCTGAGATTTTTATCAGCATTGGGATTTGGGCAATAGGCGCATTTATTTTAACAATACTGTACAAAATGGTTGTTTCTGTTAAACAAGAGACGGAGAGAGTGTAAAGGAATTACAGTAGGTGTAACAGCCTAATATGAAATGGGGGATTATTAAATGGGCATTAAAATTTCCTTGCTCGTAGTAATTGCACTTATTGCAGGTGTTTTTCTAGGAGTAGAGGTAGCTGGTATGCAATACTTGTTTGGGGTAATTCTACCCTATGCAGCATTTGCGATATTTGTAATTGGGTTGATTTGGCGCGTTGTTAAATGGGGTAAATCACCTGTTCCATTCCGCATCCCAACAACAGCTGGACAACAAAAATCACATGATTGGATTAAGCATGATAAATTCGACAATCCATCTGATACAGCAGGTGTAATTGGAAGAATGCTGATGGAGGTACTTTTCTTCCGGTCATTATTTAGAAACACAAAAGCAGAGCTTACTGAAGACAAAAGATTAGTATATCAGTGGGAAAAGTGGCTCTGGCTGGCAAGCTTAGCTTTTCACTGGTCTTTCCTTATCGTACTTGTAAGACACTTGAGATTGTTTACTGATCCAGTTCCGGGCTTTATCCAAGTAATAGCGAGCGTAGATGGGGCCTTTATGGTAAATCTACAACCCCTATTCCTAACTGGTGTAATTTTATTAGTTACTGTAACTTATCTTTTTGTCAGAAGAGTAGTTATTCCGCAAGTGAGATATGTATCTTTACCTGCTGACTATTTCCCTCTTTTCCTTATATTTGGTATTGCGCTATCAGGTATTCTTATGAGATACTTTATTAGGGAAGATGTTACATCTGTAAAAGAGTTGGCCATGGGCTTGGTTACCTTTAGTCCAGTTGCCCCTGAAGGGATTAGTGCACTATTCTACGTTCACTTTTTGTTAGTCTGTGTATTATTTGCATATTTCCCCTATAGCAAGCTGGTTCACGCTGGAGCTGTAATGATGAGCCCGACTAGAAATATGGCTAATAACAACAGAGCAGTAAGACATGTTAATCCATGGAATAACAAGGTTAAGGTTCACACCTATGAGGAGTACGAGGATGACTTCAGACAAGTAATGAAAGCAGCTGGCCTACCCCTTGACAAGGAAGAAAGTGACAAGGACAAGGACGCTGGCTAAGTTATAAGTAGATATAAGTAGATGGTACAGGAGTAAAAACTCTAGAGATATGCTCTTGTACCGTCTATCAAGTATGTTTAAGGATTATTTTATGAAAAAAAACACAAAAACATTATTTGCTTAGAAGGAATTTATACACTTATAGCGAAATAAGCAATTGTGATACGCAAAAAAAAAATAACACTATAAATATAATATTACTTTTGTAATAAAATTTCATTCATAATGGAATTTGTGACTCAAATATGTTATAATTTCAACATATAGTGAATATCACTATATGAGGGGAAAAAAATAGACAAAATGTGTGCTTATGATTGTATATGCAAGAACAATCACCATTACAAACAAGTCTTCCTAGATTTATTTTATATTAACTATTAAACCTTAAGTAGTAGGGAGTAATTTGATCAAGGAGGTGATATTAATGTATCTAATAACAATCGATGCAGACAAATGCACAGGCTGTTCAGCGTGTATTGACGCATGTCCAGCACAATATTTACAAATAGTTGATGGCAAAGCAGACGTAGCTGACGGTGAATGTATGGGCTGTGACAGCTGCGTAGCAATCTGTCCAGAGGAAGCTATTGAATTGAGAGAGCTATAATATTTATTTAACCTTAAAAAAGCATTTGTTTTACAATATAACTATTATGAAAGGTGGGGGAATTTTAATGGCAGAAAGCAAAAGGCCTATGTTGGATCAATTAAAAGGCGGTCCTTTTCCAAGTTTCGTAGACGAAATGGAAAAAGAAGCTGCAAATCCTATGACAGAATCTCTTCTTGACTTAATGGAGAGATCATTCCAGGACAACTTTGTACACTGGAAGCATGGAGGTATCGTTGGTGTTACTGGTTACGGTGGTGGTGTAATCGGTAGATACGTAGATATCCCAGAAGAATTTCCAAACTTAAAAGAGTTCCATACTATGCGTATTAACCAGCCATCAGGATGGTTCTATACCTCAGCTGCTTTAAGACAACTTACAGACATCTGGGCAAAGCATGGTTCTGGTCTGACAAATATGCACGGTGCGACAGGTGACGTAATCCTTTTAGGTACTACAACTGATCACTTGCAGCCTGCATTTAATGAGTTCTCAAGCAATGGTTGGGACTTAGGTGGTTCAGGCTCAAACCTTAGAACTCCAAGCTGCTGCTGTGGGCAGGCTCGTTGTAACAATGCCTGTTTCGACACTATGGATGTATGTCATAATATCACTAATGAGTTTCAGGACTACCTGCATAGACCAAGTTTCCCATATAAGTTTAAAATCAAAATCTCTGGCTGTGCAAACGACTGTGTTGCTTCAATCGCTCGTGCTGACCTTTCAATTATCGGTACTTGGAGAGATGCTATCAGAATCGATGCAGACGCTGTTAAAGAATATGCTGCAAGTGGTTATGATATCCAAGGCTTAGTAGTAGACAAATGTCCTTCACAAGCCTGCTCATACAATGCTGAAACTCAAGAGTTTACAGTAGACAATGACAACTGTGTGCGTTGTGTACACTGTATCAATAAAATGTCCAAGGCTCTTCGTGTAGGTAAAGAAGGTGGAGCTACTATCCTATTAGGTGGTAAAGCTACTATCGTTCAATCAGCATTCTTATCATGGGTAATCGTTCCTTTCATGAAGCTAGAGAAGGAAGACGATTATGCTGAGTTAAAAGATCTAATTGAGCGCATTTTCGAGTGGTGGGATGAGAATGGTAAGGTTAGAGAGAGAGTTGGCGAGTTAATCTACAGAAAAGGTATGAGAGACTTCTTGAAAGCTGTAGGCTTAGAGCCAGCTGCACAAATGGTAAAACACCCAAGAGCAAACCCATATTTCTTCTGGTGGCCAGAAGAGTTAATTCAAACAGCTAGCGGAGATGCAGAGACCGCAGCAGGAAACGAGGTGGAGTAATAATGTCAGAAGTAGTTTACAAGCCTGTTACTGATATAGGACCTCCTCATTATGAGGGTATGTTGCCACAGATCATTAAAGATAACTATGGTAAGTGGAAGTACTATGAAAAAGTAAAGCCAGGTGTATTAAAGCACGTTTCCGAGTCTGGTGCTGAGCTTTACACTGTACGTGTAGTTTCTCCCCGTCTTATCAGTATTACAACTATTCGTTACTTTGCTGATGTTGCAGACAAGTTCTGTGATGGTCACTTAAGATTTACTTCTCGTCACAATGTAGAGTTTCTAATATCAAACCCTGATAACGTGGAGCCTCTAATTGCTGAAGTAGAAGCTAATGGTTGGCCAGTAGGTGGTACTGGAAACTGCTTAGGAAACATTATTCACACTCAAGGTTGGATTCACTGCCATAGTGCTGCTACAGATGCTTCCGCAACTGTGAAAGTAGTTATGGACGACCTATTCAAGTACTTCAAAACTGATGATCTACCAGCTAAGCTTAAGGTATCTATGGCTTGCTGCTTGAACATGTGTGGTGCGGTTCACTGTTCCGACATCGCTTTCGTAGGTGTTCACAGAACATTGCCAAAGGTTAACGATGACTTGATTTCCAAGCAGTGTGAGGTGCCAAATGTAATTGCATCTTGTCCTACTGCAGCTATTAGACCAAACCCAAAAGCTAAGAGCTTAATTGTTAACCCAGAGAAGTGTATGTACTGTGGTAACTGCTACACAGTATGTCCTCCAATGGAAATTAAGGATCCAGTAAATGACGGTGTAGCGATCTTCGTTGGTGGTAAAGTATCTAACTCAAGATCAGGCCCAGCTTTCTCAAGACTAGCTGTACCCTGGATTCCAAACACTCCTCCAAAGTGGGATGAGCTAGTAGTAGCAATTCGCAACTTGGTAGAGATTTGGGTTAATAATGCTAACAAAGGGGAAAGATATGGAGAGTGGATTGAGAGAATCGGTTGGGAGAAATTCTTCGAGCTGGCTAATATTCCATTCACTGACAAGCATATTGACGACTTCATCTTCTCCTACCCAACATTCAGAACTTCTACTAATTTCAAATTCACTAAGTAATTTAGATTGTTTAGTGGTATGATATTAGTAAAGCAATAAACTAATTTGAATGGCGGTGTATAAAATGACCGAATTATCCCATGAAGAATTGAGGGAGAAGGTTCTAGAGTATCTACAAGGAGTAGATAAGGCAAAAAACAAAGATGTGGCAACAGCTATTGGAGCACAAAAACGTACTGTTGACAAGGTTATCAATGAGTTAGCTAAGGAAGACAAACTTGAATTCCTATACCTTGGAACATCCTATGTAAAAATCAAAGGTAAGTAAGTAGCAAAAAAAACAAGGCTGCTTGTTTTATAAAGTAGCCTTGTTATCTGCTGATTTTGGAGGTAAGTTAATGACACTTAGGAATTCGCTTGTTGAAATGCTAAAACTATATGAAGCAATATATCGGGAAATAGAAGGGTCAAAACAAAGCGAATACAAGAGAGGTTTAGCCGAAGGTATGAGTACTGTTCTAGAGGCCGTAGTTGTTTGCTTAGAGGATCACCCAGAAGAGAAATAGAGCGGCTTTAGGTTGAACAGTTGCATAATAAGTAAAGCCTTTTTATAGCACACCAGACTTATTCTCTAAAGGATGCATATTTTTTAATTAAAATAGAAAAGCCTATTAGTAGGCTTTCTAGTATAAAGAATTTTCGAAATATTGCGGAGGTGTTCAAACAAATGTCTGAAAAATTAGAAGTAAATGGTGTTGTTGTTGAGCTAGATGAAGATGGTTTCTTAGTAGATCCAGCTGCTTGGACTAAGGAAATCGCTGAGGTTCTTGCAAAAAATGAAGAAGTAGAAGAGTTAACAGAAGATCACTGGAAAATTATCAACTACTTACAAGACTACTTCAAGCAGTATGGTATTGCTCCAATGGTTAGAAAGATGACTAAAGACCTTGGTATGCCATTAAAAGAAATCTATGAGTTTTTCCCAACTGGCCCTGCAAAGGGAGCATGTAAAGTTGCTGGATTACCAAAACCAACTGGTTGTGTATAATAGCATAACTTAGCACACATTAACGGCGGTATGACTACAGGTTATGCCGCTGTTGCTGTGTGTAGTCATTAATCTTTCCAGTGCTATCTGGCACGTTTAGCTTGGCGATAGCCAAGTTTTATTTCTTTTAAGCGCATAAAACTATTTCTTATATTATAGATACTAAGGTAGGAGGGTAGATATGCCAAGTGAAAAAATTGTTATAATTGGTGGAGTAGCTACAGGTCCTAAAGTAGCTGCTAGATTGAGAAGACTTGATCCTAATGCTGATATTACAGTAATAGAAAAAAATCAATATATTTCTTATGGGGGTTGTGGACTGCCACTTCTTGTTGGTGGCGTAGTAGGCTCTTTAGATGATTTAATGAGCACCGCATCTGGTGCAATAAGAAATGTGGAATTTTTCTTAAAAGAAAAGAATGTTCGAGTGCTTACAGGCATGATAGCCAAATCAATTGATAGAGAGAGTAAAAAAGTTTTTTTCAGCTCTGTAGACGAAAGCAACGATTCTGCTTTAATGGAGCTGCCCTATGATAAATTAGTCTTAGCTACAGGAGCTGAGCCCTTTATACCTCCTGTTCCTGGAGCTGACCTTCCAGGAGTAGTTACGCTGCATAAGCCTCAGGATGCTATCAAATTAAAGGAAGGATTAGGAGCCGGTGCTAAAAATATTGTAATAGTAGGCGGTGGATTGATTGGACTAGAAACTGCTGAAGGCTTAGCTGATCCGAAAAAAAGTGTAACAATAATAGAAAGAGAAAATAGGCTCGCCAGTAATATGCTTGATGAAGAAATGGCGATATTAGTTAAAGATAGATTAGAGTTAAATTTAGTAGACGTACTATTAAATGAAAGCATTGTTGAAATTAGAGAAGTTGTCGAAGGTGATAAAACCTATAAAATTGTAAAGACTACTAATAAAGAATTAAAAGCAGACCTAGTTATTATGGCTTGCGGAGTGCGGCCAAATAGCAAATTAGCTAAAGAATGTGGCTTGACTGTTGGCATTACAGGGGGTATTATTGTTGATAGGAAACTGCGTACCAGTGACCCTAATATTTATGCTGGTGGCGATTGTGTAGAGAACACATGTAGAATTACTAATAGACCTACTTTTTTACCTCTTGCGTCAATTGCCAATAAGCAGGGTCGAGTAATTGCTAATAATATCTATGGCCTAGAGGATGAGTATCCTGGTGTAATAGGGACTTCTGCTTTCCAAGTCTTTGAATTTAACGTAGGCAAGACAGGATTGACAGAAGGCCAGGCACTTGCAGCCGGATATCAAGCTGTAGTTAGTTTAACTTCTGGGTTAGATGCTACCCATTATCACCCTAATCACTCTGCAGGAACGATTAAACTTATTGCTGATCAAAAAACAGGAAAGATTTTAGGTGCCCAGGCTGTAGGTACAGGTGACGTCATAAAAAGAATAGATGTGGTTTCAGCTGTTATAGCTATGAATGGAACTGTAGACGATTTGCGAAATCTAGATTTATGTTATGCACCGGTATATGCTACAGCTATTGATTTAGTTATTCATGCTGCAAATACCATGGATAATATTTTAAAAGGAAATGCCAAACGTCTATTACCTGGATTTTTAGCAGGCTCAAATGATGCATTAATATTAGATGTACGATCTAAGGAAGAATCGGCTGGAAGTCCCTTCAAAGTAGAACAGGCTATCAATATTCCACTAAATCAGCTGAGAGAAAGATTAGCAGAAGTGCCGATTGAGAAAAATATTATTACAATATGCCCTTTAGGAATCAGGGCATATGAAGCTTCGCGTATTTTGCAAAATGCAGGATATAAAAATGCTCACTTTTTGGCTGGAGGCTTAAGAGCATTACCAGAGGACGATAAATTATAAGCTACTGAGATGGAGGAATAGCTATGGTAACTAAAAGCATACCGAGAATAATTATTGCAGCACCAAAAGGTCGTTCTGGTAAAACAACTGTTACTATGGGGTTACTAGCTGCCCTAACAAAGCGGGGTATAAAGGTTCAGCCCTATAAAAAGGGTCCTGACTATATAGATCCTAGTTGGATGACAGCAATAACTGGTAGGCCTTGCCGCAATTTAGATTCGGTTCTCATGTCAAAAGATACCATAGTTAATTCCTTTATCACTAATGCAACTGATGTAGATATAGCTATTGTTGAAGGAGCAATGGGATTACATGATGGTTATGATATGCAAGGATCTGGAAGTACTGCTCAAATAGCAAAAATTATTAAGGCTCCAGTAATACTAGTTGTTGACTGTACTAGAATGACTAGAAGTGTTGCTGCAATGGTAATGGGCTATCAGGTATTTGACAAGGAAATAAATATTAAAGGTGTAATATTAAATAAGGTCAGCGGTCCAAGGCATAGGAAAACTCTAACGGAAGCTGTAGAATCCTTCTGCAAAATACCAGTATTGGGTTATTTGCCTAAAAATGATACATTAACTATACCAGATCGTCATCTTGGTCTAATCCCTGCAGGAGAATCAGATAGCTATAATAAAAATATTGATGAGATTGGAAAAGTAGTAGCAGAGCATGTAGATTTAGATATGGTTATGGCAATAGCACAGGATGCAGAGCTGTTGACTAGCGAAATTGACCAACTTGATTTTCCAATTAATAAGGCAAAAAAGGTTAGAATCGGTGTTATACACGATAATGTTTTTTCGTTTTATTACCCAGAAAATTTGACTAGACTCGAGGCTGAAGGCGCAGAGTTAGTGACACTAAACTCTCTTCAGGATACGGATATAGGACAGGTTGATGCACTGTATATTGGCGGTGGATTCCCTGAAATGTTTGCACTTCAATTAGAGGAGAACAGACAATTTAGAGAAAGCATACGAACTGCTATTGAAGATGGACTTCCTGTTTATGCTGAGTGTGGGGGATTAATGTACTTGGGCAGACAAATTACTAATCATGATGTAAAGGGTGAAATGGTAGGAGCTTTGCCTTTTGATGTGGTTATGGAGAAGAAACCTCAGGGCCATGGATATACTATCTTAAAAGTACATCGAGATAATAAATATTTTATTGCTGAGGAAGAGCCTATTCGAGGTCATGAATTTCACAACTCTCGTCTGATTAACCTAGACCAATCAAATTTAGATTTTGCCTTAGAAGTGCAGCGGGGAAAAGGTATTGATGGCAAGTATGATGGGATTATTTACAAAAATGTATTTGCTGCCTATAATCATATACACAGCTTATCTATTCCTCAGTGGGCTAAAAACTTTGTCAAACTAGCCAGTGAATGGAAATAAATGTTCTTTTTTTGTGGAAGGGTTTTTAAGCATTCGTGTCGAATCAAAATTACTGCAAAGAATGTAATAAGTAGGTAATAGTATTTGTGTCTACAGAAAGGAGGAAGGCGCAAAGCTTAAACATCATTGGCTTTGGCAATGCGCTGTGTGCCATGGCATTAACTGAAAAAGACTTAGAATTGTTTCATTGTAATTACAAGCTAGTTGAAAATGTAATACGTAAATACAACCTAACCTCTAAAGATGAGTATGACGATTTATTTCAAGAAGGATGCTTAGGCCTACTAAAAGCAATTAATAAATACAAGGGAGACCGCAATACAAAGTTTACTACCTTTGCTTATACCTGTATAGATAATGAAGTAAGAATGTACCTGCGTAAAAGAAAAAAATTTTTTAGAGATATTATTTGCATACTAGAAGAGGGGCTAGATGCTGAAGGAGACACAAGAAACGAAATTACTTCGAGTATTCAAGAAACTGCTTGCGATTGCTATTATAATCCAGAGGAGTTCTTGGGAAACAAAGAAGAATTAGAAGCTGTCACCCGCATTTTAAGAGGATTAACTCCTAAGGAAAGAGATATTATATTTAGTTTTTATGGAATATGCGGTGTGCCAAGGGCAAAACAAAGTGATATAGCAAAAAAATATAATGTTAGTCAAGGAAAGATATCTAAAACTATAAAAAATATAATAGAAACTATGAAAAAAGAGTTTGCAGATATAGGATAGAAAAAGATAAAGCATCCAACTTGGGGATGCTTTATCTTTTTCTATTTTAGCTTTCCTTTTTCTTTAGCAATTCGCTGCATTTGCTCCTTTATGTTTAGTGGAGGAATTCTAATGCTGTTTCTGCGATTAAATTCTAAAGCATTACTTTTGCATAAGTTTAGGCAGACGCCGCATCCAATACATAATTCTTCTTTAATAACCGCAGTTTTATTCTTAGGTGCGCCAGGTACTCCTACAATTACCGCTATAGCATTGATATGGCAACCCTTTTCACACAAACCGCATCCTGTGCATAATGCTAACTTTACTTTTGGTATAAAGTTGCTTGGATGGACAGAAGAAACCCCATGCTCATTAAGGGATCTTAGAACTCCGCAACAGCAGCCACAGCAATGACATATATATGCAGGGCTATTTTGCACATTATCTCCCATATGCACTAATCCTAATTTCTCTGTGTGGTCTAATACTCTCAGCATTTCATCTACAGTGGCAGGTCTGGCAAAGCCTCTTTTAATTAGCCAATTTGCTGCATTGCCTAATGAAGTACAAACATCTTCAATGGGAGCATCGCAATTTTTACCAAGGTGTAACGTTTGGTGGCGACAATAGCACATTGTCAATGCTCCGCCGCCAGACTGACGAATAATCTCTGAAGCTTTTTCATAGGGAAGAATTTCTGACTCCACCTCCTGAGGCATAGCGCTTTCGTAGCCCCAAGTCTGAAAAAGTTTTGTATCAGCTCCAAAAAATTCCTCAGCTACCCCAGGCTGTCTATGATATTCCTCAAATAAGTGGGCAAGCTGATGCATAGGTAGATTGTCATTAACTCGCATAAAGGTATACTCAAAAAATCCAACTACTAAAGGAGATAACATATAGTAAGTCTGCCCCCTGCGCTCCACATCTATTACTAAGCCTTTGTTGGCCATGTTATTTAGATGACTTACTAGATCTGGCTCAGAAAAACCTGTGGCAGCTTTAATTTTATCTATTGGAGCAGGAAGTAGAGGAAATTTTCCTCCTATTTTTGCCTCATCTAAACTATAAAGTGTATGGAGAATTTTCATCAATGTTTCATTTAAGGGCGCACCTATTGGGTTGCTGTCTAAACGCTTGGCAAGTGCTTTAAAAACCTCTTCTTTAGCTAATTGTAAATGACCCATCAAAATCACTCCTATATATTTTATCCATATCATTATTCTCCATAGTGTAAATTTTTTCCTCTATCTCAGTGGATGCAAATAGTATTAAATGATATAATATAGAATAAAAAAGCAGGAGGAAAGATAATGGAAAATTTATTTAAAAGCATAAAAACTATCGCAATTGTAGGAATGTCAAATAAGCCTGACCGACCCAGCTATAGAGTTGGGAAATACCTACAGGAGCAAGGATATAAGATAATTCCAGTAAATCCTGTTATCGATCAGGCGTTGGGTGAAAAGGCATATGAAAGTATTAATGATATACCAGAAGAAGTGGTGGTAGACTTGGTAGGTGTATTTCGCAAGCCAGAAGAAGTACTTCCTATTGTAGATGAGGTAATTAAAAGGGGTATTAAGTATCTCTGGTTTCAAGAAGGTATAGTAAATCAGGTAGCAGCAGAAAAAGCTGAGCATGCTGGAATTACTGTTGTAATGGATCAATGTATGCTAAAAAAACATATGGAATTAAAAGCATAGTTTATGGATAAGCATCAAATAGCAGCTATCTTAAATGAGACTGCAGTTATGATGGAGTTGATTGGTGAAAATACCTTTAAAATAAGGGCTTATTATCAAGGAGCTCGATCACTAGAAAGTGTCAGCGAAAGCATCCAAAGTCTAATTGATGAAGATAAATTAAAGGATATCAAGGGAATTGGCAAGGGGCTTTATGAAAACATCCTAGAGCTTTACAACACAGGCACTCTGACTATTCATCAAGAGCTACTGCAAAAGACTCCTCCAGGACTTTTTGATATATTAAGAATACCAGGCTTAGGGCCAAAAAAAATAAAGGTTCTCTATGAAAAGCTGGGAATAGCTAGTATTGGTGAGTTAGAATATGCATGTCATGAAAATAGATTAATAGAGCTTACTGGATTTGGGCCAAAAACACAAGAAAATGTGTTACAGGGTATAGAGTTTATTAAGCAACAGCAAGGTCTATTTCTCTGGGCAGAAGCTTACCCTATGGCGATTGGCTTAAAAGGTGAGCTATTAAAGCTGCCTGGTGTAAAAGATGTAGCTATAGCAGGTAGTCTGCGCAGAGGAAAAGAGATAGTAAAGGACATTGACATTTTAGTGATGGTTGCTAGTAATGATCAAAACCTAGGCAAAGCTATTGAAAAGATAGCTATGGTAAGGGAGGTGCTTTCTGCAGGGGATAGTAAAATTACCTTGAGCTTATCTACAGGAATAAACGTTGATATTAGAGTTCTTTTAGAGCACCAATTTGCTACTGGCTTACATCATTTTACTGGTAGCAAAGAACATAATACTGCTTTGCGCCAGTTAGCCAAAACAAAAGGCATGAAAATAAATGAGTATGGAATATATAAAGCTGACAAAGAATTAGTTATCAATAGCGAGCAGGACCTTTTCCAAGTATTAGGCCTATCATTTATTCCTCCTGAGTTGAGAGAGAATAAGGGAGAAATACAAGCTGCTATAGAAAACAAAATACTAAAATTAATTAAAGTGGAGGAGATACAAGGGGATCTCCATGTGCATTCAAACTATAGTGATGGAATTAACACAATAGAGGAGCTAGCCAAATCTGCTAAGGAGATGGGGTTAAGCTATATAGGTATAACAGACCACAGTAAAACTGCAGTCTATGCTAAAGGTTTGTCTGTAGAGAAATTAGCTGAGCAGGGAGAAAAAATTGATCTAATAAATAGTCAGCTTACAGACTTTACTGTTCTAAAGGGAATAGAGGTTGACATTTTACCAGATGGTTCGCTAGACTATACAGATAATATTTTAGCTAAGTTGGATTATGTGGTAGCATCTATCCACTCAAGTTTCAAAATGCCATCGGGTGAGATGACTAAAAGGATTATTAAAGCGATTGTAAATCCCTATGTGAAAATATTAGGACATCCTACTGGAAGGTTGCTATTGGGAAGAAATGGTTATAATGTTGACTTGGAGCAAGTGTTAAAGGTAGCTAGGGAGCACAATGTAGCTATGGAGCTGAATGCTAGCCCTTACAGACTAGACTTAGATTGGCATCACTGTAGGCTTGCCAAGGATATGGGGGTAAAGGTAGTAATAAATACCGATTCC
This sequence comes from uncultured Clostridia bacterium, assembly GCA_964454195.1. GTDB lineage: Bacteria > Bacillota > Desulfitisporia > Desulfitisporales > JAWSUQ01 > CAYVRD01. The sequence continues at coordinate 20,572 of CAYVRD010000011.1, forward strand.
CACCGATTAGATACCCTTACTAATATTCACTACGGCATTAATATTGCTAGAAAAGGTTGGCTAGAGAGCAGTGATATTTTAAACTGTAAAAGCATAGAAGAACTAAAGGAGTATTTCGGCAATAGTCAGCAAAATCAAGCCGGTATTTGATAAAAGCATCAAATACCGGCTTGATTTATTTACTGAAGGGCTTGAGATGCTATTTTGGCAGCTCTTTCTCGTTGATGCTTTTGAAGCATTTGCTTACGTAGGCGTATTGATTTTGGTGTAACTTCAACCAGCTCGTCATCTTCAATAAATTCAATGGACTCTTCTAGGCTTAATAGACGAGGCTCTTTAAGCTTAACCGTATCGTCAGAACCGCTAGCTCTTACATTTGTCAACTGTTTTTTCTTACAAATGTTAACCTCTAGATCACTAGCCCGATTATTTTGCCCAATAATCATTCCCTCATAAACCTTTGTACCAGGAGTAATGAAGAAAGTTCCTCTGTCTTCAAGGGTTTGGAGGGCATAGGTGGTTGCTTCACCTGTTTCAGCGGAAATTAGTGCACCTTGATATCTAGTAGTTATTTCACCTTTCAAAGGTTCATAGCCATTAAATATGTGATTTAATATTCCATAGCCCCTGGTAATGGTCATAAATTCAGAGCGGAAACCGATTAGGCCTCGAGCAGGAATATTAAATTCAATACGAGTTTGTCCCCGACCATTTGGTGTCATATTAACCATCTCTGCTTTACGGTTACTCAGGTTCTCGATAACTGTACCCACACTTTCCTCGGGAATATCAACTGTCAGTAATTCCATAGGCTCATGGAGCACATCATCGATCTTTTTGTTAATCACTCTAGGCTTTGATACAAGTAACTCATAGCCTTCCCGCCGCATATTTTCAATCAGGATGGATAAATGAAGCTCACCCCGTCCTGAAACTTGAAATGCTTCAGGGCTATCTGTATCTTCAACTCTCAAGCTTACATTAGACTCTAATTCCCGATAAAGGCGATCTCTTAATTTGCGTGAGGTTACATGCTCTCCCTCAAGTCCAGCAAAGGGACTGTTATTGACTGAGAAGGTCATAGTTAATGTGGGCTCATCTATAGTAAGTGGTGTTAACTGATCCTGTGCTGCAGGGTCAGTTAAGGTGTCACCAATATTAATATCATCTAAACCGCTAATAGCTACAATATCTCCTGCAGAACCCTCTTGAATCTCAACTTTTTTTAATCCTTGGTAAGTAAAGAGTTTGCTAATTCTAGAAGTTTTTGCTTGTCCAGTGTGACCTATCATAGTTACTTGGCTTCCGGATTTAACAGTTCCTCGATTAATTTTGCCGATTGCATATCTTCCTAGAAAGTTATCATAGTCAATATTAGTAACTAGCATTTGAAAAGTGCCTTGGGAAACCTGAGGAGGAGGAACATGTTTTACTATTGTCTCAAATAGTGGCTCCATGTTATTTGATTCTTCTTCTAATTCTAGCTTGGCATATCCTTCCTTGGCAGAGGCATATACAACAGAAAAGTCTAACTGCTCTTCAGAAGCATCTAACTCTATAAATAAGTCAAAAACCTTATCGATTACTTGTTCAGGTCGAGCATCGGGTCGATCAATTTTATTTATAACCACGATAGGATGTAAATCTAGAGCTAATGCCTTTCTTAACACAAACTTTGTCTGGGACATTGGGCCCTCAAAAGCATCTACAACTAACAATACCCCATCTACCATTGTTAGTGCCCGCTCAACTTCGCCGCCAAAGTCGGCATGTCCAGGGGTGTCAACAATATTGATTTTTGTATGGAGATAATTTATAGCCGTGTTTTTGGCTAAGATGGTAATTCCCCGTTCTCGCTCGATGGCATTTGAATCCATAACTCGCTCTGCTACCTGCTGGTTATCTCTGAAGGTACCACTTTGTTTTAGCAGTTCATCCACCAAAGTTGTCTTGCCGTGATCAACATGGGCAATGATTGCTATGTTTCTAATATTCTCACTCATACTTTGTTTCCTCCTCATATAAAAACAACAACTAAATAATTATATAATAGTTTGATTAACAGAGCAACTGTTATTAGGTTAAGAAAATATCATATTTATGTTTTTTCTAATTAAAACATCTTATACACACTATAACGAAAATCCATAAGATACCTAATTATATTAACAAAAAACCCTCCATTATGTGGAGGGTTTGGCATATAACCATATATATATTGAAGTTTATTTATTAAAAAAACTGGAGGCAGCTTGAATACCGGCACCTTTTTCTACAGGATAACCTAAGTCTGTTAAAATAGTTTCTAAAGCGGACAATACAAGTAAAACATTTTCTTTCTTGCAAGCGTAGCCCATTAAGCCAATTCGCCATGCCTTGCCTTTTAATTCACCAAGTCCCCCACCAATTTCTAGATCAAACTCATTTAGAAGGCGCCCTCTCACAGTTGCATCAGCAATGCCATCAGGAATCTTTACGGAAGTCAAGTTAGGTAATCGGATTGCTTCATCTTTTACTACTAGCTCCAGCCCCATAGCTGTTAGACCAGCTTGAAGAGATCTTCCTAATTTCATATGACGCTGATATACATTATCCAAGCCTTCTTCAATAATTAAGCGCAAGCCTTCTCTCAAGGCGTAGACCATTGAGATAGGAGCAGTGTGATGATAAAAGCGTTCTTGTCCCCAATAATTTTGAATCATTGTTAGGTCCAAGTACCAGCTTTGCACCTTAGTTTTTCTCTTGGTCAATACCTCTAATGCTTGATCGCTGAAGGATACAGGAGAAAGTCCTGGAGGAATACTTAAGTTCTTTTGAGTGCCACTATATATAGCATCAATTTGGTACTTATCAACGCCTACCTCCATACCACCTAAAGAAGTAACAGCGTCTACTAGTAAAAGCATTCCTGCTCCTTTAACAAGAGAGGAGATTTCTTCTAGAGGCTGGTATACGCCGGTAGATGTTTCTGCTTGAACAATAGCAACTAGCTTTGCATCAGGGTTAGCGGCAATAGCAGCTTTTACCTGCTCTGGCTTTATCTCTTCTCCCCATGGGGCATCAACTGTTACTACTGTCGCCCCAGTTCGGCCAGCTACATCTGCCATCCGTTGACCAAATAATCCATGAACACACACAATTGCTTTGTCACCTGGCTCTAATAGGTTAACAAAGATTGTTTCCATACCAGAGCTTCCGGTACCCGACATGCTCATAGTAAGCTTATTTTTTGTTTCAAAAATCTGTCTAAGCAACTCCATAGTATCATTCAGTAGCTCTAAAAACTTAGGATCTAAATGACCTAACAGAGGAGTAGCCATAGATTTTAAAACCTGGGGATGAACTGTACTGGGACCTGGACCCATTAGAGTCCTTACCGGTGGATTTAATTCCTTAAACATAAAACAATCGCTCCCTTCGCAAATTAAAATATTTTTAAGTAAAAATGTTTAGCCTATGCTTTCTAATGAAAAATGAGGGTCAAGAAGTTGCACAATATGTAATACGTGCAGAGTACTGCTATTAGCTGCTAAACTTTCCGTTAGCCTATGATAACAGGCAGGACAGCTAGTAGCTACATAGGCTGCAGCAGTTTTATTTATACTGTTAACCTTTTTATTACTGATACCTTTCGCTTCTAGGGGAAAGTAATTTTGAAACATACCTGCAGCACCACAGCACTTATTGGCACCAGGCATTTCTACATATTGTCCATGTGCTACTTTTTTTAGTATTTCCCTTGGCTGTATAGAAATATTTTGTCCTCTTACTAAGTGACAAGGATCGTGGTACGTTATTTTACCAGGAATATTTTTCTTATATTCATCTAGACTTAGCTTTAGATCGTCAACTAGGAATTGGCTAATATCTCGTACCTTACTGGAAAATGCATTAGCCTGTTCTTTTATTTCGGCATCATCTTTAAATATCCTGCTATATTTTTTTAACATGTTACCACATGATGCGCAAGCAGTTACAATAACATCCACATTAAGCTCAGAGAAAAGCTGGATGTTAAAAAGAGCTACCTTTTTAGAAACCTTAGAATGCCCATAGGTATGAGCAGGTGTTCCGCAGCAACGCTGACTAGGGGGAATAACAACCTGACAACCATTGTGCTCTAACACCCGTACTACTGATTGGGCTACTTGGGGCAGGGTGTGATTGAGCATACAACCAACAAAAAAGCCTACTCTTACTTTAGGGGATTTTACTATATTGCCTTCCTTGTAGGATGACAAGAAGTCTTTTTTTGCTACAGGAATATTTGTTAAACTTATTCCACGGAAACTAGTAAGTCTGATGGGCTTAGCAATTCTGTTAACTAAGGACAAATATTTAAAGGATAGCTTACGTATTTTATTATTAGTTAATACCCGTTCTACAGCAATTTTTTTAGTGAAGGGCAATCCTTTTTCTTTTGCTAGATCCTCACGAGCCATTTGAATCAATAGATGGCCCTGTACACCACTAGGACAATTTTTAGAACATTCTTCACACATCAAGCAGCTGTTAATAATCTTTTCATAATATGGAGTGCGGGTTAGCTTGTCGTCGGCCACAGCTTTAATTAACTGGATTCTGCCCCTTGTAGCAAAGGCTTCATTTAATACCTCTTTGTAAACACTGCAATTAGCTTGACAAAAACCACATTTGTTGCAGGTGTTGATTAACTCATAATTTTTAGGCTCATTTAAGATACTCATATTCCCACCTCTACAATTTTATCTGGATTGAGAATGTTGTTAGGATCGAAGGCTAGCTTTAGCTTTCTTTTTAAATCCATCACTTCTCCGGAGAACTCTTTATGGAGATAAGGACGCTTAAGAAGGCCAATACCGTGCTCCCCGCTTAGAGTGCCCTCTAATGATAGAGCAACCTCGCATATTTCCTGTTCAGCCCTATGAACCTTTTCAACCTCTTCCTGATTTCTCTCGTCAAAGAGCACTAATGGGTGTAAATTGCCGTCGCCTGCATGAGCTAGCACGCCTATAGGTAAGGAATACTTTTGGGATACATTAACTATAGCTTCTACAATTTCTGGCATTCTGTTGCGAGGAACTGTGACATCCTGTAGGGAATAAGAAGGACGCTTTCTTGCAACAGCGCCAATAACAGTTCGGCGAGCTACCCACAACTGGTCTACTTCATGAGCAGTTTCAGCAACCTTGAACTCCTTTGCCTCTTGGCTACGGCATACTTGCTCAATAGTTTTGACCTGTCTATCTAAATCTTCTTTATATCCATCCACTTCTATTAGCAATAACGCATCAGCAGTACGATCCAAGCCTACACCAGTAAAATCTTCAGCACAGTTAATCAGTAAGTTATCCATCATTTCTAAGGTTGTGGGAACAATGCCATGACTAATAATACTAGCGACTGCTTTACTTGCAGATTTAACATTATTAAAGGTACAGAGCATAGTTTTTTTAGCCTCAGAAAATTGTTTGATTTTTAGGTACATTTTAGTAAATACAGCCAGAGTTCCTTCAGAGCCAATTAAAAACTTTAATAGGTCAAGGGGGTCTGTTTGATTTAAATGTTTACTTCCTAGAGTAACTACCTGTCCATTAGCTAGTACAACTTCCATACCTAAAACGTAATCCCTGGTAACACCGTATTTAAGACAACGAGGACCACCAGAGCATTCTGCAACATTACCTCCGATAGTACAAGCCTTCATACTGGCAGGATCGGGAGGGTAATAGTAGCCATGGGGGGCAAGATACTCTTGAAGGTCTAGATTTATAACTCCCGGCTCAACTACCACGTAATTATTTTCTAGGCTTAACTCAAGAATCTTATTCATTCTAGTTAAAACCAAAGCAATACCGCCTTGATCCGGCACACTACCGCCACTGAGATTGGTGGCAGCTCCTCGAGTGTTTACTGGTATTTTGTGCTGGTTAGCGTATGAGACAATGGCAGCAACTTGCTCAGTGGTGGTGGGGAAAATCACTATATCAGGAGAGCCGGCTAGTAAAGTAGCATCGTATTGATACACTAACAAGTCCTCTAAAGAGGTGCAAACCTGATTTGAGGCAACTAAGGTTTTTAGATGATTTATATGAGTTTGATGCAATTTAGTAACCTCCTCGAACAACTTTTTTTGTGTTTGAATCGTCGTTGTTAAAAATAGCCAAAATACTATCTCTGATTATATTTAACTCTGGACTTGTAAAATCGTCACTAGGAATAAGTCCATCGTGATTATTAATAATTCTCTCAGCTTCTAAAAACCAATCCTTATTATCTTTAGGAGAATCTATTGAAACCAGATGGCCAAGTCCTGTGCTGGGATTCAATAATAAAGCTAAAGAGATGCTTGACTTATCAATATAGCTTTCTAAGTCTATAGCTAATTGATGCATCTTGTTTAAATAACTACTAAAGGTCAAATTACCACTACTACTGCCCACTAGTGGACCACCACTATGGCGCAGTTTCTCCCAAAATTGTTGAATATCATTTTCATTTCCAAATTCAAAAAAAGATTTCTTAGTGTATTGGGCAACAATATCTTTATAAAGATTTATCTGTCTATTTAGAGAGGGGATAAATCCATCAAACTCTGCCACAATTAAAGCCGATTTAGAAGGGAGATCTAGACCCAGGGTATGGGAAAAAGCACTGTTAAACACTTGAATTTTTGCTGGCTGACCTCCATGACTAAATAACTTATTGGCAGCTAAAAAGGCAGAATTCAAGCTATCAAATGGAGTGATTAGAAGGAAACGAGCTTCAGGTAAAGGCAACAATCTTAGAGTAAGCTGTGATATTACTCCTAACTTTTCTTTTGAATTTACTAGTAATCCCATCAGGTCAAAACCGGAAACATTCTTAATATTTTTTCCGCCTAATTTTACTTGAGTTCCATTGTTAAGTACTCCTTCGAGACCTACCACATATTCTCTAAAGGTACCGTACTTTCCTTGGGCAACCGAAGGTATGCCATTTACCACATTATAGGATAAGCTTGTTTGATGACTATTTAAGTTATCCAAGGGAAAAAGGAATCTTTCTTGAGCCAAATACTGCTGAAATTCTAAGAAATTAACTGATCCATTTACGGTAACTGTCAGATTTTCTCTATCCAAGTCTAATATGGCATTGGTCACATCTGCATATGTAGAACTGATTGCCTCTCTGCTCATTGCTTTCTCATCTCCTTAATAAGTTCACTTTAAAAAATCATATAGAGTCATTATATAACAATTATTTTTATTATGAAATACAGAAAAAACAAAAAAATATAACAATTACTTATAGGCTTGGAGAAGAGGGGTCAATAAAAATACCAGCTATTTACAATCAACATCCTGATAATAGCTGGTAAATGTTTTATATTTAAGTTGTGTCGGTTTAAATAGGCTTAAACCAGCGAAGGCGAAGGGTGTTCATAATTACAGAAATTGAGCTAAATGCCATTGCAGCTGCTGCTATCATAGGGTTTAGAATCAAACCAAAAGCAGGGTATAGGGCACCTGCGGCTACTGGAATAAGAATTACATTGTAGAAAAAGGCCCAGAAGAGATTTTGTTTAATCATCTTAATAGTCTCTTTAGAGAGCTTTATAGCAGTAGGTACTCCCTGCAGATTACCTGAGATAAGTGTAATATCTGAAGCCTCCATGGCCACGTCTGTACCAGTGCCAATAGCAATTCCAATATTTGCTTGGGCCAGGGCTGGAGCATCGTTAATTCCATCGCCTACCATACCCACAACTTTTCCTTCTGCCTGTAATTTTTTTATCACTTCTGTCTTATGGTCGGGAAGGACCTCGGAAATTACATTGGTTATTCCTATTTGTTTTGCTATTGCTTTGGCAGTGCGACTATTATCACCTGTCAACATAATTATTTCTAAGCCTAGCTTTTCCAGCGACCTAATGGCTGCCTGAGAAGTAGGCTTCACTGTATCAGCGACTGCTAAAACCGCTGCCACCTGCTGCTGGATTGCTGCATACATAGGTGTTTTCCCTTGATCTGCCAATAAGTAGGCTTTTTCCTTTAATTCTTCAGGTATAGCCACCTTATTTTCATCCATTAGCTTGGGGTTTCCTACTAAAATCTGTTGGCCTTCAATAGTTGCAATTAGACCTTGGCCCGGGACGGCATAAAAGCTTTCGGGCTGGACTAGTCCTATACCTTTTTCTTTGGCTTTTTCTACGATTGCCTGACCTAATGGATGTTCAGACACAGTTTCTGCTGAGGCTACAAGCTTCAAAATCTGAGTCTCAGAAAAACCTTGGGCAGGAATAAAGTCAGTTAAAGATGGCTTTCCAACAGTGATGGTTCCAGTCTTGTCAAATACAATAGTAGTAATTTTATGGGCTGTTTCTAAAGCTTCAGCGCCTTTGATCAATATACCGTTTTCAGCTCCAATACCTGTACCGACCATTATTGCAGTGGGTGTGGCCAGTCCTAGGGCACATGGACAAGCAATAATTAGGACTGCTATAAAAACTGTCAATGCAAAGATAAGGGAGGGTTCAGGTCCAAAAGCCCACCAACCAATTGCACTTATGGTAGCTGTAGCGATAACTGCAGGCACAAAATAGGCGGCTACCACGTCTACTACTTTTTGGATAGGAGCTTTAGAGCCTTGTGCCTCTTCTACTAGCTGTACAATCTGAGCCAGCATTGTATCCCGACCAACCTTAGTAGCCTTAAATCTAAAGCTGCCAGTTTTATTAATGGTGGAGCCAATTACCTCGTCTCCTACTTTCTTTTCCACTGGAATACTCTCACCTGTAAGCATGGATTCGTCTATAGCCGATTGGCCACTGATAATGATGCCATCTACAGGAATTTTTTCTCCTGGTCGGACTATCAACACATCGTCTACCACGACATCCTCTATTGGAATATCTAGTTCCTGATCCCCTTTGACAATACGAGCTACTTTTGCCTGCATTCCCATAAGTTTTCTGATAGCTTCAGATGTTTTACCCTTGGCTTGAGATTCTAATAATCTTCCTAACAGAATGAGAGTAGTAATAACTGTTGCCACATCGTAGTAAAGTTGATAGGGAAAACCTAGGTTTGTCAAATAAACGGGGAAAAGTGTCATGGCTGCACTATAAAGCCATGCGGATGTAGTACCTATTGCAACAAGCACATTCATATCGCTGGTCCTGTGGGATAAGGCAAAGTAAGCGCCTTGATAAAATCGCCAGCCCGATATAAATTGTACTGGAGTAGTCAATATTAATAAGACAAGAGGCAACGTCAAGATAGCAGGGACCCAATCACCCCACCCTGGCATCATGTGAGGCAAGCTGCCCATCAGTACTACAGTAGTAAGGATAGCGCTTAGTAAAAAGTCCTTTGCCAATTTGTTAAGCTCCTGTTGGCGTTGGTTGCTTTCGCGATCCTGAGCAGTCTCTCGTTCAACTAAATCAAGCTTATAACCCATTTGGATTATTTTATCCTTTATCTCTCCAACTGTAATTGAACTAGCATCATATTCAACAGTTGCTTTTTCTGTAGCCAAATTAACATTTACAGAGGAAACACCATCAAGCTCTATTAATAACTGTTCAACTTTTCTTACGCAGGAAGCACATTTTAAGCCTATGATTGGTATTGATATTTTTTCTAAAGAAGCTAAGAAGACTTCATAGCCTAATGAAGAAATTAAAGCTATTATTTCGTCAACATTTTTCATTGAAGGATCATATTCTATAGTCGCTTTTTTTGTTGCTAAGTTTACGCTGATTGATATTATGCCTGGTTCGCTAGTTAAAGTTTTTTCTATCTTTCCAACGCAAGATGCACAGCTAATTCCTGAAATCGCCAATACTACTGTGTTAGTCTTACTAGTAGCTGTAAGGTCTTTGTTTTTTAGATTACTCATATAATTGGCCTCCAATACGATTTTAGTAGCCAGCACATTAGAACAACTACCTTAGGGGGGTATCGTTGTAATTACTTTCATTATAGTACTTTCCCATTAGAAGTCAATGCATATATATTTTTATTACCACGTTGACATGTTTCTGCATATTATAAAAAAGCAAGATGATTTTGACAGTGATGGGAGGTAGAAATGAATGCTAAATAATTATCACTTTGTAGGCATTGGTGGTCAGGGAATGAACCCCTTGGCCCAGTATTTAAAAATAAAGGGGCATCAAGTTAGTGGTTCAGACCGTTACTATGATTTAAATAATAAAGATGGTGAGGTATTTAAAAAGCTAGAGAGGCTAGGCATAAAGCTTTATTCTCAGACAGGTGAAGCCATATCCAAAAGGCTAAGTCAGGTTGTAATCTCCAGCGCAATAGAATCAGATAACGCTGACTTTATTAGAGCAAAGGAATTAGGGATACCTATTGTTAAGAGATCCGAGTCCTTAGCTCAAGTATTCAACATAGCACAAGGAATAGCTATAGGAGGAACTAGTGGCAAAACTACAGTGGCAGGGATGCTGGCAACTATCCTACAGGATAACGGTTTCAGCCCTACAGCATTTTTAGGTGGTGAGTTGATAAACAATTATCAACATCAGTTTACAGGTAATTTTATGTTAGGCAACAGTGAGTTAGTATGCATAGAAGCAGATGAAAGTGACGGTTCAATTGTTAATTATTTGCCTAAAATAGGCTTAATCACTAATATTAGCAAGGATCACCAAGAGGTTGAGGAGCTAATAGCATTATTTCAACAATTTGCCTGTAATATAAAAGAGCTTCTAGTTATAAATGGGGATTGTAGCAACTGTAACAATATAAAATATCAAGGTAAAAAATTGACTTATGGCTTGTCAGAATCCTGTGATATAAGGGCAAGTAGAATTAAAATTGGCAGTGGAATTATAAGATTTAGAGTTGATGGGATAAATTTTCTGTTAAATCAGTGGGGAGACCACAATTTGGAAAATGCTCTTGCTGCTATAGCTTGCGCAAAGGCTTGTGGAGTAGAAATGTCAAATATATCCATGTCACTTAAGAAATTTTCAGGCATCAAAAGAAGAATGCAACTGATTGGAACTGTAAAGGATATTTCTATCTTTGATGATTATGCGCATAATCCCAGTAAAATAAAAGCTAGTATTAATTCTTTAAAAAAGCATTTTTCAAGGCTTATAATAATGTATCAATGTCACGGCTATATGCCAACCCAATTTATGTGGGATGACCTACTAGAGGTATTTAGAAAAAACCTAAGAAAACAGGATATTCTTATAATACCGCCTATATATGATATGGGAGGGACTACAAATCGCCATATCTCCGCTGAGGCGTTAGTAATAGCACTAAAAAATATAGGAGTTAAAGCTATTTATATTTCATCTAGGGAGCAATTGCTATCAAGTGTAGCCAATTGGATTCAGCCGGGAGATGGGATAATTACCATGGGAGCTAGAGACGAATCGTTGAATAAGTTCGCGTTAGAGATAAAAAATGTATTATCAAAGCAGGAAACACCTATTCTTAGATAGAAGAAGTTTAAAAATAATTTTTAAGGAGGAATGATTATATTGAAAAATAGAATACGAATTGCAGTAGTAGGATATGGCAATATTGGAAGATATTCAGTGGAAGCGGTTAACGCTGCCCCTGACATGGAACTAGCTGGAGTTGTTCGTAGAAGAGTACCTGATGTTATTCCCCCTGAACTTTCCTGTGTTCCAGTTGTTGATTCAATTGACAAATTAGAAGATCTGGATGTGGCATTGCTTTGTTCTCCCACTCGCTCGGTACCTGAACAGGGAGTCGAAATTCTTTCTAAAGGCATTAACACAGTAGATAGCTTTGATATCCATGAAGGAATTGTTGATTTGCGTCGTAGCTTTAGCGAAATTGCCAAAAAAAGTGGTGCTGTTGCTATTATTTCAGCTGGATGGGACCCGGGGACAGACTCTATGATACGCAGCATGTTCGAATTTATGGCGCCTAAGGGGATTACCTACACAAACTTTGGTCCAGGGATGAGTATGGGCCACTCTACTGCAGTTAAAGCAATGGAGGGGGTAAGAGATGCTCTTTCTCTTACGGTGCCAACTGGGACAGGTATTCATAGGAGAATGGTATACGTGGAGCTGGAAGACGGAGCAAAATTTGAGGAAGTTGAGCAACGAATAAAGAGTGATGCATATTTTATTAAAGATGATACAAAGATAACCCAAGTACCTGACGTAACTCAGATAATTGATATGGGCCATGGTGTGCTTATGGAAAGAAAAGGTGTTTCTGGATCTAGCCATAATCAGCTATTGAACTTTGAGATGAGGATTAACAACCCAGCATTAACTGCTCAAGTTATGGTTGCATCAGCTCGAGCTACTATGAAACAGTCACCAGGAGCATATACAATGATTGAAGTCCCCATTATTAACTATTTATATGGGAATGAAGAAGAGCTAATTGCCAAATTGGTCTAACATTTTGTCAAAGAGGTGGGTGTATTGAAAATGAAAAGCCTAAAAATCAATGTGGGTGTTTCCCCAAGGCATATTCACTTGCAGCCTGAAGACGTTGATGTTCTTTTTGGTCTTGGGTATCAGCTTACGCCTAAAAAACCCTTAGTTGAATTAAATAGTTTTGTAGTGGAAGAGAGGGTGAAATTAATTGGGCCACGTGGAAGCTTTTCCAGTGTGGCCATTATCATTCCTCATAGGAAAAAGCGTCAAATTGAATTGAGTAAAACTGAGTCTATAATACTAGGCGTAAAGCCACCTATTAATGAGTCAGGCGATCACATTGGTGCTGCTCAGTTAGAAGTAGTAGGCCCAAAAGGTAGTCTGATATGTAACGGGGTGATTATTCCAAAAAGGCATATTCATTTGTGTGAAAAAGATGCACAGGAGTTAGGTCTAAAAGCAGGTGATTTAGTGGATGTGCATTTTGATGGTATAAGAGAAACTATTTTTCCTAGAGTAAAAGTAAAAGAGATTAATTCATTGATAAAGGCTAGTGAGATTCATATTGACACTGACGAGGCAAATGCCGTTGGTGCAAGTAACGGAGATCTATGCGAGATATTTCCAGTAAAAGAATAGTTATTACTCCGAAGGCAATAGCATTATACATGGCATTTGATTTAATTACTTCTATAATAATAGTGGGAATAGTGGGGACAAACATATGAATCAATATAAAGAAGATATTACATTAAAAGAGATGCAAGAAATTGTTGACAAGTATATTTCCCAGTTTAAAGAAGGTTACTTTTCACCTTTAGCGCTAATGGCAAGAATGACAGAGGAAGTAGGGGAACTAGCTAGAGAGATAAATCACTACTATGGAGAAAAACCTAAACGTGCTGACGAAACAGAAAAGGAAATCAGTGAAGAACTAGCAGACTGCCTATTTATTATCATTTGTTTTGCTAACTCATTAAATATTGATCTAGAAGAAGCCTTTCATTTAATGATGAATAAATTTAATACAAGGGATAAGGATCGCTGGACTAGATTAGAAGGTTAATCACCTTGAAAAGCATTCCCTTGGAGAAAATGCCCAGAATATATATTGTTGACTTTATAGTAAATTCATGATATATTATTCATTGTCGCTCTGAGGCGACGAGAAAATAAGCTAATAGT
>CAYVRD010000012.1:0-6971 GCA_964454195.1 uncultured Clostridia bacterium
TTTCATGATGCGAAAACATATTTCACAGTAAAGGATTTTTTAAACGGAGTGCGAATATAATATAATAACTTAAAATTATGAAACGTATTTTCATAATGTGAAAGACAATCCGCCCTTAAGGGAGGAAGAAAGTTTAGAGGGGAGTGGAAGTTGGTGGACTTATTTAATGTTAGAAAAAGACCGTTAGAGGGAGAGATTAGAATTCCGTCAGGCTGCGCAATCAGTGGAATTTTTAATCGCAAGGGCAACAGGATTTCTGGTGATGATATCATCAAATCTATAGCGCTGATGCATGACAGATCCAATGGATTAGGTGGAGGCTTTGCAGCCTATGGCATCTATCCAGATTTTAAAGATTTTTATGCATTTCACCTATTTTATGATGATGATGCCTGTAGGATAGGGGCAGAGGAATACATGAATTCTTTTTTTTCCATAGAACAGGCTGAAAAAATACCTACCCGAGAAGTAAAAGGAATAGATAATGCGCCTGTGATATGGAGATATTTTGCCAAGCCAAATAATGTAAGGCTCAGGGAATCAGGATTGGCAGAAAAAGAGTATGTTATGCGCTGTGTAATGAAAATCAATTCGGAAATACCCGGCTCCTTTGTGGCCTCGTCAGGAAAAAACATGGGGGCATTCAAGGGAGTAGGATATCCGGAGGACATAGGCCAATATTATCGCCTTGATGAATACAAGGCTTATCTGTGGACTGCCCATGGCAGATTTCCCACTAATACCCCGGGCTGGTGGGGGGGAGCCCATCCCTTTACTTTGCTAGACTGGTCTATTGTCCACAATGGTGAAATATCTTCCTACGGAGCTAACAGGAGATACTTGGAGATGTTTGGCTATGTCTGTGCACTACAAACAGATACAGAGGCAATTACCTACACCTTTGACTACTTGCTGAGAAAACAGCAAATACCCCTAGAAATTGCAGTTACAGCAATAGCTCCTCCCTTCTGGAGCGACCTGGCTCAGATGGAGCCGGAAAAGCGGGAAAAAATCAAAGCTATTCGGGCAATGTACAGCAGTCTCTTGATTAATGGACCTTTTTCCATTATTTTAGGCTCGCCAAATGGTATGATGGCCTTAAATGACCGAATTAAGCTGCGGCCATTAGTGGCAGGAGAAAAGGGAGACTTTTTATATGTGGCCAGTGAAGAATCTGCTATTAGAGAAATATGTCCTGACCCTGATCGAATTTGGTCTCCCCGAGGTGGAGAACCAATTATAGGGCTGTTAGAAGGAGTTGATAAACTATGACATTAACTATAAATACCCCTGAATTTTTAATTGAAAGAAATAAAGAGCGCTGCATAGACTGCAAGGTTTGTGTGCGCCAATGTGCCAATGAGGCTCACTATTACGATGAGGAAGACCAACAGGTAGGCTCAGTGGATATGAACTGTGTGAATTGTCACAGATGTGTGGTGCTATGTCCTACCCATGCTTTGATTATTCGCAAATTTCCTCTAGAGTTTAGAGAAAATGGCAACTGGAAACCCCAGGATTTACGCGGTATATACAAGCAGGCCGAATCAGGGGGGATTTTACTAGCAGGGATGGGAAATGACAAGCCCTATCCAGTTTACTGGGATCATATGCTACTAAATGCCAGCCAGGTTACTAATCCATCTATAGACCCATTGCGGGAGCCTATGGAGGTAAAAACCTTTATCGGTCGCAAGCCAGAAAAGCTAGAATTTGACGATGCTGGCAATCTGTTAACTCCCTTAAGTCAGCAGCTGGAGTTGGATTTGCCCATTATGTTTTCCGCTATGTCCTTTGGCTCAATTAGCTTAAATGCAATTAAATCTTTAGCTCAAGCTGCAGCCAGTGAAGGTACCTATTATAACACCGGTGAGGGTGGTCTTCATAAGGACCTATACAAATATGGAAAAAACACTATTGTTCAAGTTGCTTCAGGTAGATTTGGTGTTCATCCTGAATACTTAAACGCTGGAGCAGCTATTGAAATCAAAATAGGCCAAGGTGCCAAGCCGGGCATTGGTGGACATTTGCCAGGAGAGAAGGTAGGTCTTCAGGTATCTCAAACTAGAATGATTCCAGAAGGCTCAGATGCCATATCCCCTGCACCCCATCACGATATATATTCAATAGAGGATCTGCGTCAGCTTATTTATTCGTTAAAGGAAGCAACCAGATATGAAAAACCAGTATTTGTAAAGATAGCAGCTGTACACAATGTGGCAGCCATAGCTTCAGGTATTGCCAGAGCAGGTGCCGACGCAATCGTAATAGACGGGTTTCGAGGAGGTACTGGTGCAGCTCCCCTAAGAACCAGGGATAGTGTAGGAATTCCTATTGAATTTGCACTGGCTGCTGTAGATGAGCGTCTGCGTTGTGAGTCCATTAGAGGTCAAGTATCCCTTATTGTGGCAGGAAGCATTCGCAATTCCAGTGACGTGGTTAAAGCCATAGCCCTTGGAGCTGATGCGGTGTATATTGGAAGTGCTGCCTTGATTTCACTAGGCTGTCACATGTGTCAAAAATGCTATACGGGAAAATGCAATTGGGGTATCGCTACCCAGGATAATCATCTGGTGAAACGCTTAAATCCTGAGCTGGGGGCAGAAAGAGCCGCCAACCTCTTGCGAGCTTGGAAGCATGAAATCAAGGAGCTTTTGGGAGGCATGGGCATCAATGCCTTAGAAAGCTTAAGGGGTAACCGATTAATGCTGCGGGGCATTGGATTGTCGGAAAATGAATTACAAATTCTAGGCTTGCGGGCCGCAGGGCAATAAGGAGGGGGATAGGAAGATGACAAAGCGAGTAATTGCCAAAGAAGAACATTGTATTGCTTGTGGTCTGTGCCAGGTTCACTGTATAACAGCCCACTCTAAATATCCTCATGATATTGTAAAGGCTCATAAACGACAACACCCTAGACCTGTGGCGAGGCTTATTTTAGAGGAATCAAGACCATTGTCATTTGCGCTCCAATGCAGACATTGTGATGACCCTAGATGTGTACAGGGATGTATCACAGGAGCTATGACAAAAGACGAAAAAACCGGTGCTGTCACTAACCAAGAGGATAGATGCGTAGGGTGCTGGACTTGTGTGCTGGTATGCCCCTATGGGGCCATCATTCGTGATGAAGCAGGAAAAAAGGTTGCAGCTAAATGCGACTTATGTGGGGATAAGGATACCCCCACATGCGTTAAGTATTGTCCAAACGGGGCCCTATTGGTGGCGGGTCCTGAAGGGAGGGAATAGGATGAACTACGTAATAATTGGCAACTCGGCTGCTGCGGCAGGTGCTATTGCTGGCATTAGAAAGGTGGATCAAAGCTCTGAGATAATACTATTTTCTCAAGAAAGCTACCACATATATTCCAGACCACTGATTTCATATTATTTAGCAGGGAAGGTAACTACAGAGCAAATGTATTATCGTCCAGCCGACTATTATGAAAAGAATAAGGTTACAACTTATTTTGGAGAGACAATTACCCAGATTGATGTAGCAGTAAAAGAGGTGGTTTCGGAGACAGGGCGCAGAGTTAGCTACGATAAGCTACTTATAGCCACAGGAGGCAAGCCCATCGTCCCCAAGATACCAGGTCTAGACAAAGAAAATGTCCACACCTTTTTACACTGGGATCAGGTAAAGAGCATCAAGGAAAAAATGGAGCAAATGAAGCAGGTAGTAATTTTAGGAGCAGGCCTAATAGGCTTAAAGGCTGCGGAGGGCTTAACCCAGGCCGGGTGTCAGGTCACTGTAATAGACTTGGCAGATAGAGTTTTAAGTGCTATCTTAGATAAGACCTCAGGAGACTTGGTGCAGCAGCATATTGAAAATGAGGGAGTCAGCTTTTACCTATCAAACACTATCACCCAGGTTCAAGGTGAGGATAAGGTTACTGGAGTTACCCTGCAGGACGGAACAAGCATTCCCTGTGACCTTCTGATAGTAGCTATTGGGGTTTTACCTAATACAGATCTGGTTAAAGAGACAGGAATAAAGCTGGATAGAGGAATCTTGGCTAACCAGTATATGGAAACATCTGTATCGGACATTTATGTGGCAGGAGATGTGGCCCAAGGTATGGATCTATTATCTGGGGAGCAAAAGGTATTGCCCCTCTGGCCCAACGCCTATCGACAGGGAGAGGTTGCCGGCATAAATATGGCAGGTCTGGAGCAAAAATTTTCCGGAGGAATTCCAATGAATGCCATAGGTTTCTTTGGATTGCCTATGCTTACCGCAGGATATCACACACCCTTAACAGAGGACTGGGAGATAATCCAAGAGGTTGACCCTAAAAGCCTAACAGCCAAAAAGCTCTTGATAAAAGATTCTCATATAAAAGGTTTCATCTTCCTAAACAGCAGTGACCGAGCAGGTATTTATAATTGGCTGATGGAGGAACAACACGATATAAGCTCTTTCAAGGAGCAGCTGCTAAAGCCAGACTTTGGCTATGCTCAGCTTCCTTACGAGCTACGCCAGGAAAAACTTGTAGCAGGAGGTCGGTAAGGATGATGGAGATCAATAGCCAGGGGCTTTATTATAAGGATTTAAATGATAAAATAGTGGCAGCAGCCAAAGACGGCCACCAGGAGCTACAGGTAATCAATGTCAATGGCCAGCGCTATATCGGCGCTGGTCTCGGTGGACCACTAAAAATCACTGTATTGGGTACCCCAGGAAACGATATGGCTGCCTATATGAATGGTGTAGATCTACACGTTATGGGAAATGCTCAGGATGGGGTAGCCAACACTATGAACGACGGAAGAATCGTAATCCATGGCCATTCGGGCGATACATTAGGCTATGCATTAAGAGGTGGAGAAATATATATTCGAGATTCGGTCGGTTATCGAGTGGGCATTCACATGAAGGAGTATATGGATAAAGTGCCTGTTGTGGTAGTAGGTGGTACTGCAGGTGATTTTCTTGGGGAGTATATGGCTGGCGGAATACTTATGGTACTAGGTCTCAATCGTCAACCGGGAGAAAATTTAGTGGGTAATTTTTGTGGCACGGGAATGCACGGTGGAGCCATGTATCTAAGAGGAGAAGTGACTGCTCACCAGCTAGGTAAAGAGGTAAAGGTGGTACCCTTAGAAGATAAAGACAATGAAATTATTGACAGATATGTATCTGAGTATGCTAAGCTTTTCTCTGTAGACCAGGCAGAGATACTTAAAGTGCCTTTTATTAAGCTAATTCCTTTTAATAAAAGACCTTACGGGAATATGTATACTGCTTGGTAAAAAACTAAAGCCCTAATGATGATACCATTAGGGCTTTAGCATAAGATCACTACCTAGTCTTTGCAAGAAAGGGGGATGCAGAGAATATTATGGAAACAAATAAATCTTCAAATCCACTGGAAACCTTTAAATACTTGGTTAAGCTAGAGCATAAATTAAAGCAAGACTTAAATATTTCGATTAGCGAAATAAGCGTATTGGTAGTATTGTCAGCAAAAAAGGAACAAAAAATGGGGGATTTGGTTGGGAAAGTAGAATTGCCTATGAGTACAGTTACCGGCATTGTTGATAAGCTAGTAGCTAAAGAGCTGGCTATTAGAGAAAAAAGGGCCGATGACAAAAGGGTATTAATATTAAAAATAACTGGCACTGGAAGGGAGATGCTTGCTGATTGCAGTAGCTATATTCAGGAGCTTATTGCAAGTCTAGCATGCTTTAACCAGTGGGAGGAGAAGGCAGCTGAACAAGCTGCAGCTGCAGATATTGAACAACAGAGGGACAATTATAATAATAATATTTCGAGAAGGGAAATAAAAATTGAATGGGATTAAATTAGCTTAGATCCTTTCCTGATAAAGCTGATAGCTAAAAAACAATGCTATTGCTGCTCCGCCTAAAAAACCTCCTATATGGGCCCACCAGGCAACTGCTGTTCCTGCAGCCATTAATGTTACTCCATTAAGCAGCTGTAAAGCAAACCACAGGATTAAGAAGTAGACAGCCCTAATTCGCGTAATGGTGTATATAATCAGCAGAGGTATTATGGCTTGAACCTTTGCTTTAGGATAAAAGATCAAATAGGCACCTAAAACTCCAGCGATTGAGCCACTAGCCCCAATGGTGGGGATAGTTGAATCTGGGTTTGCTAAAATATGGGCAAAACTTCCTACCATACCTACTACTAAATAAAAAACCAAGAACCCAAGGTGACCTAGCTTATCTTCCACATTATCCCCGAATACCCATAAATAAATCATGTTGCTGATCAGATGAAGCCAACTGCCATGAATAAATATAGCTGTAATCAGAGAAAACATTGGAAATAACCCTGCTCCTAGCAGTTGAAAAAGGGTAAGCTGGGTAAAATAAGCAGGAATTACCCCAAACACCTGAAAAAAGATATTAAGCTCTCTAATAGATAAGAAATTTTGTAGAACAAAGACAACGGTGTTTATTACCACAATGCTAACTGTTACATAAGGGTACATAGAGGACTTTATACTGTCTCTCAAGGGAATCATATTATACCTCCATCTAAAATAGCTTTATCTTCTTGTTACTATTTCGTTCCACAATATATAACATGTCCATATTAAAGGAAAACAATTATATATGTCGAATAATGTCACTAAAATAACTCGGGATTGAGTGATTTGAGGTGGACTTGATGGAGGCTAATAATTACTATAATCATCAATTATTAGAAAACATGGAAGATGCTTTTGCATATCATCAAATTATTACTGATGGCAATGGGAAACCGATTGACTATATCTTTATATTAGTCAACTCGGCATTTGAACGCATGGTCGGTATTCCCAGGTCTAGTATTATTGGCAAAAAGGTTACAGAGGTTTTTCTTGGTATAGAAAAATCTGAATTTGCTTGGATCCATCACTATGGAAGAGTTGCGCTGGAAGGAGCTACCCTGAGCTTTGAACAACCATTTGAAATGCTGAATCGCTGGTATAGAATAAAGGCCTATAGCGACAAAG
>CAYVRD010000012.1:7071-8987 GCA_964454195.1 uncultured Clostridia bacterium
TATTATTGCCACTCACAACCAGATGCTTACTGTTTTAGACAGTATCGATGCTATGATTTATGTGGCTGATATAAAGACCTATGAAATTTTGTTTATAAATAGATTTGGGAAAGGTACATGGGGAGATATAAGAGGTAAAATATGCTGGCAGGTTCTTCACCGTGAACAGAAGGGCCAATGCTCCTTCTGTACAAATCACAAAATAGTTGATATAAACGGGCAGCCTGGAGATATTTACCGCTGGGAATATTACAATCAAGTTGTAGATAGATGGTATGTCTGTATAGATAGGGCTATAACATGGAGTGATGGAAGAGTAGTAAGATTACAAGTTGCCTTTGACATAACTGATCGCAAAAATAATGAAAGGAAGCTAAATCAATACACTGAGGAATTAGAAGCTAAGAAAGATGAGCTGGAAACCGCATATAATATAATTAATGAAGATTTAAAAAAAGCATTCTATCTGCACAGTCAAATTTTATCTGAAAGCTTTTCAAATATAGACCATATTTCCATTGCTGCTTATCATAAACCAACCCAATATCTAGGAGGAGACCTATATGGTGTCCATGAAATAGATAGCCGAGTGCTTTTTTACATTGTAGATGTATCAGGCCACGGTATGGACGGAACAATACTAAGCATATTTACAAGAGAAAACATAACCAACTATCTTTTAGTAAATAAACAAACAAAAGCAGAAATAGAACCCCATAAAGTAATAGAATATGTAAAGGATAGGTTTTATGAGGAAAGCTTTCCTGAAGAATATTTTATTTGTATGCTGGTAGGAATACTTGATACTTCATTAAAAACTGTTTCCTTTGCCAACGCAGGAATTCAAATCTATCCACTTATAGCAGATAATCAAGGTAAATCTAAGAAGGTTAAAGCCAAAGGTCTGCCAATATCTAAAACTATTAAGCCTTCTCTATATGAATACTACTCATTGACAACAAGCTATGGGTCTGGCTCAAGCATTTTTATCACAACAGATGGCTTGATAGAAGAAGAGATTAATGGTACCTATTATGATATTAAAAGGGTAAAAAATATTTTAGCTTCAAATAATGATAAACCCCCTGAAGTTGTAAAGAATACTATTAACAGTGATTTTTACAGCTTTGCTGGAACCTTTCAAGGAAAAGATGACATTACATATTTGATATTAAACACAGATGAGATATTATATAAAAAAAGATTTACTATCGACAGTACAATAGAATCGCCAGGTGAACTGCTGGAAGAGCTGATGCCAATAGCTGAAAAATATCTAGAAGACAGTGGCTTATTTATCATGGCAATTTATGAATTGCTGGTAAATGCTGTAGAGCATGGTAATAAATTTGCCTTAGACAAAAAAGTTGAAGTGGAATTAAGGGTCACTGAGCAATATATTTATACAGCTATAACAGATCAGGGAGACGGCTTTGATTGGCAGATAGCTTTAGAAAAAGAATATGACTATTTAAGTTTAGATGACAGGGGTAGAGGGATTGGCTTATCAAAGATGTATGTTCACCATTTGAGCTATAATCCAAAAGGGAATAAAGCAAGTATAGTTTACTATCGGTATTAGGAAGTGACATGGTGGAGCAAAAAACAGATAAGCAAACCTGGGCAATCTCTTTAATAATGCAGCTGCTATTAATCCTATTGGCTCAATTAGTAGGAGTATTTTTGTTAAAGGAAAACCTTGTTTTAAAGCTTTTTAAGGATATGAATATAATTTTCATAGGCAAGGGATTGCTTTTAGGATTAGCACTGTTTGGGCTAGTTTTAGTGAATTACTTTTATTTGGGTTTTCTGACCGAATGGTCAAAGCGAGTAGTTTTACCTATGCTTAAACAATTTGAATTCAAATGGCTATTAGCTATGGGTGGACTAGCGGGAGTTAGCGAGGAGCTTTTTTT
>CAYVRD010000012.1:9087-33591 GCA_964454195.1 uncultured Clostridia bacterium
TATATTTCAACTTAATACTGAAGGGAGGGTTAAGCACGTGTCATATGAGAGCAAATTTAAGGATGATTTTATAGATAAGCTATTTGAGGCAATAGTTTTGCTGGAAAGCAAGGAGGAATGCTATCGCTTTTTTGAAGATATAGCAACTATTGCAGAAATAAAGGCTTTGGCTCAACGCCTTGAGGTGGCAAAAATGTTGGAAGCAAATCATACATATACAAATATTGCAGAAACTACGGGAGCTAGTACGGCAACTATCAGCAGAGTTAAGCGTTCATTAAACTATGGAGCTGACGGCTATAAGCTTATATTAAGAAAAATAAGAGAAAAATAATTATAATTAAAATATTAGTGGCGGAGGGATCAATGTGAAAAAGCAATTAGCGTTTCAAGTTCCACCAGGAGTTAAAGATTTATTGCCGTTAGAGGCATCAGCTAAACGCCAATTGGAAAAGAAATTTGCCGACCTTTTCTATAGCTGGGGATATGAAGAGATTATTACACCTGCCTTTGAGTACGATAGTTCACTGACTATTGATGCAGGTGAAGAGGTGGCGCAACAGCTCTATCGTTTTTTTGATCGAGACGGAAAAATCCTTGCACTGCGTCCCGATATGACAACACCAATTGCAAGAGTAGTAGCTACTCGACTATCTGAAGAAGAGCTGCCACTGCGGCTATGCTATTTAGCCAATGTATTTCGCTATGAGGAGCCCCAGGCGGGAAGACAGAGAGAGTTCTATCAGGCTGGAGTAGAGTTAATTGGAGATGCCAGTCCCTTTGCAGATGGGGAGGTAATCGCATTGGCTGCAAAAGGGCTAGAGAACATCGGTCTCAATAATTTTAAAATAGTGGTTGGTCAAATACAGCTGTTCAATGGACTGATGGAAGAATTAAATATATCTGAGCAAGCTCAAAAAGAGGCTAAAGCTGCAATTGCCAATAAAGATTTAGTAGCCCTAGAGGAGCTAGTGGCAGCCACAGATTTAAGCAGTAAGAACCAAGAGCGCTTATTGAGGTTTCCACTTGTCCATGGCAAAGAGGAAGTGTTTGCCCAGGCGGAGCTTTTTAATGTCAATGCCAAAACTCAAAAGGCTCTAAAGAATTTGGAGCAAATTTTCCAAGTATTAAAATCCTATGGCGTCCAAGAAAATGTGTTTGTAGATTTAGGAGTATTGCGAGGCTTTGACTATTACACTGGAGTGGTTTTTGAAGGTTTCACTACCGAGCTGGGATTCCCCATTTGTGGAGGAGGACGATATGATAATCTGCTGGGCAAATTCGGATACCCCCAACCAGCTACAGGCTTTGCCGTAGGACTAGAGCGGCTATTGTTAGCCCTAGCAAAAAGCAAGCAGGAGCTAGAAAAGCCTATTAAATATTTAGTAAAGGGCAGGGATGTGTCAGCTGTGTTAGCTAAAGCTGAAGAGCTAAGAAATCAAGGCTATGCTGTGCAGACAGAATTATCAAACGAATCTATAGCCCATGGGGATGCATATTGTCAAAAGAAGGGTTATATATTAGTAGAGCTACCATAAAAAGCTAAGATTTTTTCTGGAGGTACCTGTACAATAGCCATAGATAAGCAGCTGACAAAAGGCTTACATTTGTAATGTTAAATAACAGAGCATAATGCTCTAGCTCCCAATAGGATATCAAGCCCCGATACCGCTCCTGACTAATGGGCCAGAATAGTGGAGTTGCATCAGAGATATGGGTAAAAATGTCCAGGATCAAATGAAAGCCCCATCCTAAAACAAAAGGAATTAGCTGGCGGGTAAGGATAATTCCAATAATCGCAAAGAGGGCCCAAACTACAAAGGAGTGCAAAGGAACTCCAAACATGGCGATGCGCTGATCTACAACTACCTGAACAGCTAAGTCATCAGGTAGTTTTTTTTGCTCTAGGACTAGTACTAATGAACCTATAATGAAAGGCAGATCGGGAAAAATAGTACCAACTAAAAAACCTTTCAAACCTTTATTTTTTCTAAACACTAGATAACCCCATAAGCCGTGACTTAAAGTATCCATAAGTTCTAATTCACCTCATTATTTCTTATGTTGCCCATTGACATTAGAAAATCATTCATGTTAAACTATTTACCATAGTAGCACTTTAATATACTAAAGTGCAATGGGGAGGTTTTTTTATGCTAACTATTGCTTTGCCTAAGGGAAAATTATTTGACCCATGTGTAAAGGTATTGGCGGCAGCTGGAGTGCCGGTAGATATATTACAAGGTGATTCCCGTAAGCTGGTCTTTAATGATGAAGAAAAATTAGTCCGCTATATTATTTGTCGTCCTACTGATATCCCAACCTTTGTAGACTATGGCGCAGCAGACATTGGTATTGTGGGAAAGGATACTATAGTTGAGCAGTCCAAGGATATCAGCGAGCTAGTAGATCTTAAGTTTGGCTACTGTAAATTTGTAGTTGCTATCCCCGAGGCTAAGTACAAGGAAAATCCCAATCTGGTAGCCTATAATTATGGAAGGGTTGCTACAAAATTCCCAAAGGTGGCGGCAGAATTTTTTAAGGAGCAGGGAATGCAGGTGGAGATCATCAAGCTTCACGGCAATGTGGAGCTTGCACCCTTGGTAGGACTTTCAGATATGATTGTGGATATAGTCTCATCAGGACGCACCTTAAAGGAAAACAACCTGGTACCAGTGGGAGAAATATTTCATGCAACGGCTAGGTTAATTGCAAATAGAGCTAGTCATCGCATGAAGTTTCAGCGCATCCAGCCTGTAGTAGATCAGATAAAATATGTGATGGCCCAAGGGGGTAGCTTTGATGATTAGAACCTTATTGGGGAGGGATCCCCAAGTAAAAAATTTGCTTGCCTATACAGGAGACTATGATATATATGAAGAAAAGGTAAAAGAGGTTTTAAAGCAGGTTAAAAGCCAAGGGGATGAAGCGGTTTTTGCTTATACTGCTAAGTTTGACAATAGCACTATCGATCAGAATAGCTTTCAGGTATCTCCAGAAGAAATTGAACAGGCCTATCAGCAGGTAGATGAAGGATTTATAACAGCATTAAAACAAGCAAAGGATAAAATTACTGAATTTCATCGCAAGCAGCTGCGTTATTCATGGTTAGAGCCGGAGAGCAGTGGAACTATTTTAGGTCAGCTGATCAGGCCGTTAAAAAGAGTTGGGATATATGTGCCTGGAGGCACAGCCAGCTATCCTTCCTCGGTACTAATGAACGCTATTCCAGCCCAAGTGGCCGGTGTAAAGGATATTGTCATGGTTACTCCCCCAATGCAAGGTACTACAACAGTCAACCCCTACACTCTAGTTGCAGCTCAAGAATCGGGAGTAACTGCAATTTATAAAATGGGTGGGGCCCAGGCTGTGGGAGCTCTAGCCTACGGTACCGCCTCAGTGGAAAAGGTAGATAAAATAGTGGGCCCGGGAAACATCTACGTCACCCTAGCTAAGAAGCTAGTCTATGGCGAGGTGGATATAGATATGTTGGCAGGGCCTAGTGAGATAATAATTTTAGCCGACAATACTGCCAATCCAGTGTATGTGGCGGCAGACTTACTTTCCCAGGCAGAGCATGATGTGCTGGCAGTTTCTGTGCTAGTAACACCTAGCCAGGAGCTGGCTGAAAAGGTACAAGAACAGCTGGAAATACAGCTGGAAAAGCTACCTAGAGTAGATATTGCCCGAGAATCCTTAGCGAATAAAGGCGCTGTTGTAGTGACAGAAGATATGTCTGAAGCAATAGCAATTGTCAATGATTTAGCTGCAGAGCATCTGGAGCTGATGGTGGAACAACCCTTTGATATTTTAGGAAAAATAGAAAATGCCGGCGCTATTTTTATGGGCAAGTATTCACCTGAACCTATCGGTGACTATATCGCTGGACCCAATCATGTTTTGCCAACAGGTGGTACGGCAAAATTTTACTCTCCTTTAAACGTGGATACATTTATGAAAAAATCTAGTGTCATATACTACTCCCCCGCATCCCTCCAGCAATATGGGCCTACTGCTGTGACCTTGGCTGAAGGAGAGGGACTGGGGGCACATGCCAACGCTATTAAAGTTAGGCTGGCTGATTTGGGAGGGGAAGCTAATGAATGAAAGTAAATCAGGTAGAATTGGTGTAGTAAAACGGCTTACCCAGGAAACAGATATCAGTCTTACTATCAATCTGGACGGTCAAGGGATAAGCCAGATCAAGACAGAGATAGGTTTTTTTGACCATATGCTTACCCTGCTAGCCAGGCATGGACTTCTTAATTTAGAGCTAACAGCTTTAGGTGATCTACAGGTTGATGCTCATCACACGGTGGAGGATGTAGGCTTGGTGTTAGGGCAAGCTATAAACGAGGCTTTAGGTGAAAGACGCAGCATCAAAAGATACGGCTCAGCCTTTGTGCCTATGGATGAGGCCCTGATATTAGCAGTAGTAGATTTTGGCGGTCGCCCCTATTTGGAATATCAGGTAAGCATACCTGCTGCTCAAGTTGGTCAATTTGATACAGAGCTGGTGCGAGAATTTTTACAGGCATTGGCAGTAAAAGCGGGTATGAACATTCATATTCGTCAATTCAGTGGCGTTAATACTCATCATATAATAGAAGCAGTGTTCAAGGCGTTAGGACAAGCTATTCGCCAAGGAGTTGAAATAGATCAGCGCATCCAAGGAGTAATGTCTACTAAAGGGACATTAGTTTAAGGGCAGGACAGGAGGTACAGAATGATTGCAATTATTGATTATGGAATGGGTAACCTGCGCAGTGTGGAAAAAGCTCTTCAGCAGATGGGCTTTGATGCCCAAGTGACTGACAATCCCCAGCAGGTGCTGGCAGCTAAAGGTGTTGTGCTACCAGGCGTAGGAGCCTTTGCTGATGCCATGGCCAACCTAAATACCAGTGGAATGATTCCAGCTATTGAGAAGACAGTGGAAGAAAACAAGCCCTTTGTGGGAATATGCTTAGGACTACAGCTCATGTTTAGCTATAGCGAGGAAAACGGACTTCACTCTGGGCTAGGAATATTTCCTGGCAAAGTAGTTAAAATCCCTGCTGGCTTAAAGGTACCCCATATGGGTTGGAATCAAATAAATATCAAAAGGGAAAATCCAATTCTAAAGGATGTGCCTAATGGGAGCAATGTCTATTTTGTTCACTCCTACTATGTAGAGCCAGAGGACAAGGAAATAGTGGTGTCAACTACAGATTATAGCTTGGACTTTACCTCTATTGTGGCTAAGGGAAACACTTTTGGCATCCAGTTTCACCCGGAAAAAAGCAGCAAAATAGGACTCAAGATACTACAAAATTTTGGTGAAATAGCAATGGGGAGATGATGACTAATGATAATTTTTCCTGCCATCGATTTGCGGGAGGGTAAATGTGTGCGGTTAGTGCAAGGACAACTAGACCAGGAAACTGTCTTTTCAGAGGATCCGGTAGACATTGCAAGAACCTGGGAGGCTCAGGGAGCTAAGTTCTTGCACGTGGTAGACTTAGACGGAGCCTTCGCTGGAAAGCCCCAAAATCTAGATGTGGTGAAAGAAATAGTGGAAGCGGTGAGTATTCCTGTACAGCTGGGTGGAGGGATAAGAAATCTAGACACCATTGACCAAATATTAGCTTTAGGTGTGACTAGGGTAATCTTGGGTACTGTAGCTATTGGAAACCCAGAGTTGGTAAAAAAAGCTTGTGAGAAGCATCCCGGGCGGGTAGTGGTGGGTATAGATAGCAAAAACTCAATGGTTGCTGTGGAAGGCTGGGGCACTACCTCAGAGCGAACAACGGTGGAGCTGGCCATGGAAATGAAGCAGGCTGGAGTGGAAGAGATAATCTTTACCGATATTAGCCGGGATGGGATGATGAAGGGGCCAAATCTGGAGAGTACAAAGGAGTTGGCAGAAAAATCAGGATTAAGGATAATCGCTTCCGGTGGGGTAGCTTCCCTTGAGGATATTCGGGCATTAAAAAAGATTGAGAGTGCTGGGGTAAAGGGAGTAATCGTAGGCAAGGCCTTGTACACAGAGGCAATCCACTTGCCAGAGGCTCTGGCGGTAGCTCAGGAGGAGGTGGAGGTTTAGTGCTGGCAAAGCGCATAATACCTTGCCTAGATGTGAGCGGTGGTCGAGTAGTCAAAGGAACCAATTTTGTCAATCTGCGAGATGCGGGAGATCCAGTGGAGCTAGCCAAGCTCTACGATCAGGCAGGAGCAGATGAGCTAGTTTTTTTAGATATAACAGCCTCTAGTGACGGCAGAAAGACGATGATAGACGTGGTTAGACGTACTGCTGAACAAGTGTTTATTCCTTTTACAGTCGGTGGAGGAATCAGCTCGGTAGAGGATATTAGAAATATGCTCAAGGCAGGTGCTGACAAGGTTTCCCTAAACACAGCGGCGGTTAATAATCCCCAGCTGGTTCAGGAAACGGCAGCAGTGTATGGAAGCCAATGTATTGTAGTAGCTGTAGACGCTCGACAAAAAGCAGGTGGAAAGGGCTGGGAGGTATATATACACGGTGGTCGTACTGCTACTGGTATAGATGTTATCCAATGGGTCAAGAAGGTGGAATCCTTGGGTGCAGGGGAGATACTTTTAACCAGCATGGATCGGGATGGCACTAAGGATGGCTATGATTTGACCCTTACCATGCAGGTCTCTGAGTCAGTAGGTATTCCTGTAATAGCTTCAGGGGGCGTAGGAAGCTTAGAGCATATCAGAGATGGCTTAACCCAGGGTAAGGCTGATGCAGCCTTGGCCGCTTCTATTTTTCATTATGGTGAATACACTATCAAAGAGGTAAAAGAATATCTGAAATCCCAGGGAGTGGTAGTTAGAGATGCTATTTGAGCTAGATGTGGAGCAAATAAAATACGATGAAAATGGTTTAGTGCCAGCAATTATTCAGGATGCTGTTACAAATCAAGTGTTAATGCTGGCCTATATGAATAGTGACTCCCTAAGGCTATCCTTAGAGACTGGGGAAACCTACTTTTATAGTCGCAGCCGACAAGAGCTTTGGCATAAAGGAGCTACCTCGGGACATATTCAAAATATACAAGAGGTAGCCTATGACTGTGATGGGGATACCCTTCTGCTTAAGGTAAAGCAGGCTGGAGTAGCCTGTCACACAGGAGCCACCACCTGCTTTTTCAATCAGGTGCCAAAGGCAGCAATTCAGCAGGTAGACCAAGAGGCCGGAGAAGAGACAGCTGAGGATAAGGTGCAGCTGGGTGATGTGCTGGAGCAGGTTTTTCAGGTGATAAAAGAGCGACAAGCCCAGCGGCCAGAAGGCTCTTATACTACCTATCTCTTTGAAAAGGGACAAGATAAAATTTTGAAAAAGGTTGCGGAAGAAACGGGTGAAGTAATTATCGGCTCAAAAAACAACAATCTGAATGAAGTTTCCTACGAAGCTTCGGATCTGTTTTATCATCTGATGGTGCTATTGGCTTATCATAATCTCACCTTAGATGATATAGCTAAAGAGCTAAATAAGCGACGCTAGCTTATTCAACAGAGTAGATTAGGAGAGCATTGTCTATAACTTAAGGCATTTCCTTTCACTAGGAAATGCCTTTGTCTTCCTCCTGGTTTATAATCCCATGAAACAAGATATCTACCATTTTTTCAATTTCTTCCGCATCATCGTCTCCAGCAAAAAGATTAGGCAGGGTGCTGGAAAGGATAACATAGCCCAGCATTAGGCTCACTGTAGTGCGAGTTAGTAGGCGAGGATCCAGCTGGCGGAACACACCCGAATCCACGTTGGCTCGCATAAACTCATCTACCATAGGAGTTATTTTAGGGCCAATTTCCTCCTGTAAAGGCTGCAAAAGCTCTGGATGGTAAGAGGACTCGATTAATACGGTTTTTATAAGAGGAAAATTCTTTCGCACTAAAGCTAATCTATCTAGATACAGCTGCTTAAAAACCTCTTCTAAAGGCTTATCCTCCTGATTTTCCATAATGCGCTCTATGGAAAGAAACAGCATGGGACGAAAGAAGTTTACCATTAAGGGCATCAATAAGCCCAGCAGCAGGTCTTTCTTTGTTCTGTAGTAACGAAAGATTGTACCTTCAGCTACCTGAGCAGTCTTGGCAATTTCACTGGTCCTGCTGGCTTCAAAGCCTTTTTCCGAAAAAACCTTTATTGCCGCTTCTAAGATCTGCCATTGTCGTTTATTTAATTCCTCTTCTGTCAGTGAGTGGCCGGCCAGCAGTTCTGTCAAAAAGTCTCTTTCCTGTTGGCTCATAGGCTTACTCCTCCTTTCATGCACTTAGCTCCCATTTTCCACACCGATCACCCCAACGGGCTAGCAATTCATCTCCCACATGGATGTTGATAACCTCACATAAATTGGGGCAGCCCTTACATTCAAAGCTATCAGCCGAATAGCTTAATTTTGTTACATGAAACCCTTTAAATCGGGTAGTCAAACCGGGATTTGATGATAAATGCTGCTTAGCCAACAAGGCTGAGCCGATAGCTCCCATCACGTTGAAATAGGGTGGAATAAAAACTTCCTTATTCAAAGCCTTTTCAAAAGCTTGTTTAATTCCCTGATTTGCAGCAACTCCCCCTTGGAAAACAATAGGCTCAAGAATATCCTTGCCCTTGCCAACATTATTTAGGTAGTTGCGCACCAGGGCTTCACAAAGGCCGGCAACAATATCTGAGGTATTGTGGCCCATTTGCTGCTTGTGAATCATATCCGATTCGGCAAATACCCCACAACGTCCGGCAATCCTTACAGGATTCTTGGATTGGAGGGCTAACTCGCCAAATTTTTCAATAGGTATACTCAAGCGGGATGCCTGCTGATCTAAAAAGGAGCCGGTACCAGCAGCACATACGGTATTCATAGCAAAATCAACTGCTACACCATCACGAAGAATGATTATTTTTGAGTCTTGTCCACCGATTTCAATGATTGTCTGGGCGTTGGGCACCAAGTAAGAGGCAGCAACAGCATGGGCTGTTATTTCATTTTTCACCACATCTGCTCCCACAATAGCCCCAGTAAGGGTACGGGCACTGCCAGTAGCTCCTGCACCTAGTATTTCAAAGTCAGGGGATAGCTGCTCAGCAATAATTCTCATTCCCTGTTGAACTGCATTGATGGGTTGTCCATTAGTGCGGATATATAAGTTATGAAGAATTTCTCCTGACTGATCGACAATGACTATATTAGTACTAACAGAGCCCACGTCTATGCCTAAGTAGCCTTTCATGCTAGTTCCTCCCTTTTATATAGTTTGCGTTGCTTCAACAGATCTACGAATGCTTCTAGTCTAGTTTGGATACCAGCCTTGCCAGTCTGCTCATCCAAGAAAATAGTCATAAAGCTTATATTGTAGTCCTCGCTTACCTTAGGCAAAATGCTTTTCGCCACAATCTCGGGAATACAAGAAAAGGGTGCCAGTTGAACTACACCGTCGAAACCCTGTTGACCGTATAAAATAGTATGGCCAACACTACAAATACCGTGACCACCCACCGGTTCATCTAAATAGGGGGCAGCTATCTTGTGGATATCGTATTCGCCGCTACCGGTAGCGGCATTTTCCTTTGTCCAATGGGCCAGGTAGATAGATCTATCAACCTCAACTCCCATCTCCCCTAAAGTTTTTTCTATGTCCAGGTTGATAAAGGGCTCGAGAACCACATATATCTCGCCAATAATGCCAATTCTGAGACACTGGCGCTGCGGATCTTGAGGTACAGTTTGGATTAGGGCCTTCACCTCTTGGCCAGCCTGGATAATCTCTTGTTCTGTGTCGGCTCGATCCAGAATCTCTAAGCATTGCTCAAAGACCTTTGTAGTTTCACCCCTGTTGATTTCTCTAGCTCGAATCTTATGAGTCAATTGCTCCAGCTCATCAAGAAAAACCATTTTCTTCCAACTAATTTTAAATTGTTTATAAAGAGTAAACCAAGAAACCTTTACTGGCTTAATGACCTTGTTAACAGTGCTGATAAAGGCCGGAAGATTCCTTAATGGAGGCTCTAGGACAATCATTTGAAAGTCATATCCTAGGCTGCGCAGGATTTTTTCATGGAGAATGCCATAATATCCAGCTCGACAAGGGCCTACGCCTCCCGAGGTGAGAATCATATCTGCTCCCTGCTCTAAGGCCTCGATGTAGCTACCCATCAGCACCTTAAAGGGGATGCAGGCAAACTCGGGAGAATGCTGAACTCCTAAGGATAGGGTGCGCTTGCTAGGCTTAGGTGGCACCAGGGGCTGGTGGCCTAATTTGCTGATGAAATGCTTGATGGCGATATGAGAAGTTCCCATGTATGGGAAAGTTATCCGCATTTTTTACCCTCCCGTCCCAATCGAATCATATCAGTAAAGGCTTCTAAACGAGTTAAAACGCCGGCCTCACCAGAGTGCTCATCAATTGTGAGGGACATAAAGGGAACCTGGTGCTTTTTAGCCTCCAGCTCTAATAGCTTATCAACCATAGCATCGGGTCCACAGCCAAAGGCAGTAACATGAATAATACCATCTACTCGCTGATTTAAGTAAAAGTAGCCGGCTCGCACTACCTGATTGCTATAATGCCAGAACAGGTTTTTAGGCAGCTCCTTAGCTTGGCGCTTTAAGTCTTCTGAGGAAATCATTTCCATAGTCAGAATGCTTACTTTTAAAGACTCCAGTCTTTTTACTAAATTGACACTGAGGAAAGGGTCGTGTACTGCATAGGGATAACCTAAAATCGCTAAGGAAATGGGGTTATTAGTTTCAAATTTTTCAAACATTAGAGGCTTATTATTAAATAGCAGCTCATAAGGCTTTACCCCCTGAATCAAGAGCTGCTCATAATTGCTCTGGGATCTACTAGCTTTAAAATAAGCCTTTAGACATGCTAGCCAACTAAAGCCCAGCTCTTTTGCTACCTGCAGACAAACCTTCCAAAGCTCAAAGGAGCTACTCTTTAAGTCTATTCGAGGGCTAATGAGCAAAGGCAAATTAGAAACGCTGGATTTTATCATATCCGGGAGACCTAAAAATTTTGGACAGAAGGTGTCTTCTTTTGTGAAACTAACTATGCGAGGTAAGAATATATAATCCACCTTATCTCGCAACCACATAACATGGCCATGAAAGACCTTGATAGGGACACAAGCATCGTTTACCGTATCCTGCACACCCAGGTCTAATATTTCCTTAGTAGTAACAGGGGAGCTCACAACCTTCAGGCCCAGCTCTCCAAAAAAAGCTTTCCAGAAGCTGTAATTGGAGTAATAATAGAGAGAAGCTGGAACGCCAATTTTTGCTGTCAATTAAGATACCTCCTTAAATAAATAAAACATATCATAATAAAGTAATAACTGCAAAAAAAACGAGCAGCCACTGCAAAAAAACGAGCAAGCACTTTTATTAAATGAGTCACTGCTCATCAATATTGTATTATCATGTAATACTTGAGGTCAAGAGGGATTTTATATTTTTAAGCATTATTTTTTATAACTTTTATGCTATGATTTTATAAGAGGAAGGGGAGGAGTTTGTTGTTTGACTATATGCTACAAGATGAGTTCAGTCATCAGAATTACTCAGATGCCTGGGAAGGGGCAATAAAAAGATATCAAATCCATCAGCCCTCAGAGCTGGCCGACTACTCAGGAGGAGTTTATGATGAAGGGAATAAGCGCATAACTCTGACTAGCTTGGGACAAAAGCTTTGGATATCCTATCCGGAAGGCAAGGTCACCTTTGCCAACACCCACTTGTCACCAATATTTTCCTGGAAATTAATTACCATAAACCACCTTGTCCGTGTAGTTGAGCAGTCTCAGAAAAAAGACTTGTCAAAAAGTGATTATCATCAGCTTATTTCCTATAAGGAATTAAAGGATGGACATGTATATTACCCGGCTTTTCGTAGGGAAGCCCTGCTACCTTTAGCAAAGCTATTTTCAAAGGCGTCACAAGAAAAAATATTGGATGCTATCCGAGGGCTGGGAGGGGAAAAGCTATCGGGTTCAGGAGATGTTTTCGTCAAATTGATGGGATATCCCTATTTTCCCATTTACCTTAAGCTGTGGGAGGGAGATCATGAACTTCCGCCATCTGCCAATATGCTATTTGCATCCCCAGCTAGTGAATACCTGCATACTGAGGATGTGGCAGTTCTTGGTCAGATGATTGTTATATTTATTGTAAAAGCTTCGTATTATTAAAAGGAAAAAAAGCTTTATTGTTGAATAAATATGAAATATCAATTCAAAGGATGTTTAGGCGGGGGTTGGAGATGACTTTAGATATAAAAACCTATCGATTGTTGATGGATAGGCTACCTGATGCATTTGCGTATAATGAAATTATATTCGACAGCAATGGCAAGCCTAAGGATTTTTTGATATTGGAAGCCAATTGTTCTTTTCAGCAGATAATAGGCTTGCCCAAGGAGCAGCTGATCGGGAAAAAAGGCTCTGAGGTCATGCCCAGTGGCCAAAATATTCAGCTCCATTGCCTAAAGGCCTATGAACAGGCGCTGGCTAGTCAATCGGGTGCAAAGGTTGAATACTATTCTCAACAACAGAGGTGTTGGTACGAATTAACAATTTTCTCTGTTCAACCTGGATACTGCGCAGTCATTATTAGGGATATAACCCAGGGAAAGCAGGTTGCTGAAAGCCTAGCTCAGAAGAGTGAGGGATTTAAGGCTCTTTTTGACAATTCCTCTTATGCTATTGTTTATTACGATAGCAAAGGCATTATCATGAATGCCAATAAGCAGTTTACTGAGCTAATGAAATATGAGCTGGAAGAAATATTGGGCAAGAGCATGGAGGAAATAGTCAATGCTCACCGCAATGTTACCAGATTTGGCTTTAAAGAAGTGCTACAGGGCAATAAGGTTTACTTTGTGACTACCAGGTACAATAAGTGGGGAGATGCTATTGATGTAATCCACCAGGGGGTTCCCTTTATAATAAATAATGAAGTGATAGGCGGCTATACCATTTATACAGATATCACCAAAAGAAAGAGGGCGCAGCTGGCTCTGAAGGAAAAGGAGGCCCGGCTACAGGCAATTACCGACTCGGCCCATGATGCAATAATTATGATGGATTGGGAGGGGCTAGTTTCCTTTTGGAACCCAGGAGCAGTGAGAATCTTCGGCTATACTGAAGAAGAAGCTCTGGGACAAAATCTACATCAGCTAATTTGCGTTCCAAGATACATAGATCGTTTCTACAAGAACTTTCCCTTGTTTCAAAAAACGGGTAAGGGATTAGCTATAGGAACCACAATTGAGATAGAAGGGCTTAGAAAGGATGGGACAGAAATCCCGGTTGCCCTTTCCTTATCAGCAATAATGATTGAGGAAAAGTGGCATTCGGTTGGAATGATCAGGGATATTACTGAGCAGAGAAATGCGGAGAAAAAGATTTTAAAGTATAATCTAGAATTAAAGCAAAGGGGTCAAGAGCTGGAGCTGCTGTACAGCCGGCTAGAAACCGAGATAAATAAGGCTAGACATATTCATGAAAGAACTTTGCCCCAGGTCCTGCCAAAGGTTGAGCAAATCACCTTTTCTGCCCACTATCAACCAGCCCAAAAAATTGGCGGGGACTACTACGATGTTATCAAGCTAGAGGATAAGCTGATTACTTATGTCTCCGACGTTACGGGACACGGTATTGACGGTGCTATGCTCAGCGTTTTTGTGAAAAATACTATAAATAGTTATTTGGCTCTCTGCTCTTGTGACAAGGTAACACCTCAGGGAATATTGCGTTTTCTAAACTATAGCTTCCAAAAGGAAAATTATCCAGATGATTACTTTATCTGCATTTTTCTGGGAGTGCTAGACGTGAAGACAAGGGAGTTTAGCTATGTGGGTATGGGCTTTCAGGATATACCACTGGTGGCCCTGCCAAATGGGGAGCGCTTAGAGCTGGTTAGTCAAGGGATTCCCATAACCTCAGCAGTGCCCCAGGAATTAATAGAATTTAATGCTGGAAAGGCTACCTTAACACCTGGCTCCACCTTAATTATTAACACAGATGGTTTGACTGAGCAAATGGTAAAGGGAGAGCAATATGGAGAACGCTTAAAGGAAGTGTTTTTTGCAAACAGCCACTTACCACCCCAGTACATCCTGCACAGCATCAACGAGGATTTTTATCTTTTCAATGAAAAATCTCTTCAGGGGACTGATGACATTACCTACATAGTAATGCAAATAATGGACGAGGATGTAGCTCAATATTTTTACCAGCTAGAGAGCAATTTTCAACAGCTAGAAAGCTTTTACCAGGAAGTGATAAACATTGTTCCCAAGGGAGAAAGTACTGAGCTGTTTCTCACCTCTCTCTACGAGCTAGCTGCCAATGCTATTGAACATGGCAACAAGTTTAATAGAGGTAAAAAGCTATCAATAGAGCTATTTATCTCAGCCCAGTATATCTGCGCTACAGTGGAGGATGAAGGGGAAGGCTTTAATTGGCGCCACAAGGTAGAGCAGGGGATTGAGCTGGATGGCCATCAGGAAAGAGGCCGAGGAATTGCCATGACCTATATTTACAGCACTAAGCTAATATACAATCATAAGGGAAATAAAGCTTTTTTGATTATGAGCATATAAAGAGTTGTTTAGCAAATCAAAATAATAGAATCAAGGAGGATTTTATGACTAGGGTAGCAGCAGCAGTGGGAGAAGAAAAGGGACTAGCAAAAAGCACAGTAACAACTATTAGTGAAAGATGTGTTGGGTGTAACAAGTGTATTTATAAATGTCCATCCCCCATGTCCAACATAGCCTATGAAGAGCAGGGCGGAAACAAGGTGAAAGTGGATACAAATAGATGTATAAGCTGTGGTCACTGTATAGATGTGTGTGACCATGATGCCCGAGATTATACCGATGATACAGAAAAGTTTTTTTCAGACTTAGCTGATGGAGTGAAGATTTCTATTTTAGCTGCACCGGCAATTAGATTTAATTTTTCAGACTACCAAAAGCTCTTTGGCTTTTTAAAAGAAAAGGGAGTAACCTTTTTTTACGACGTGTCCCTGGGAGCAGACATTACCACCTGGGCTTATCTCAAGAGCATCAAAGAAAAAAATCTAAAATCGGTAATTGCTCAGCCCTGTCCTCCCATAGTAGAGTACATAGAAAAGTTTAACCCCCAGCTAATAGAGAGCTTAGCTCCTATTCATAGTCCCATGACCTGCACCGCCATCTATGTAAAAAAATATAAAAATGTAAACGACAAGCTGGCTTTTCTCTCACCCTGTATTGGTAAGGCAAAAGAAATAAAGGATCCCAATACGAATAATTTGATTAGCTATAATGTCACCTATAAGAAGCTGCAGGATTATCTAGATAAAAACAAAATAGACCTTAGCTCCTATAAACCAGTAGAATTTGACGATATCTGCTGTGGCTTGGGATTAACCTTTAGTAGACCTGGAGGACTTAAGGAAAATGTTCACCATCACATAAAGGATGCCTGGGTGCGACAAGTGGAGGGTATAGATCACGCCTATAAATATCTAAAGGAATATAAGAGCAGGGTTAAGCTTAATAGCTTGGTGCCACTAGTGGTAGACATATTAAACTGTGATAATGGCTGCAACAAGGGAACTGGTACTAAAAAGCTCAGCTCAATTGACGATATTGATTTTCACATGAATAAGCTCAAAGGTGAAAAGATTAAAGATAATACTAAGAAAGCCTTGTTTAAGTCGGTCTATACCCTATTTGAGAAATTTGATAAAGAGCTAAACGTCAAGGACTTTGAGCGAAAATACAGTGATTACTCCCATACGGTAAGCACTAAAGAGCCTAATCCTGAGCAGTATCAGGATATTTATCAGCAGCTATATAAAACAGATGCTAAAGACCAAAATATTAACTGTTTCTCCTGTGGCTATGGTTCTTGCCAAAGCTTTGCTAAGGCAATATTTAACGGTGCCAATCACAAAGAAAACTGCATAGATTACAATAGAAAAAAGCTGCAAGAGGAGCACAAGCTCATTACGGATAAAAATGAGGAAATACAACAGCTACTAGAGAATCTTGAAGACATGAGCAGAAAGAGGGAGGAGCAAACTAATCTTTTAAAGACCAAGGTGTCAGAGATGGTTCGCTCCTTAGACGAAGTGGCTGCAGGAAATGAGGAAAATGCCAAGAGCATAGAAAAAATAACCTATGAAAATGGGGATATCTTAGAAATTGCTGCCACTTTGCGGGAGAGCATCAACCAAGTAAGTATCAAGCTCCAGGATTATGCCCACGCCTCGGCAGAGATCGTAAATATTTCAGAACAAACTAACCTCTTAGCATTAAACGCCAATATTGAAGCGGCTCGGGCAGGGGAAGCGGGTAGGGGCTTTAGCGTAGTGGCAGGAGAAGTGGGTAGACTGGCTGAAAACTCTCGCATGGTTATGGAATCTACCAAGCAAAGTGAAGTGGAAATGGTTAACTATATCAATAAAATCGTCCAAATATCTAAAGAGCTAGAGGAAAAAATGAAGATTAGCAATGACCAAATTACCAATATATCTGCTACGGTAGAGGAGGCTACTGCTAAACAGGTGGAGCTGACAAGCCTTGCCAAGGCACTGGTTACCAATTAAATGAACACGATGAATATATATAAACACCTTACAATATTGCAAATTTTATATTAGAGCAGGATTTTTAAAGGCCTATCTAGAAGGAGTAATAGTTAATTGTTGGTAATAGCATGACAATATGCGCTAGCAATTAACTATTACTATTTTAAAGGAGGCTTTAATGTTGAAAAATTTTATGAGAAGGAAAGGATTATCTTTGCTTGTGGTGCTTTTGGTAATGGCCCTAGCAGCTCCGGCAGCCTTTGCTAGTGACAAAGTAGCTTTATATGTCAACGGGGAAAAGATTTCGGGTGACTTGTCTATCCAGGATGGAGTTAGCTTTATCGATGCCCAGGCACTAAAGGCAGTACCCCAATTAGATTTAACAAATCAACAGGGAGCAATTCCCATACGTCAGTTTTTGAGTCTAGAGGGGGAACGGTAAAATGGGATGGTGCAAATAAGAAGGTTCTAGTAGCCTGGCAGTATGCCGATGAGCTGGTGGTTAGATCTACCGAGATTTTAAAAAATTACAATACCTACAAGATGCAGGGTACAAGCAAAATGGAAATGTCTATAGCTGGTGCAGAAGAAGCTCCTCAGCTTCCTGCTGTGCAGGTGGTTCTAGAAGGCGTAGTCCAGCAGGAGCCTCTGGCTATACATATTAAACAGGTAATACAAATGCCTTGGGAGGAAATGGGACTTAGCCCTGAGGAGGTTAAAGAGCTAGGACCTGAAGCAGAGATGGTGACTGAGATGGTCTTAAAGGCAGATGCCATGTATCAAAGGATGCCCATGAGTGAGCAGTGGATAGTAACTGATTTTGCCGGTATGGGAATGACCGAAAGCTTTACCCAAATGATGCAAACCACACCACAGCAATCCTTAGAGATGATGCGAAAGCACGGAATTATTAACAAGCTTAGTGGCGAAGTGGAAATCGATGGGCAGAAGTACTATGTGATTAAAAACCAGATGGATAGTGACTCTTTTTCGAGCCTTTTACAGGAAATGCTGGGCGAGTTTAACTTCGGCATAGCAATGACAGAAGCAGAGCAAATGCAAATGCAAGCTATGCTTGAGAGCATGGAAGTTAACTTCACAATTGAGAGCTTTATCAACGCCAACAGCCTGCTAACTGAGCGCATGGTGCTTGATATGATAGTTCAATTTACTATGGATGAGGTCGTTAGCCCTGAGGGACCTGTGACCTTTGCCATGAGAATGATTGGCGAATATTTGATGTTTGACTTTGGCTTAGAGATCACTATTCCAGATGTGAGCAACGCAATAACCCAGCCT
The DNA here is from genome assembly GCA_964454195.1 of uncultured Clostridia bacterium. Lineage (GTDB taxonomy): Bacteria > Bacillota > Desulfitisporia > Desulfitisporales > JAWSUQ01 > CAYVRD01. The sequence goes on from CAYVRD010000012.1 coordinate 26,973, forward strand.
CTTCCAGAGGAGGCTGCTGGAGGCCAATCTATCTAGACAGCTCTAATTAACACCTAATAAGAAAGCCCTGACTGCACTTGCAGTCAGGGCTTTTATGCGGAACAAACCGTCTTTTAGCTAGATTACAGATTGTAAATCATTTCGTTAACATAGACCCTTGCTATTCTGCCACTGTTAAAATCTAACTCTAAAGCGATATCTGCGCCCTTTTGAGATACTATGATTCCCGGTAGGGAAACATCCATTTCTGTATCCCCCGTATCTATCTGGAGAGCAGTTGTCTGACTGGGGATAGAGACCTCAGGGATAGTGGCTACCTCGCCTACAACTGCAGCAAACCCCTTATTTATTCCCAGGCCTGGGATGCGGCTATAGCTCAAACCCAGCTTAATATTGTAATAATCGTCCATCAGCTTGCCCTCTGTTAAAATATAGGTGGCCGCTGGGAAGGCTTTGACCAGGTTAAACTGGAGAAGCTGCTCTTTGTTAACAGCATAAAGATCCAAGGATTTTCCCATATCAAAATTTTCTGGCTTAACAGTGGGAATCCACTGCTTTAAACTGGCTAAAAACTTTTCCTCGTTTATTTTGCCAAACATATTTTTACACTGCCAGGCTTGGGCAGCTTTAGCCTTGAGCTGCTCCCGAAAACTCTCCATATAATTGCCAATACTTTCATCTGTCATGGCAACCACAAAATATTTGTCGTACTTTGAGACTATGATGCCCACATGCTTACCATAGTTATCAACTACATTAAGAGGCAAAAAAATCGCTCCTTTCAATCAGGCTCCCTTAACACAAGCAAATATATTCGTCAGAACTGGTAAAAAAACCTTTAATTTTATAGGACTTTGTAAGGAGGTTTTCTAAAAATAAATGTAGAATTTAATAGAAAGACAAAATCTAAAACGGTATCTTAAGGGGAATAAGTAATGGATGAACACACCAAATTTCAAAATACCATACATAAGGTCAAGGGTATTTACTCCAAGGTAAATAAGTTAGAAAAGCCATTGGCAGGAATGATAAAAGACATACTAAAGGACTATGAAAAAAAACTAGAAAAGATTGATGTAGCCCTTTTAGATATTAACAGCTATATAATAAAGGTAGTTTCCAAAAAAGAGGGAATAACTTTATCAGAGGTGAGCGAGCTGCCCATCGATGAAAAATATAGTATAGTGCATGAGCAGCTAGAGAAGGTACTTCAGTCTGCCCATATATCGGAACGGGATAAAATAGTTTTAGAAAACAAGAAAAATCGCTTAGCAGGAGAGTGCCATGTCATTTTCCTCAAGACTGAGTGGTTTATGACGCTAATTGATAAGCTGGAAAAAACCTATTATTTTGTGGTAAAAGAGTTTGAGAGCAAAGAAACGGCGTGTGATGTGGTCAAGCTGATCAACAGTCAGTATATAGAGCGAGAGGTCTAAAATGAAAAAAACTATCACCAAATTAACTCTAATCGGCATAGGAATCTTCATCTTTTCATTTATCTTACTGCAGACCATGATTATTCAAGCAGCTAAACCTTATCCTGGAGAGGTAAAGGTAGATTATATGATTGTGCTGGGAGCTGGACTTTGGTCAAATGCCCCTTCACCTACATTGACAAGAAGATTAGAAACAAGTCTTCAGTATTTAGAAGAAAACCCCCAGGTTAGGGCTGTTGTATCCGGTGGATTGGGAGTGGGAGAAACTATCACTGAAGCCGAGGCTATGAAGAGATTTTTGCTAGCCAACGGGATTGCCCAGGAACGGATAATTATGGAGGAACGGGCTACTAACACTAAAGAGAATATCCAATTTAGTAAGGAGCTTATCCAGGAAGCAACCACCGACTTTAGCAATCAGGTATTAATTGTCACCAGTGATTTTCATCTCTTCCGAGCGAAATTTTTAGCTAAGAGAAATGGACTAGAAGCCTTTGGCCTTGCTGCAGAGACTCCAGAAAGTGTAAAACTCCTATACCATTTTCGGGAGTATTTTGCTTTTCTTAAGACCTTAGCTTTTGATAGAAACTAAATGATAGAAACTAAAAAAACTGGCATCCCCAGCTGGGAGTGCCAGTTTTTTTAATATTTAGTAGGCTAAAGAGTCTAATATGGCCTTTTTTGCAGCTACAAACTCTGGCTCGGTAACCATATGGGGTTGTCTTGGACGAGCTAGAGGCACCTGGAGCTCTAGTTGGACCCTTCCGGGTCGTTCAGATAAAACATAGATCCGGTCAGATAAATATATGGCTTCCTCCACGTCATGAGTGATAAACAGAATAGTTCGGTTGAAACGACTACAGAGATTCAGTAGCCAGGTTTGCATCTTAAACCTAGTGATGGCATCTAAAGCGCCAAAAGGCTCATCTAGTAAAACTAAATCCTTTTTAGATAGAATCGTGCGCATCAAGGCAGCTCGTTGGCGCATACCACCTGAAAGTTGGGCAGGGTAATGATTTTCAAATCCCTTTAAGCCAAAAAAATCCATCAGCTCCATAGCCTCTCTCTTGGCAGTCTTGCGGTCTACTCCCGCTAAGTCAAGGGGCAGGATAACGTTATCTAACACCTGGCGCCAAGGCAGCAATAAATCCTTTTGTGGCATGTAGCTTAAGTGCTGCCACGGTGTAGGCTGCTGCTTGCCATTTATCAGCACTAAGCCCTGATCTGCCTTTACCAGACCACAAATAATATTAAAAAGAGTACTTTTACCACAGCCGCTAGGACCTAACAGGCTGACAAATTCACCCTGGGTAACATGAAGGCTAATATCCTGTATAACTGGGATTGTAGCTGCAGGAGAGGAGAAGCTTTTGCTAACCTTATTAATTTCCACCTTAAATTCGGTCAAAATGCCAGCTCCTTTCCTGTTTTGTAGCTATTTCGGCAAAAATTCATTAGTAAAAGCTTTTTCCCAATCGATAGCCTGCTCCAACAAACCGTATTGGACCAGCCATTGGGTGTAAGCTTCCCAAACGGGAGCCTGCTGAAGGCCCCACTGGGGTGCATCGGCTTGGTACTGCTGACTCAACCACTGCTGGCTAGCCAATACCAGCTCCTTGTCTAGCTCGGGAGCCTGTTCCACTAGAATAGCCGCAGCCTCTGTAGGATTATCTATAGCAAATTTATAGCCCTTAGCTGTGGCAGCCATAAACCTTTCCACCAGCTGAGGATTGTTGGCAATTAAGCTTTCGCTGGTAATCAGGACTGGTGTGTAATAATCTAAAGCTGGGTCAAGATCTTTTAAAAACATGATATTTAAGTCAATTCCCCTGCGCTGAGCTTCAATGCCATCCCAGCCGTAAAAAACCCAGGCAAAGTCGATATCTCTCTCTAAAGATGTAAACAAGTCGGCAGTGCCAATAGTGACAAACTCTACCTTATAAAAATCTGCATTGGCTTTTTCCATAACAGCCCTAATAACAGCTTCCTCAGTGGGAGAACCCCAGCCCCCATAGCGTTTATTCACTAAATCTGCCGGTGTGGCTATGTTTGAATGGGGCAGAGAGGCAAACCCAGAGGTGTTGTGCTGAAGTATTGCAGCCACCGACACAATCGGAACCTGAGCAGCTCGGGCCATAGTCACATCCTCCTGATAGCTAACCCCAAAATGGGCTCTCCCTGTTGCAACCAGCTGGGTAGTTCCCCCTTGACCTGGCTCCACAATGGTAACCTTTAAGCCCTGCTCCTCATAAAAGCCTTTAGCTAGAGCCACATACAATCCAGTGTGATTAGTGTTGGGAACCCAATCCAGCATTACAGTTACATTTTCCAGCTGTGCCCCCGACTGCTGAGGCTCCTTTGGCTTGCCAGTGCAAGCTATAGCAGCTACCATTAGTAGTCCGATTAAAACACCTGCCAATATTTTTTTCATCTTATATCCCTCCACATTATTTTTTATTGTACCAGGGCATAGCCCGTTTACTGATAAAATCGATAGTCAAAAATATTGCATAGCTCAACATGGCGATTACAATAATAGCTCCAAAAACTCTATCCAGCTGGTAGGAGTGACTAGCTCTATTCATAAAAATACCTAAGCCCTTGCTGGAGCCTAACCATTCCCCGATTACTGCACCCATCATGCTATAGGTTCCGGCAATCTTCAAGCCCCCAAAAAAAGAAGGTAAAGCAGCGGGAAATCGCACCTCCTTAATAATCTGCCATGAGGTAGCCCCCATGGCATGTAAAAGATTGACCATATCCTCATCGGCGGCGTCCATGCCCTGCATTAGACTGACCACCATAGGGAAAAAGCATACTAGAGCTACTACAATAACCTTAGGTAGCATGCCATAGCCAAACCAGATAATAAATAGGGGTGCGACGGCAATAATAGGGATATTTTGAGAAATAACTAATAGGGGATATAGACTTTGGCGAATTAAAGGAGAAAAGCCCATAAGAATAGCAAAAAATAGAGCTACCCCAATAGCAATTACCAGGCCAGTCAAAGCAGTCATCAGGGTAAACTGGCTGTGCATCAGTAAATTTGGAGCCATTTGGGGCCAAGCTGACCAAATGTCACTGGGAGCAGCAATTAACCATTTGGGAATTTGACGCCAATAGACTAACAGCTCCCAAGCTCCTATCAATAACAGCAGGAACCCCAGGGGCAATAGGATTTTCTTTATCAGCTTTTTCATTATGCTCCACTATACTTTCCAATCTTTTCTTCCATAGTAACACCAGTGGGGCAATAATCTATTTTAATATTGGTGAACACCCTGGTAGCACCAGCATCGATGCAGGCCTGCTGTGCCCTTTTAACGATGTCTAACAGCTGATCCAGTTCTCCCTCCATGGTAGTTTCCATAGGGCCTACCAGATATTTAACCCCCGACTGCTGTACCACCTCAATAGCCTTGTCCACTACCCCATAAGTATCTTCATGGGCTACCTTAGGAATAACCTGAAAGCTGACGTTGATATGAGCCATGTCTTTTCCTCCTCTCCTTTGGCTAAAATTTTTTAAGAATTTTTAAGCTAGCAGTTTAATTGCCAGCAGGAGACCCTTGCCAACTCTAACCTCAGCCCAAGGGCCTGTAAACTGGTTGCTGATGCCAAAGGGCTTGCCAACAGCAAAGGCCCGTTCAGCCAGCTCCCACTTCAGACCATGACTATTGACCTGCTCTACCTGCTCCGACAAGGGTATCAGGGATAGCAGGTCCCCAGGATTTCCTTCAATTATAAGGGGCTGCTGGGGTGTGACTAAAAAAATCTGATGCTGGGTATCTAATATTTGGGCAATAGCACCCCTGGCGGAAGCATAGGCTAGCAGATGTAGATTGGCCATAGTCTGATCTAGTCTGCCACCCACCACGCCAATCATGGTCAGCTCAGAACATCCCCTTTTAATAGCCTCATCTATTGCCAGCTCAGTGTCTAGCTCATCCTTTTCTGAGGAGAAACGCAGGACGGTTACTCCTTCTTGCTCATATTGGGTCAATAGCTGTGGATCTATAGAGTCCATATCTCCCAAAATCACATGGGGATGAAGACTCAGCTCAGAGGCATGCCTGGTACCACTATCGGCGCAGATTATTAGCTCTGCCGGGGGTAGCATTGCTTTGATTTTATGGTAGCTGGACAGCTCCCCTCCAGCTAAAATAATGGCTCTAGCCACGAAAACACCACCTTGTTGAAAAATAAAAGCACACCTGATTAAAAGGTGTGCAGGAAAAACCGGCTAAATCGGTTGACATTTATTCTCCGGTGAATCCTCACCTTTCCTACGCAGGCATTACCCTGTTCAGGTCCGAGGGTCTAATCCGGTTGGATTAATCTCAGCTTATATAATAAGCTCCCCTAGATGAGATAGAAATATTAAGCTTCATAATAAACTAATTAATGCTATGTTACTACGATAAAGTAATTTTTACAACTAGAAGTTTTCCCAGCCCCCAATAACATGATATAATTAAAGAATCAGGAAAAGAATGAGGAGATGATTAGGTGACAGAAGGGAATAATTTATTAGAGAATTTAAATGAACCCCAAAAAAAGGCGGTGCAGCATGATAAAGGACCACTGCTGATCTTGGCCGGGGCTGGAAGTGGTAAGACAAGAGTGATTACTAATCGAATTGCATATTTGATGCAGGAAAAGGGAGTTTGGCCTAGCCATATACTAGCCATCACCTTTACAAATAAGGCTGCCAGCGAAATGCGAGAGCGGGTAGAAAAGCTGCTACAAGAGGATGTAAGTGCCCTTTGGATTAGCACCTTTCACTCTGCCTGTGTGCGCATTTTGCGCCGAGAAATTCACCATCTAGGCTATAATAGCAATTTTATCATTTACGATACGGCAGACCAGCAGTCGGTCATAAAAAGCTGTCTTAAGGAGCTTAACATAGATGAGAAGAAGTTTCCACCGCGAGCCATAGCCGGGGCAATCAGCCAAGCAAAAAACAAGCTCCTTTCACCGGAGAAGTTTACCCTGGCAGCCGACGACTACTTTGAGGAGGTTGCAGCCAAGGTATATTACCTCTATCAAAAAAAGCTCAAGGACAACAATGCCGTTGACTTTGACGATTTAATAATGCTGACAACCAGATTGTTTTTAGAGCACAAGCAGGTGCTAAGCTATTACCAAAACAAGTTCCAGTACATAATGGTGGATGAGTA
>CAYVRD010000013.1:0-33333 GCA_964454195.1 uncultured Clostridia bacterium
GCCGGAGTATACTCCCGCACAGACCAGGAAAGGGGAGTGCACAAGGCTCCTGCAAATGAAATAGTTAAGGGCTGTGTTGGTCTAGATTGTCAATATAATGCCAGCGAACAAAGCATTTTAAATCCTAAGGGAGTAAATTTAATACGTTCCTTCCCAGGTCAAGGGATTAGGGTTTGGGGTGCTCGCACCTGCTCGTCAAATGGTCTGTGGAAATATGTAAACGTACGACGTCTATTCATTTTCTTAGAGGAATCAATCAAGGCTAACACTAATTGGGTAGTATTTGAGCCCAACAGCCAAGTGCTTTGGGTCCGAGTTAGAAGGACTATTGAGAATTTCTTGACTAATGTATGGCGCAATGGAGCCTTAGCTGGAACCTCACCTGAAGAAGCCTTCTTTGTAGATGTGGGACCAAACACTATGAGCCAAGATGACATTGACAATGGACGCTTAATTTGCGTTATCGGAGTGGCTGCTGTTACTCCTGCTGAGTTTGTCATCTTTAGAATCACTCAGAAAACTAACGATCAACAATAGGGAAAGGAGAGATTGATAAATTATGGCAGAACCAACATTAGCATTAGTGCAAACCTATCGCTTTGCCATCACTATTGACGGGGTAGATGTGGCTCACGTGACAGAGGTTTCGGGAATCGATATTTCAGTAGAGGTTCATGAGTACAGAGAAGGTACCTTTCCTGAAAATCATGTGCGAAAGCTAGCTGGCTTGAAAAAATATGGCAATATAACTTTAAAGGGTGGGGTTGTAACAGATAACTATTCCTTCTTTGACTGGATTAAAGAAAATCCTCCAGAGCAAAAAAATGTTACTATCGAAGCTAGAGACTTTGACATGAGTACTGTACTGGCTGCATGGCAGGCTGAAGGTGCTTTTCCAGTGAAATATACAGGCCCTGAGTTCAGCGGCACCAAATCAGAGCTTACCTTTGAGTCCCTGGAGCTTGCTATAGAAAAGATAGAGAGACAAGAGGTATAAATGTTTGCAGAGTAGTGGATATGGGCAACCAGCATCCACTACTCTGCAAAATCCTATTACTAAATTCTATTTGGAGGTAATAACATGTCGTTTCAAACCGAGTATCCATTCCAGCTGCCCAAGGGCTACGTAGATAAAGAGGGCAATGTGCACAAAAAGGGCACCATGCGCTTAGCTACAGCTGCTGACGAGATTTTGCCCATTAATGATATTAGATTACAGCAAAATCAAAGCTATTTAAGCATTATGATTTTGTCTCGAGTTATTACTAAGCTGGGAGATTTAAGCACCATCGATGTAAGGGTGATTGAAAACCTATTTACAGCTGATTTAGCTTATTTGCAGGATTTTTATCAGAGCATCAATCAGATAGACCCACCTAAATACAAGTTTAACTGTTCAAAATGCGGTCACCAAAACGAGGTAGCTCTGGATTTTTTAGAACAATAACATGCTATCCTCTGAATAGCATGTACGAGGAAATGTCATTTATTGCTTACTATTTTCATTGGTCTCAGCAGGAGTTAATGAACCTAGATCACCGAGCTAGACGCTCCTGGTGTGATGAAATTACAAAAATCAATAAAAAGCTAAACCGGGAATCAGAGAAGACAAGTATCTTTGATATATAGGAGCTAATGCTATGCAATTAAACCCTGAGATAAGACAGGCCATTTCTGGAGTACAGCTGGCCATGAAAGCCTATGACAAAATCATAGGCAAACAAAAGATCTCCTTCAGGTTCATTTTTCAAATGGGCTTTATTGTGGGTGGCTTTAACAAGATAAAGAATATCCAAAGAAGGATTGATCGGGATAAATATCAGGAGGGGGGATTTAACTCTCAGCCTATAATCCTAGCCAAGCCTCAGACAGAGCTGAGTACCCTGGTGCTAGAGAAGGGATTTGTCACTAAACCCATTGCAGTAGAGTATCTAAAACAGGAAATAAAAGACCAGAAACAGCTGATAAATTTTGGGTTTATTTTAGTCCTCAATAAGTATTACCTGCCAATTCGCATTTTTCACTTTGAGCAGGGTATCGTCAGCGAATGGAGTATGTCCGATTTAGATGCCCAAAATCCAGGCATTATCATCGACAGCATCACCATTCATCACACTGGTTTAATCGAAGATACTATATTATAAGGTAGATTGCCATGATAAATAACAAGGGAAAGCTTAACTACGCCTTTAAACCAATTAAAACTGTAAACAAAGAAATTGCCACATTGATGCTATATGATGATCCCTATAGGAAAAGAGCAGTTTCTCCTGAGCTTATATTTAAGCTAGATAATGCAGGGCAGGACAGTTTTTCGGAGGTTGTGCTCAATTTGCTACTGCAAATTCGCAATCTCAATTATAACCATTCTTTTCTGATCAATAATACAGGTAGCTTGACCCAAGAGCTGGTCAAGCAGCTGAAAAGTCATTTAACTAAGGTGAATGTAACCAAAAGGGAAATAAGAGAAGAGATAACAGTTCTACAGCAAAATATTAACAATCCTAGTTTCTTTTTAGATAACACAAATATTAATGAGATTATCAAGAAAATTGACGCTCAAGTAAAAAAAAAAATAGCTGAGGAGCCGCCGCTGGGTAGCCAGCAGCTAAATCTTTTGCAGCAGCACTGGCATGATGCTACCCAGCAAAGCTTTTACAGCAAATCCCTTACGGGCTTAAAGGAACTAAAACTAAGAACACAAGGTTCTGGAAGGTTATTTCAGCACACTAGACCCGCCTTGCCGTTAGACCAACCAGGAATAACTATAAATAAACAGCTGTCCCAGTGGCAACAGCTGACCAATATCCAAAATCAAACAAAGGCTGACCACTGGTATGGGCAGCCCTATCTTTACTTCTTCTACCAGTCCCAACTTAAACAGTATTGGAGCTGGAGCAGCAAACAGCTGTCCCAATGGCATCATTTGATCAAGGCGCAGCAGCACTTTGTAGCTCAATTACCTAGCTATAGCTGGTTAACGACATCAAAGGCTGCTTATAGGTCAAATCAACACACAAAGGTTGAGCATTGGTATCAGCAGATGCAGTTTGAGTTTTTTAGTAATCAACATCAGCAGAGTCTGCAACAGCTGCTTATGGGCTTAGCTCCAGGGGAGCAGGGAAGATTAGTCAGGCAGCTAAACTGGCAGCAATTGTTCACTAAACAAAGCACCAAACAACATAGCTGGCTAGATAAGTATTACCTTCAGTTTTCTAATAGCTGGCATATTGCTAAGAGCTTAATAGAGCAAAAAATATTATCAACTCAACAGCATTTAGAAAGACCTATTAAAGTAGATCAACCAGCAAATATTAATCAGCTTAAGTTTCTTCAGCAAGGGATGCTGACAGAATATAGAGCTGGCATAAATAATGTTTATCAACGGACCATGCACCAAAGCCAGGCCAAAAATCTGCTGAATCCCAGCTATTTAGCATACATAGAAACACCTAGCTACCAGTCTTACTATACTGTACAACAGCTTAGACAGCAGCAGTTTTTATACAGACTGCTGAAGTTAGAAACCTCACATCTTCAAAAGCATAAGCTGGGGCTAATAAGTGGGGCAAAGCAAGAAACTCAGCTGCAATTAACAAAAATACAGCATTGGGGTACTAAGGGAAATAAGCTAGAGCTGAGTCATCACCAGTACTCAAGCAACTTAAACACCCAGCTGTTTCAGCAGCATACCACAACAAACAGGGAGCTGTTTCAGCAGCAGCTTAATAATAGCAGCAGTAAGCTGTTTCAGCAGCATACCACAATATACAGTAAGCTGCTTGAGCAGCATAATAAGCTGTTTCAGCGGCAGCTTAATAACAGCAGCAGTGAGCTGTTTCAGCAGCAGCTTAATAGCAGTAGCAGCAAGCTGTTTCAGTGGCAGCTTAATAACAGCAGCAGCAAGCTGTTTCAACATCTTAATAACAGTAGCAGCAAGCTGTTTCAACAGCTTAATAACAGTAGCGAGCTGCTTCAGCAGTTTACCTATAATAATAGCAATCTGTTTTATCAGCTTAATAACAGCGGCAGTAAGCTGTTTCAGCAGCTTAATAGCAGTAACACTAAGCTACTTCAGCAGCTTAATAACAGTTACAGTAGCAATCTCTTTCAACAGTTTACTTACAGTAATAGTAATCTATTTTATCAGCTTAATAACAGTGACAGCAAGCTACTTCAACAGCTTAATTACAATAATATCAAGCTGCTCCAACAGCTATCTAATGCAAATATATACTCTAACATTTTTCAACACCTAACAAATACAAAGCTTTTTCAGCAGCTAGCTAATAATAGGCTATTTAGACAGTCTTTATCTAACAATAAGTTGCTTAATCAGCAACTTATTGGCAAGGTATTTCAGCAGCATGGACTAAAGCTAGAGCATATAGCAACGTTGCAGCAGGATAGGGTAAGCTGGAGCTCTCAAATAGCCATGCAAAATCAGCTGGGTCAAAAGAAAACTCTTATTTTAAAGGAAATGACCCGGGTGTTTTCTGAACAGCAACTGCCTAAGCAAGCTCAAGGGGATCAACAGCTTGTCCTGCAGTCAGACATACAATATCATCAGCATCAGACTACCCACTCTGCATTTAAGGAAGGCCAAAGTAAAGTAAACCTTTCCTTTGCCCGACAGTCTAGGACAAATATACAGCCCATGTCAATGCCTATTCTGGGTAAGCAGTCGCTGGTTGCCAGCGGTCAAAGCAGCAATAAAGGAGAACCTATTCCTCCAGCACCAGCCAGTGAGCTAGGATTAACTTATTTAGAGCTACCCCAACCTAAATCAGAGCCTAGCAGGGATAGCTATGAGGAAGAAGATGATATCCCTAGTATTGAACAGATTGTGGAAGAGGTTAAAGGAGAGACTGTATACTTTGGCAATCAAGGGGCCCAGCTAAAGGAAAGCCAAGAGGTACTGAAACGAAAAATCTTGGCAGAGCTGAATATAGAGTCCTTAATATCTATTTCTGTAATAGCGGAGCAGGTATACGAAAGAATAGAGCAAAAGCTAGCCAGTGAGCGAAGGAGACGAGGCTTGTGATAATCTCAAAACTTATAGGAAATACAAAAGCATTCAACTCTGGCAGTGCTATAACTAAAGCTAAAATAGCGATTATCAGTGAAGAGGATTTTATTAAAAGCGAGGAGGATATAGCTAAGCTGGTAGATGGAAAAATAGCTGAGGTAAAGAAGCAAAACAACTCCCAGGGTAGCAGTCAAAGTAGCTCCGGTTCTTCAGGGGACAAGCCTAAAAAACCAGAGGATGTGTTCTTTGTCCACTTTAATCCAAATACCATCAAAATAACAGATGGGGTTGAATATGGTTATAGTTCTAAAGAGGAAAAAGCAAAGTCATACGTCAAGCAAAGCAACAGAAGAGTGCCTGTGGCTCAGTATAGTGTTCATAAAGCCCGAGAGCTCTCGGTAGAGCTGCTTTTTGATACCTATACTAGCAAATTAAAGGATGCCGAAAAGGAAAGTGTAAAAAAAGTATATATTGATGATTTTGTAAAGCTCTTACACAACAAAGATAAGGATGGAGCTCCTCCCTTTGTATTTTTCTCCTGGGGACAAATCCAATTTCGAGGCTCTGTCACCAGCATGAGCACAACCTATACCGTATTTACTAGCACAGGCGTCCCTGCAAGAGCTACTATGAGCCTTACCATAACCGAATACGGCATCGAAGAGAAAAAAGAAAGCTGAGATGAATAAATGGCCAAGTACAAATATAGCGATTTAATAAAAACCTATGGTGGATTTATATCTCCTGCCTACAGTATTACCATCAACAACAGTGACAAGCTGAATCAAACTGAGAAGCCTTTTATTAATGAAATAGAGGTGGAGTTAACTGCTGGCTATGAAGCAAGCTCCTGTCTCTTATCTATCTTTAAAGGGGTTAGCTTTGATGCTACAAACAAGACCTACCAGGTAGATGAATTTATCAGTACAAAGCTGAAGCTGGGAACGCCAATTGAGGTTTCACTAGGATATCTAAATAGTCTCCAATCAGTATTTAAAGGAATTATTACCAGGGTAGAGCTATCTTACCAAGGGAGCAAGGGCTTTGAGATCCAAATCGAATGTATGGATGCCAAGCGTTTGATGATGAATAATTTTCGCTCTCTCCAGCCCAAGCAAGATCTGAAAAAAAATAGCGAAGCTGTCAAAGAAGTATTAAAAAAATATGCTAAGCATGTGGGCAAGCAAAATATTGGAGATACCCCTGAAAAGGTGCTGACCATAGAACAGCATAATCAAAGCGATTATAGCTTTATCGTAGCTCTGGCTAAGCAAGTTAACTATGCTTTTTATATCGTTAAGGATGAGGTTTTTTTTCAAGAGATTGGCAGCGATACTGAATCGCTGATTGAGCTACATGCTGACAGCCTCAAGTCCTTTAGCAGGGAAATTTCATTGTCAGACCAGCTTGCTCAGGTTACAGTACGAGCCAATGATGAGAGTGATCCCAACACTTCCTTTGAGCATACTGCCAAGGATATAAAGGCTGTTGGTAAAGGCACCAAAGGTCTGTCAGATATCACTAAAATCATAGACGATAACTACAGCAAGACAATTATTGACCCCTCTATTAGATCGGCCAATGAGGCTAAGGCCAGGGCAGAGGCAGAGCTAGCTAAACACGCCTTTAAATTTGCCCAGGGCTCCTTTAATGTAATGGGGATGCCCGAGTTAGTTCCAGGTAAAATGGTAACTATAAAGGGCTTTGGTCCAGAATACGACAACGACTACTATTTAAAAAAGATTGTTCATAGGATCAGCGCTGGAGGCTTTAATACTAGAGGGGAATTGGGAGTGAATAAAATTTGAGTATTCTCGATGTGCTTACCAATGATGATAATACAACTGTAGCTCCGGATTTTTTGCCAGGGGTCACTATAGGAGTGGTCACCGATATCAATGACCCGGAAAAGCTGGGTAGGCTCAAGGTGAAAATCATCAACCGCAACTCCTCTGACTATGAAACCGACTTTATCCGGGTTATGACGCCCATGACTGGCAAGGAATGGGGCAGCTTTTTTTTCCCGGAAGTAGGAGATGAGGTGTTAGTTGCCTTTAGCCATGGCGATATCAACAGGGCTTACGTACTAGGCTCATTGTGGAACAAAAATTATAAGCCTCCTACAACTATTGAGGAACAGAAGAACAATATTCGCATGATAAAGACTAAAAGCGGTCATCAGCTTATTTTTGACGATGAAGACAAGAAGGAAAACATCCTGATTAAAACTCCCAAATCCCTTACCATAAAGCTAGAGGATGAAAAAGAGATTATCACCATTACAGACAAGGATGGGAAAAATCTCATGACTATTGACTCTAAAAACGGCTTGATCAATGTGGTAGCAGAAAACAAAATTACTGTGCGCTCAGGAAAGTCCAACATGATATTAGATGCCCAAAAGGACAGCTTAAGCCTAGAGAGCAGCTCATCAATCAATATAAAATCCCAGCAAATAAGTATTGATGCCAAGTCTTCTTTGGAGCTGAAGGCAGGGGGGTCATTAACAGTGAAGTGTGATGGACCAACCACTCTTAAAGGGGCAACAGTAAAAATTAATTAGGAGTGAATTAACATGACTAAAGCCTTGACAGGATGGAAATTTCCCATAGAAATAGACCCACAGACGGGAAAGTTTAAAACTGTAAGCGGAGATGAGGACATTAAGGAAGCCATAAGGATTATTTTGACTACTAAGAAGCGAGAGCGGATAGGCAATCCCCAATTTGGCAGTAACGTATTCAACTTCATGTTTGCCAACATCAACACCACAGAGCTTAGTGAGCTGGAATTTGAGATTACTGAGGAGCTAAACAGGTGGGAGCCCAGGATTAAAGATTTAGAGGTAGAAGCCCAGATGGATCCAAATCATAAGGGCAGGGTTTATGTTTCTATCAGATACGAAACTGACAACTCCCTTTCTCCCGAAGAAGTTGATCTAAAGCTTGAGGTGAATGAGGGAATTAATTTCTAATATAAGGATGAGGAAATATGAATTATCCAGTTATTGATGAGCGAAATAAGGAAGCTATAATTGAACAGGCTAAGGCCCTGGCAGCTAGCTATGTGCCCGAATGGAATTTTCCTCAACAAGGCAATGATGTAGGGGAAACCATGGTGTCAGTATTTGCCCATATGTTTGCCGATACTATAGCTGCCATGAACAAGCTTCCCTATAAAAATTACTTAAGCTTTTTAAATTTTATAGGATTAAAGCTGTTGGCGGGCTCTGCAGCAGAAGGCTATGTTACTGTTATATTAAATGAAGGAGCCGAGCCTGGAGTACACATAAAGAAGGGTACTCAGCTTTACTTGGATAAGGGAGAGGGAGTCGGACAGGTACTGTACGAAACCCAAAATCACATATTTGCCATCGACAACAGTATTACCCATGTTTTTTGTGTAAATAGCTTTTTACATAGTATAGTTAGTCCTTACCACCATGCAGCAAATTCAAATGCAGCCTATAGGCTATTTGATTTTGTCGGCTACGATAATTTACAAAAGCATATTCTATATCTATCTAGCTCAGATATTTTAAATATTAGCCCCGGGGCTAAAGTTGAAATCGAAATTAATAACAGAGTTCGAAGGCATCAAGAGGCTGAAATGGCTGGTAGCTTAGCTAATAGGGACATCTTTACGTGGCATGCCCTGACAGATAAGGGCTGGAATCCCATAGAAGGGGTATCCCAAGTTGGGAACCGAGTAGTGTTGAGCATGGAGCACCTTGTGCCTATGCAGTCCTATGGCTCCCAAGAGGGGCGCTGGATAAAATGCCAGGCTAATCCGGCCCATGGCCCTGTAGATATTATGGTAGATAGCCTGCAGATCTGTGCCAAATCAGATGCTGTTGAACCTGATTTTCTAATAAACAATGATATGCAATTGACTAGGACTAATTTTTTACCCTTTGGTGAGCACTTTGCAATCTATGACGATTTTTATCTAGGGAGTCAAGAGGCTCTTACAAAAAAGGGAGCCCAAGTAAACCTTACCTTCAATCTGGCCTTTAAGACCTTTTTACCTCCAAATCCTTTAGATGGGGAAGGCCTTGACTGGAAATTAGTAATGAATGAAAACAGCTTTAAGAAAACCAACCCCTACGATATTACCATTCAAGAAGTAATCTGGGAGTATTGGAATGGCAATGGTTGGGCTAGATTGATTTTTGATCAGGGATATCAGCAGGTCTTTAAGTATGAAGAAGACGATGATGTGGCTAGAGTGACCATCTCCTTTATCTGCCCAGAAGACACTGCTCCTAGCTATGTGAATGCTCATTACAACTATTGGCTTAGAGCAAGAATCAGCAAAGTAAATAATGCCTACAAGCTAAATGCGGTTTACCGCAGTCCCTTTATTGAGAAACTCAATATTTCATATAGCTATAAGCCAACCCACACTAGACCCTTTGAGCTGGTTATGGCTGAAAAGAATTTGGCTCTATCCATCTTAGAATTTAGTGGAAGTAAAGAGACAGTGATATTTGTCAGGGAAAGTGAACCGGAAATAGCAGCATATTTTTGCTTAAAAAAGCCTATAAATGGTGGTCCAATAACCTTGTATTTTAATATTCCAGAAAGCAAGGAAAGGCAGGGGTTGCCCCTGAAATGGGAATACCTGGGGCGTGAGCATGGCCGAGAAAAATGGCTTGAGCTGAAGGTTTCGGATGAGACGAAGATGCTTACCAGAAGCGGACTAATAACCTTTATAGGCAAAACAGATTTCAGCAGAGCTATTCTCTTAGGTCAGGAAGGCTACTGGCTGAGGGCATTAAATAATGATAGCTCCTATATGGGGGCTACTAGTAGACAAGTGCCCTATATCAAGGGAATTTATTTCAATACGGTTAAAGTACAACAACAAGAAACCTACCCTATTGAGTACTTTTCTATTGAGCCTCATCAAGCATACAAGGAGTGTAAGCTTTTAGGTGAAAATCTAATTTGGGTAGAGGCTTGGGTGGAGGAGACGGAGTCACTTTCGCCTCAAGAGCTGCAGCTTCTTCAAGAGGAAAATCCCCATCAGGTCAATATTGAGTTAGATGAAATAGGTAAAGACAAAAAGGTATGGATAAGATGGAGACAAATAGAAGACTTGATAGTTGCTAAAGGAAATGAGCGGGTATTTGTTGCCGATGAATATCACGGCAAAATAATATTTGGCGATGATAAATTTGGCAAAATCCCTCCCAGTGGTCAAGGTAACACAATTAGGGTTTTTTACAGGTCTAGTAAAGGAGACAAGGGCAACACTGCCAGCCAGGAGATTAGGGCCTTTGCTGATGCTGTACCTTTTGTCAACAGGGTATTTAATGTGGAGCCAGTGCTGGGAGGCTGTAGTCGAGAGCCAATGGAAAAGGCTTTGCAGAGAGGGCCAAGTATTATTAAGAGCCAGGGTATGGCAGTGACCTTTGATGACTTTGAAGATTTGGTGATGCAGGCGGATAGAAACATAGTGCGGGCAAAATGCTTGCTCCACCAGACACCTAATGGCAATAATGAAATAGGAGCTATAACAATAGCCTTCTTGCCAATTTACTATAATAACAGCTTCAGCTATTTCAATTCAATAAAAAAGAATGTGGTTGAAAAGGTCAAGGATGCTGCTCCCTGTGTTCTAGTCCACAGCAATAAGCTGTATGTTGTGGAGGTAGAATACCTGCAAATTAGTGTCAACATGAAGCTGATAATTGACGATTATAACCATTACCAGACAGTGGTGCAGCAAGTAGAAGAAAAGCTTTGCAAATTTATGAACCCCATAAGTGGAAACTACCATGGCAGAGGGTGGGATATTGGCCAGTATCCCAATAGAGAGAAGCTGTATAATGTGATAAAAATGGAGCAGCTAATCAAAAGGGTAGAGTACATCAACCTGGACACAATTTTAATAAACCACCAGGGAGGTAGGCCAGTAGAGCTATCCCAGCTTGCCCAGCACCAGCTCTGTGTACCAATTTGCGGGGAGATAAATATGGACATCGAAGTAGAAACAAAAATATAAAGCTGTTGAAAAAGAAATGGGGGGATAGTCTTGTTGGAGCTGCCAAATCTAAATAACAAAAGCTTCGCTCAAATTGTGGAAGAGGCAAAAAAGCATATTAGAAATATTGACCCTAATTGGACAGACCATTCACCCCATGATCCGGGTATTACCATACTAGAAATGCTAGCCTTTCTAAAAAAGGCTCAGCATCAAATGATGGATGATATTGGACCAGTAAATAAGCTCAAGTATTTGGAGCTTTTAAATACCAGCCTGGAGGAAGCAAAATGTGCAGTAACTGAGGTGGTGTTTTCAGCCCAGGGAGTGGAACAGATATATTTGCCTAAAGGGACTAAGCTGAAGGCTAACAGCATTATTTTTGAATTGGAAGAAAGAGCAGTAGTATCAAGTAATATTCTATCTAAAGTATTGCTCCAGGATGAGAAGGCTGCTCTATTGCTTTCTATGACCTCCCCAGAGGAAAAGCATAGAGACTGGCATGCCTTTGGCTCTATGCCAAGAGAGGGTAATCAGTTTTACCTGGGCTTTGAGCAGCCCCTGCCATCAGAAGAGAAAATTAGGCTAAAGATTAATGTTTACTCTGAGTATCCAATTAAAAGAAATCCTGTTAAGGATGAGGATAGCTTTCAGCCTTTGGTCCGACTGAAATGGGAGTACTATGGGGAGGAATCAGGAGTACTAGGGTGGCACTCGGTAGAGCTTATAGAGGATGGTACCTACGATTTATTATTTTCTGGGTTTTTAAGCTTTAGGATAGGCGGCATCCAGAGGATTGCACCTTCTTTAGCCCAGTTGGGATTGGACCGATTCCCTATTAGATGTACTCTAGTGTCAGGGGAATACGACCTACCCCCCTTAATAAAAAGTGTTTTAATAAACTGCTTTCCAGTGACTCAAAGGCAAACCCTATGTGAAAGCCTAGTCTTTAACCATGATGCATTGGTGGTAGAGAACAAGCTGCTAATTGACTCCCATTTAGCCTACTTTGGCCAAATACGAGTTTTTATAAAAGAGAGTGAATACTGGAAAGAGCTAGATAGGGAGGATTTCCAACTAGAAAAGGATGCAGAGAAAAAGCTTTGCAGCCTTAAGCTCTTTAAACAACTAGAATTAGGTGACGGAGAACTGGCCATAAAAGTGTTGGCCTTTGATCAAAGCTTTAATCAACAGATGGTTATGGGCAGTGGCACTGACTTTATCAATCAAAGCTATGATTTTGAATTAAACAACCTTCTTTCCCAGGAGTTTGCTTTAATGATTGGAGTAGCTGCAGAGAAAGACAAGCTGCATTGGTATGATTGGCACCAGATTAAATCCCTTAGCAAGGCGGGTAGAGAAGAGCGTTGCTACCAATTGAATTCCACAGCAGGACAAATATTTTTTGGCAATAATCGGCGAGGTTTAGTGCCCCCAAAGGGCAAGGACAACCTGTTAATGACAGGCTGCGTTACTACCAAGGCTGCTAATGGAAATATCCTCAGCTCCCGTATCCAGCAGTTTGTAGAGGATATCAGTAATTATGGCAGCTTAGAAATGCAGCAGCTGCTACCAGCTACGGGAGGACAGGACGGGGAAAGCATTGACCAAGCAGAGGGTAGAATGCGACAAGTGTTAAAGTCTAAGAGTCGAGCAATTAATATGGAGGACTACCAGGAGATTGTTCACAAGACACCTGGCTTGATGATAAAAAACGTGAAAGTATTGCCTCTTTACAAGCCAGGCATGGTGGGCTATCCCCAGAGTAAGGCTGATAATTGTGTTACCCTTGTGGTGGAGTCCTATAATCGAGATGGACAGAGCAAGCTATCAGCTACCTATAAAAAAAATATACTAGATTATCTAGAGATGTACCGACTTATAACAACTAAGCTTTATGTGATAGAACCGACTTATGTGGGCTTGGAGATTTATGGAGAAATAGTTATTAAGGTCAACTTCGGCAATGCGGAAAGGATTATTCAAGAGGCTTTACAAAAGCATATATACAGTATTCAGCAAGGTCAGCAGTGGGAAGTGCATCTAAGCTACGGAGATATTTATGGAGCAATAGACCTATTGGATTGTGTATCCCATATTAAATATTTGGCTATGGAGCCCGTTGACCACAGAGTTACAAAGACAAATAAAGGGGATATAGTAATACCTGCCCATAGCAGATTTTATTTAAAAAAGGCTGATTTGACTCTAATTAACAGCTGAAATACCAAGTTGACTGCTCTAAGGAGTGATTTTATTGGCTGACAACAAGTCTTTTATAGTTACCTTAAAAAACCACTTTAATCAATTGAATATAACCTCCAAAGCACAGGGAATAAGCAAGGAAACTTACATAAGCTACTCCTTAGACAGCTTAGAGCAGGATACTATTTGGCATAGGTGTGTAGTGAACTGTACTATTCCTTCTGAGACAAGTATATATATTTCCTATTTTGCCAGCAACTATAGCCAGCTAGAGTTCCAAGGGGAAACATGGGAGCTAGACCACTTAATTGGCGCAGCTGAGGTACCCGGGGAGCAAAAGGAATCAGCAATAGCCACCTACTGGCAGGAGGTAGTAACAAATGGAGTAGAGTTTCCCCTGCACCGTGCTAAAGGCAGATATCTATGGCTGAGAATCCATTGTGTATCATATGGTGAGGAGCAGGCTAGTATTGAGGATATAAGAATTGATTTTCCTCTAGCTCCTTTGACCAGTTATCTTCCAGAAATATATCAACAGGAGCCCAAATCCTACGATCTGCTGAATCGGTTTCTAGGCATATTTCAGTCTCTGACAGATGATTTGGATGAGCAGATATTAGATGTGAGCAGATATTTAGATGTGGATTTAGTAAATGAGGAATATCTAGAATGGCTTAGTCAGTGGCTAGGGATTGATGACTACTATATGTGGCCCAAAGAAAAGCTGCGATCGTTGATAAAAAATGCCCATCAGCTCTACCAGATTAAGGGTACTAAAAGGTCTATAGAAAGGGTAGTAGAGCTTTATACTGGTGCTAAGCCCTATATTGTAGAACATTATGAAGCAGCCGAAGGGTTTCAAGATGAGCTAACATCAGTTTACACCAGCCTTTACGGAGACAACAGCTACTCCTTTACCGTTATGGTAAAGGAGGAATGGGTACCTAGCTCCCAACACTACTTGGAGCTAAAGCAGCTAATAGATAAATTTAAGCCTGCCTATACCTTGCTTAATCTAGTAGTATTAAGGCCATATGTGTTTTTAGACAGCTATGCTTACCTAGGAATCAACTCTGTACTATCGGGCAGCAATAGCCTGGTGCTAGACGGCAAAGCTACTATACCTTTTGCTACATCTATTGATGAGAATGGAGGATTAAAATGAAAAACAAAAACTATTACCCCTTTGATCGGAACCACTATTTTTATGGAAAGCTGCTGACAGTTAGGGATTTTGAGGTGGAGCAGAAGTACTATAACAACAAAAGGCGTCTATTGAACAAGCTGATCAAGGGCGCTGGGGTAGTTGCTGGTCTAGATGTGGTTTTGGTAGACGATCAGAGCGTGTCTGTTGAGTCGGGTATGGCGCTAGACTACTTTGGGCGGGAAATTGTTATTCAGGAGCCTGTTATTAAAAAGCTTAATCTCTTAGATGGCTTTGAACAAGTGAAGGATTCCCCAGATGTCTTCTTGTGTGTAGAATATGACGAGCTTTTGACTGAAGCAGTACATTCAGTAGTATCAACTCCAACCGATGCTCCCAACGGCCAGCAGTATAACCGAGTCACCGAGTCTTATCGACTATTTTTAACCGATGAGCCCTTGTCTGTCGACACTTTACCCCAATATAGCCTGCAAAAGGAAAAAAAGGTCATCTATCAGAACCATAAAGTAACTATTGAGCAAGTGGTTCCTCGTTATGTTCAGCAAGGACAAAGGCTGGAGGTGGAAGTTAAAATTCTGAAAAAAGACACCTTGGAGCCCTTAGAGCTAAGCTATGAGATAGAGACTAAATACCTGGAGGATCAGAAGGGCAATAAAAAAATTCCTGTGTATTATCAAGAGAAGAACAACAAAGCTAATCTAAGTGTGCAGCTTTCATATAATCTGTTTGCCAATAACGTTAAGGAAACTACAGAGCAGCTATCTATTGGGCTAGATAATTTTTCTCTCAAGCTGGGCAATGAAAAATATACTTTAGAGCAGAGCTGGGATTTTAAGGTACAGGTAATTAGCCAGTCTATAAATGAGAGAATAGTTGATGATTACTTTAGCAGAGATTTTAGCGACATTCTTTCTGGCAATCAGCAGGCAAAATTGTATTTAGCCAAACTGAATTTGGTTACGGCAAATGAGGCTTACATCATTGAATCCTTAGAAAAAATGCCTTATCAACAGTATGTGATAAGCAATGAGCTGCTGCAGCTAATGCTTAATAATCAGATAGGATTAGGGGTGTCTGGAGATGATAAGGCTACCCTGGAGGAAGTGGCCCGACAGCTGCTATCAGAGCACATGGGTGGCAGCGCCAACCAAGCAAATAGCTTTGCAACTGGGGTGGAGGAAATAGACCTGGGCTTTGAAAACACTAAGAATAAAAGCTTCTTTTCTAATGAAATAGCCCATGGATTGGGCAGTGGTTCTGTGGCTCTGGTATTGGCAGTAGAGGACTCTAAGGATTTAACAGAGGATGTAGACCAAAATGTACTGATATTTGGTGATAGGAATATATTTGCTCGCTCTCGCTTTGCCACCAGCCTGCCCGAATATCAACTAGGAGCTTTAGCTTATCCAGATAAAGGGACCTTTCGCATTGGAATACACCTGGAGAGTAGCTTTAAGGCATCTAGCATTAAAGTCAGATGGTGGGCCTACGAGCACAGAGGTGACGAGGTACAAGAGATTAGTTTGCTGGAGCTAAGCAACATTAAGGTGCTAGTTAGCCCTGACACAGTAAACCTAGCTCCTAGAGGAAAGATGCACTTTAATGCATTGGTGGAAGGCACCACTAACAAGGAGTGTCGGTGGTACGTAAAAGAGGAGGCAGGGGGTAAGATTGACCATAATGGGGTTTACGAGGCACCAAATACAGAAGGGGTATTTGAGATAATCGCCGAAAGCGTCAAATACCCTGAGAAAAAAGCATCAGCCTTCGTAGTGGTTAAGGCCTAAGCATTTATTCAACTTTAATGACAACTGGAGGTGGAGCAGGTGACTCTTGCTCAGGCTCCTCCTCTAAGGATTCCTCAATTATCACCACTTCTCCTATTTGAGTTACAGGCACCAATTGGGAGCCTAAAGGATTAGGGGAGATAAACCGAGAGTAAACCACCACTACCAACAAAACGAGAAAGACAGTCATGCCTAAATCCTTTACTCTTTGAACACTGCTTTTCTTTTCCTGCAGATAGAGCTTAAGCTTGTCCCAGGTAGAAGAGGTATCGATGTTCTTCACATCTTTAATAATTTCGGGCACAGTTTTGTAGATTGACTTCTCACATTTTTCTATAATTAACTGCAGCTCTTTTCCTTTAGTACTGGACAGCTCCTGGACAAAGATTGCTTTTATTACAGCGGAGATTCCCTTAAGCAAGCTTGCCTTATCGTGGGACTGGCCAATACTTTGAGGAGTTAGGAGAAAGTTAAAGAAGACAGAGTGGTCCGGCTGCAGATTAATATTTTCTAAATCTGTCAAGGCTATCCGAATTGACATGGGCAGGCTAGCATAGCTTGCCAGCTGAAAGAGATAATTATCTAAAGTTTTCACCTTTTCACCGAAGGTCAGTTTATTTTTACTCAAATAATCTAGTAGCAGCATAGGCTTAGTATACTCTAGCACCAAATACAGCTTAGAGTTAAAGCTAAACACATCCACAAACTGGGAAAAGGATTTTTCTTCCCGTAAGGCCAGCAGCTCCTTAATACAGGAGCGAATAATTTGGGGGCAGAGAATTTCAGTTATTAAGTAATGATTGGCGTTAGAATCACCTTCTTTAGCTAAATACAAATTAAGCTCCTTATAGGAACGCAGCTTTTGGTAGATAGCAAAATGTTTATTACTAGTTTTAAGAATCATTTAATGTACCCCCTCAAGTTTGTTTCTTCTTTAATTATAGCACATCTTGCTAATTTTAACAGTAATAGTTAATGGGGTGATGTCGCCGTGAACAAGAAAAATTTAATAGCCTTTGGCATGAGCATATTATTGATTGCTGTGCTCTTAATAGCTAACAAGAGTACTGTTACTATTGGGCATATGTCAAATGAAGGCATGGTAGTGTTTAACCACAAGAGCATTAATAATGTAATTGATTTTTACCTAGATGATGAGGGGAATTATTACTATTTAGACTACGATGATGTAAACACCTATATGTACAAGGTGTCAGCAGATGGGATGCTATTCTTTAGAACGAAGCTCCCCAGCACTGGCAGTGATACTAGAAACTATTACAAGAAGATCCTTGTTGACCAGCAGGGCAATATCTATGTATCGGTAACTATTACCCCGCAAGGTAGCAGGTTTATCGCCAGAGAAGTTATACAGCAATACGACTCCCGGGGAAATTATTTAAAGACTGTATATGAGGTAATTCCCGATGAGCCTATGCGCATGGGCAACCCCTTTTCAGCCTTTAGTGGTAGATTAATAAATATTCAATTTTTAAATGATCAAATGTTTGCCTTTGATAGGAGAACAAACCAAGAAATTGCTTTATTGGAGATTGATTATCTCAACGGTGGTAATGCTAAAGAGCTAGTTATATTAAACATAGATACAGCCATGCTGAGAGATATAATATATACGGTCAATGGAGAAATTTACTTTCTCAATCGTCAGGCTCAGATTCATAGAATTAATCCATATGGCATGATTCAGCGCCTAGAGCTGTCCTACAAGGGCTATGAAAGGGTCATTCCCTATACCTTTTCTACAGACCAATGGGGAGATGTCTACTTTACCGATGTGTACAATAATAACCTGGTACAGCTGTCCAGGCTAAGTACCGCACCTTCCTTGTTTCACGATCTGGACCAAATAGTAGCTCAAAAAAACAATATTATCCTTAGTGACTTGCGGAACATTAAAGTCTTTGATGATAAGTTAGCAGGCCACTCCCGCATAGGTACGGAGGGAAATAACTTTTTAGCCACCATGGATGGCGGAGAGTGGACCGTGGTGGATAGGGTGGCACTAAAGCCCTCTGAAGCTATAAAATCTTACGGCATTTGGGTATTACTGATAATTCTTGGCACCTATCTATTAATATGGGCCTATACCACTTTCTCCTCAAGAATGGGGCTGCTCACTAAGCAGATATTTATTTTTATGCCGATATTCTTGACCGTCATGCTCAGCCTAGTGCTGCTATTAGCCAATATGGCTAGAGATTTTACCATTAATGGGGCCTATGAAAAGGTGGCTACTGTTGCAGCTATGACCACCAAGCTAATGGATGGAGATAAGTTTAGAGATCTAGACCATCCTTATGATGATTTTGGTCCAGAATTCCGTGAGATCATGCAGCAAATAAGGGTGGATAGAGATGGCATATACTTTGTTTCTTACTTTGTAGAAGACGACAGAATATTTGTTGGAGTTTCTACCAGTATTCAGAGCTATACACCTATTGAGTTTCTATACGACTATGCTACTGTTCAAAGCTACTACAATGTGCTGTATACAGGAGAGATTCAGCTAGGCTCTACGGTAGACAGCTTTGGCGAGTGGATGTTTGCACTAGCACCTATCAGGGATAGCCAGGGTGAAATAGTTGGTATTTTAGAGCACGGTCTACATGGAGGAGATATTAAGGCAGAAATCAACAGCCTAGAGAGAAAATTAAGCTTACTGATGATTGGCATTGCCTTAGCAGTAACTATAGTCTATATTCTAATGTTAAAGTACTCCTTGAGAGCTCTAGACATACTGAAACAGAGTGTGGCAGAGGTTGCTGCTGGTAGATGGGACAGCAAGGTTGAAATCCAAACTAAGGATGAATTTAGAGATATTGGGCTTGCCTTTAATAAAATGTCAGACCATATTCAAGAGTATATTGAGGAAATTACAAAGCTGAATAAGGCTTATATAAAATTTGTACCTCAGGAATTTTTTGCCCTATTAGGTAAGAAGAACGTGCTAGATGTTAATCTTGGTGAGCAGGTCATGGAAGAAATGACCATCATGTATATCAATATTAGAAATATTGACGAACAGGTAAAGCAGATGGATATAAAGGAAAACTACGCTTTCATCAACAGAATTTTAGAAACCATGGCTAGAGTAGTCAGTGCAAACAAAGGGGTTATCGAGCGATTCCAAGGAGCAGGCGCTATTGCCCTCTTCAAGAATGATCCAGAGCAGGCTATAATAGCGGCGCTTAAAATGATGGAAGAGGTATCTCTGCTTAATAGCGGAAGTCAAAAGCAAATAGATTTAGGTATTACCATCAATAGTGGTCAAATTTTAGTGGGAATAGTAGGATACGAAAACCGCTTATCTACCACAATTATATCTAATGAGCTACAAAATACTCATTTATTAGAGAAACTAGGGGCTAAACTTGGGATTAGTCTAATAGTAGCTCAATCTACAATGAATCAGCTACCTGATCTAAAGAAATACCAGTATCGCTATGTGGGCAGAATTAAGGAATTAGATCAGGCTAAGCAAATAGAGGCTTATGAGTTCTTAGATAGCTATCCTAAGGAGATTAAAGACCATAGGCTGATGACCAAAAATCTGCTAGAGGAAGGGATTGCCTTTTATCAAAAGGGGGATTTAGCTGAGGCGCGCAAGAGGTTTATCAGTGTTATTCGAGCTAATCGCCATGATGATTTAGCAAAAACCTACTTATTGCTCTGCGAGAACCATATTAACTTAGAAATATCTGACTGGGACGGTTCACTAGAAAACATTTAAAAGGGTGAAATGATGCTATGATGGGTTTATTTGAAAAGAAGATAGGCGGAATCATTAAAAAGCATATTAACAAGGTCCGCAGTAAGCTAAAGATGCTTACTAATCCAAAGAAAATAGCAAATAAACTCTTCAAAGGCGCCTTTGCCAAAATACAAGGTCTATTAGGTAAGCCTAAAGCACTGGAGGACTATGTAAAAGCCGGCAATACCTATATTGCTAAAAGGGTATTGGTAATAGGTGCACTGGTGGTGCTGATTATACTATTTGTAGGAAACAGATACATTATGCCCTGGGCAGAAGGTAGGCTGTGGATTCCCAAAATAGTGGTAAACACCAATAAGTTTTTTACTTATTCTGGTAAGGCAAAGGTAGTAACAGCGGATAAAGAATTGCTATATATTGGTGAGATGCATGAAGGAAGAATAGTTGGTACAGGCACCTTATTTCATCCAGAAGGTCATATAGTCTATCGGGGAGAATTTCTAAATGAAATGTATCATGGTTTTGGAGAGAGGTTTGCCTTGGATGGCAGTCTGATTTATCGGGGCCAGTTTGCCAACAACCTATACCATGGAGAGGGGCAGCTATTCCACCCAAATGGCAATTTAAAGCTTAGTGGCAATTTTATTCAGGGTAGATTTAATGGGGAAGGCAAGCTTTATGATGAGCTAGGAAGATTAATTTACCACGGCATGTTTTTAGATGATCTATTTGATGGTACTGGAATTAGTTTCAACAGTAGTACCAATAGAATAATCTATGAGGGTCAATTTAGACAGGGGTTATATCACGGCTTAGGAAGGCTTTATGACCCAGAGCTAGGGCGCTTAATATACGATGGCATGTTTAACAAGGGTGTTTTTTCAGGCCAAGGAACTTTGTACAACTGGAAAGGACAGGAGATTTTTACCGGATACCTCTTCAATGGAGAAATTGACTATTTTAGGTTCATAGATGCACCGGTAGATATGGTACGGGCAGATTTTGGCTCAGAAGACCAGGTGTTGTTTTATCAGCATCACTTTCTTATGAAATATCGGGAGTTTAATATCTTTTTCTCTTTAGGCTACCCCGAGCTTGGCTTGCCAATAGTAGATAGAATTATCTTCTTGGGCGAGCAAAAATTTTTAGGGGGATATCGGGGAATGTCCATAGGGGAGCTAACCTCTATTTTTGGGGAGAGTTATTCTCAGTTTGATTTCCTAGTAGATGAGGAGCGACAAGAGATATTGAGGCGGCTAGGTGTGACTAGTCAGCCATACCAGCTATACAGTATTAGATATTTGCTAAATGATGAAGTTTTTGTTCGTTTCTATGCTTTGGACCCCGAAGGAGAGGTTTTATATTTTGAAATGGGAGGGCTATAATGTGAAGAATAAAAAAACTGTAGCTTGGCTCCTATTATTGATAATGTTTCTTCAAGCGGTCTACTCTCCTGAGCTCATGGCCAGGTCCAGCAATAGACTGTCATTAAATGAGGCGATGCATCATGCGGTGAAGAACAGTCCAGGACTAAGAGATACCCGAATAGAGAGAATTAAGAAGAATATTCAGCGACGGGAAGCTATTGAAGCCATCAAGATGGCAAGAAGAAGAGAAAAATTTCCCTGGTTCAGCTTGTTAATGTCGGTAAATCTGCCAGTTAAGCATGCTTTGCCCAGAGAGATAGAGCTACTGATGAAGGTGCCTGAGATTCAGACAGAGCTGCAAAATTTGCGGGAAAGGGAAAAATATGAAATCCTAAAAGCACGACATGATGCCCAAGTGGCTTACTTGGATGTATTATTGGCCAAATATTTTGTTCAGCGTCAGGAGCTATATCTTCGCGAGACCAGGGATACTCTAGCTAAGGTGCGGCAGCAGCATCGCATTGGGCTTGGGGATATCAAGGATGTGGAATACCTGGAAAAGGAACTGGAAGCCTGTCAAAAGAACCTGCAGAAGGCAGTACAGGATCTGGAACAGAAGCTAGCCAAGCTAAGCAGGCTGACCAATATCCGGCTTAACATAAATACTCAATTTGATGAGTATTTGCCCAATGTTGACATAAATCGAGATCATCTAGATAAGATTGTCAACCACTCCCTCAAGCACGACTTCGGGCTATTTAAGGCTACTCAAGACCGCAAAATTGCTCAAACAGAGGTGTTGGAGCTAATAGGAATATATGAGAATCGGTGGGGCGGTCGGGTAAGCAATATGACTCGCTACATTAAAAGCCAGCTGGGGCAACAGGTAGAAAGGCTTGATGTAAGACTAAACTATGATGTTTTTATCAACAATTATTACCATCCTGCCTTAAATAGAATAGAAGAGCCCTTCAGTGGCAGCTTTAAAATTCGCATTCTGTTTATCACGATAAGAATACCTAAGGAATGGTTTAAGCTGGGGACCATGGCAGAGCGCTATTTTGACAATGAAAAATATGCCTTGTTCAATGCCCTAGTGGAGAGAGAAAAGGCCATAGATTTGGAGAATGATGTAAGGGAAAGTTTGATTCAACAGGTACGAAACACTTACTTTACTCTTAAGCAAATGGAGGCTGCTTACGCAGAGGGTCTAAGTAACCAACAGCGCAGTGAGAGAAACTATCTGATGAGCTTAAGAGGCAACCAACTGGGGCTAGTACCTTTTCAGGAGCTCCATTCAGAAAAAGTCAACTTTTACAAGAGCCAAGATAGTCTCTATGAGATGCTAATAGATTATGGCAAGACTATTGCCATGTTCAATCTCTATACTAGTGGCTACTTGGATGTGCTGCAAGGAGATTTTGATGTTACTGATCTAATTGACGGAGATTCTTTTATCACTGGTGGTGCCGGTGGACCTACCTGGTATATCGTGACAACCCTAACTGATTACAAGTTTACCTTTGGAGTGAATATCCCTGAGGACTTAGGAGTAACTGACTTTGAGCTGTTTACCAGCAATCATGTACAAATTGGGGAAAGAACAGTAGTAAGCAACACTATCAGTCATTTGCCAATAGTCCTTCAGGATAATACAGAGCTTTACGTAAAGCTATACAAGGATAACCAGCTGGTATACATAGCTCACTTAGATGGCTTTGATATCACCGGACCTCTGGTGCTGGTTAGTGCCTCTCAGGATGAGCAAGTAATAGTGGCGCCTGTTGTCGGAGAGGGCACCTGGCAGCTTAATAATCTAAACATGTTTCAAACACGGTTTACCTTTGATCTCCAAGATCAGCTTACATGGGATCAGTTTGGATTGTTTTATATTGGGCAGCAGGAGGCATTGCTTGGTGGAGAGCTATTGGGATATGGTCAGGGCTTAGTTCACCTACCTACTAGCTTTGCCGATCCTGAAAAGCTTGTATTAAGGCTATACAAGGATGGCCAAGTAATATCAAGCTACAGCTTATTGGAGCCAGCCAATGGGGTAGGACTGCTTATCAAAAAATAAAGAGTAATAAGCAATGGGGGAGGACTAAAGGATGAAGAATATAACTAAGAAGCTAGTAGCATTGATAATAGTCTTGGCTCTGGCTTGTGGGGGCATTTCTGGAGAGGACTTTTCTGCTCATGCTAACCAACGGCCAGCAGCTAAAGATATACCCAGTGGTACTTTAATCATAGGCACTCATCTCATAGCCTTTAGTGCCTTAAACCAAGAGCTGCTAAATGTGGCCATTAGAAGTGCTGATGAAAGCCAAAAGGCGGAAGATCCTAGAATGATTCAAGATAAGATTTACTATAAGTCGGAGCTGAATAATGGGGTATGGTATGACATTACCAGTGCCAATTCCATTATAGACATTACCTTGTCCAGCAGTACGGCAGTGCCTAATGATCTAATAGATCGATTACATCTAACTCACTGGACTAAAAGCAATGGTATTACTATTGAGTTTGCCACTGGACAAAGAGTTAATCTCCACAACATAAACTCCATCAAAAATCCTGCAAACATGGAGGAGCTGGAGCTTTTAATGGTAGAAAAAGAGGTGCAGCAGGCCAAGTATGATGCCCTGGTAGAGGCTGATGCTGATGAGGATCAGATTGATAACACTAAGGCTAAAATTGATAGCTTAAATCGCATTTCAGCCCCAATTGTGGATAGCCAGGTCAATGCCTTAGACAGCTTGTTAGATAAATATGCAGACTTTATCCAGTTTCTAATTAATGATAAGAGAGCTAGTGAACAGCTGTTGCTTTTAGCTCACAACAATATAAAGATAATTAGAGACACTAGAGATTTAAAAATCTTCCAAATTACTCTGGAGCGGGTCAACAGGGAAACTGTTGTAGCCAGTCTGTTAGAGGATGGAGATCTGCTAAACAAGTATGGTAATGCTATCAATGAATTACATGGAACTATAACCCAGCTGACTATAGACCTGGATGAGGGAGAGCTGACCAAGGAGCTGGATAAGATGCGGGCTAAATGGCGGACAGACCTACATAACAGCGTTGAAGCTGTTCGCTATGAGGCAGGCTACCAAATATTACTAAGGCTACAGGCGATTGAGAGCATCTATAACGATAGAATCATAAATAGAGATATAGAGCTACAGATAATAGAGGAAGCTAGAAATAAAGTATTAGATATCTTAAAGTCGGGCTTTAGTGAGGGAGAAAATGCCGATTACAAGGCTGCTAAAGCTAGGGGAGAAAGCGCTGCAGTGCTGGCAGGAATGCGGGAAAAAATACTGGCTCAGCAGGAGCAGCGACTTCAAGAGTTGGATGAGCTGGAAAAGGCCCACTTGTTTAGAGTTGCCTTTAATTCCAACCTGCAAATTGCCTCGCTGGAAAATTTAGTAAACCAGCTTAACGGCATGCTTGATGGGTTGGCTCAAGATGATCTGACCAAGGGTGCTGAGGGATTATTAGGGGATTTTCTAGATGATGCCAACAGGCAGCTGGCTAAGCTTAAGGCCGATCAAGCTAGAGGTACTGGAGACGATAGATTAGCCTTAGACAGCTTGCGGGACCAGGCGGATAAGCTACAGGAGCAGTACTTTGCAGCGGCAGAGTCGGGAGATTTTGCAGCTATGATGGGATTAAAGGAGCAGCTAGACCAGTTAAACCAAGAGATAAATCGGCAACAGGATCAAGCAGCGGAAAAGTATCGGGACTTACTAGATAAAAAGGGGCAGCTAACAGATAAGCTGGATAAGACCCAGGATCAGGGTGAAAGGAATAAGCTGCGATCAGAGCTACAGGATACACTGGTGCAGATGGCCCAGCTGGAGCCTATGCTGGACGATAAGGCTCGCAACAGCCTCCAGCAGCTTGATAACCTGAAAAAAGATCTTAAAAATGCATTAGATTCAAATGACTTAAGAGCTGTGACCGGTGTGGCCAACAATTTATTAAGGCATTTAGATATAATGCCAGATAACCTATTAAGTGATAGCCAAAAAGCAGCAGAAGCTCAAGGAGTTATAGACGCTATTACCGATAAGGCAGAGCAGTGGGCAGAGACTGGAAACACGGGGGCAGCACAAAATATGCTGGCTTTAGCTAGAGCCTTAGAGGCTGCTGGAATTGGAGGTACTGGTGATCCAGCTACACCTCCAACGCAGCCTCGGCACCCAGGTTACTACATTGTGTTGGTAGATCGCAATATAAGGATTAATCAGCCCTACTTGAATGTGGATGGTGTTATCTACATACCTAGTAGAATTGTACTGGAATCGTTAGGCGCCAGAATCACTTGGAAGTCTGATCGGCAGCACGTGGTTGTGCAGGATCCTGCCCATTCCTTACTGCTAGAATACACTATTAATAGAAACATAGCCTATCTAAATGACAGGAGAGTAGTGTTAAACAAACCTGTGGAAAGCGTCAATGGTATTACCTATATACCCTTAAGGCTGGTTTTAGATGGGTATCGCCTGCAAGGTGAAATAAAAGATGGGGTGCTATATATCAAAAAATAAGGAAATAAGGTGAAAGCATGGCCAATTATGAGGTAATTGCAGATGTAAGTCGTAGTTTAATTGAATTGCTGCGCAAAAAATTAACTCCTGAGCCTATCAACAAGGAGGAAGCTATTGGCTTATGTCCACCCGATGATCCAGGTAACTACATTTTAGGGATCAATATCTATAATATTGAAGAAAAAAAGGATATGGGCACCTTTAACAGCATCAATCTTAAGCCTGGTGTTCATCAGGACCCTCCTACCCCTTTACTGCTCTATTATATGTTTACGGTCTACTCTAAAGGAGAGGCAGCTAACAATGCTATTGACCAGCAGCGTATTTTAGGCAAGGCTATGCAGGTGTTGAAGGATCATAGTAAGCTAAAAGGCACTCAGCTTCAAGGTAGCTTAAAAGATAGCAACCTTTCATTAGATGTGACAAACCTGGCTTTGAGTATGGATGACAAAGCAAAAATATGGACTATGTACAATCTGCCCTATCGCCTGTCCCTATATTTTTCAGTGGGCCCAGTCTATCTTGATTCAGATAATATCAGACATACTAAGCCGGTGACAGAATTCCATGTAGATATGAAAAAGGTGACTAAATATGATTAGCATGGGTGGTATTAGAAGTAGGGTATCTGTGGCCTTCTACCTGGTAGATCAGTTTACTGGTCTACCGGTAAAGTCAGCCCACATTACTGTAGAGGAGCAAATGGTTCCCTATGTGAATAAGCAGGATGGCTATTATATATATGTTAACCTGCCTCCGGGCAAGTACACCTTTGCTATTCAAGCTCCTAACTATATGGCTGTTAATAAGGCAGTAGAGCTGTCGCAGGATCAAGCTAAGGTGTGGCAGCTTCAGGTTCAGCTCCAGCATAGCCTATCCAGCAGATTGCTAGATGCTGCAACAAAAATAATAGGCTTGGTACAGGATTCCAAGAAAAGGCCTTTGGCAAATGAGAAGGTGCAGGCAGGAATAATCACCGCTAATACGTATATGCGCCTGACAGAGGAAGTCCAAAAAGGAGCAGACAGTATTAAGCCCTACAGTAGAGAAGGGATGCTACTAGAAGGAAAAAAACTATTAGTGGTAGGGGCAAAGGGGAGAGAAGTAGTGGAGGTAAGTGGCTATCAACCAGAGCAAGAAAGCTATAGCTTGACAGAGCCCTTGCAGAACGACTTTAGCTCTGGAGCTCAGCTATACCCCATTTGGGATTTCGAGACAGATGAAGAGGGACAATTTGTGCTACCTGTTCCTTCCCAGCTAATTGGGAGAGAGAGAGAGGTAGAACTAATAGTTTTTCACCAAAAAAAGTCAACTATTCAACAGCTAGAGATTATTTTAGGTAAATCTAAGGAAGTAGCTATTTCCTTAAAATAGGCACATTTATCTCCTAAAAAGAAAGGAAATAACAAATGGGTATTTTAGTATGCGGGGGAGCTTTATGTCAGTGTAGCTTTGGCACAGCTCCTGCTAACCTACAGGTATTGCCTGAAAGCAATGTTATGACAAGCCAACCTATTGCCACAATAATGGACAACAGGCCCATGGTTAACATTATCCCCTTTGGCATGTGCACCTCTATGGCAAATCCTCAGGTGGCAGCAGCTACTGCTGCTGCCTTAGGTGTGCTTACTCCCCAACCATGTGTACCCAATATTGCTGCCCCCTGGACCCCGGGTTCACCTACAGTACTGGTAGCTAACAAACCAGCTCTAAATAATAGCTCTAAGCTGATGTGCATTTGGGCCGGAATTATTCAGATAACCCAGCCAGGCCAGCAATCTATTATGGTGCCATAGCTTCTATTAGTCTATTATACTATGCAATAGCAGAGGGAAAAGGTGAATACCATGAAGAATATCATATATAGCAGCTTTGACTTTAACTTAGTTGATGCTCCGTACTCTAATAACACTGAATACCTGGAGGACTGGAAGAGGTTTCTAGATATTAAGATTTACTTCTATCTTCACTATGTGCAAAAAATTACTGAGAGCAGCGAAAGTAAATTGGATCGCTACAAGGGCTTGGCTATAGGCAAAGAGGAGATTATCCGGCTACTCCAGGATATTGGTCAAGATGACCATCAACTGATAGACCTGGAGCAGCAGGATGTACAGGAGTATATAGAGTATCTTCCGCTGATGGAGGCCTATTTAGAGCACCGTAAAAACATTACCATTAAGAAGGGTGTTTTTTTGCCTTTTGGCTACCTAATCCACGTCTTTCGGCTTAATGAATTTGAGCAGCACTGTGTAATGCTCAGTCTATTAAACCATTTGGACCGCAGGTATGAAAGAGCCTTTGGTTATCTGCAGGATGATGTAACTATAAAAAATCCTACTAGTGATTTGGCAATTAAGCTCTTTGCACCCTTGTCCATTGGAGTAGATGTGATGAACTTTGTTTTTGCCTTGGAGGAGAAGCTGTATAAGTACTTTTTTTACGATATAAACCAGCCTGCTAGCAGCCTAGGGAAGTCTCTGATCTTAGATAAGCGGATGCTGGACTTTATTTTTGACTACAAGACGGATCAAGAAAAAATCAATAGCTATATTTCTATTTACTATCCTGGAGGGGAGCTGCAGCCACTGCTGACTAACCAGCAGGAGCAAGCTAGTCTGAGTAAGGCTTTTAAGGAAAGTGAAGGCAACAGCCTAATTATATTACATGGACCCAGAGGCAGTGGAAAAAAATTACAGATAAAGACCCTGGCCAATAATCTTAAGATAGGGATAGTGTTTATCCCTGTGAGAGCACTGATTAAGCCAGACTACAGCGTTGAGCGCCTGAGCTTACACCGAGCTATCAGAGAGGTGCTTCTTCATCAAGGAATATTATGTCTCACTGACTTTGATGGGGTAACTCAGGATAAGATCAAGCTGGAGCAGGCCTTATTAGACCTACTTGCTGATTTGAGGGATCAGGTAAATAAGGTTGTCATTATTTCAAGAGAAGGCTGGCATCCTAAAAACAGCATTACTGGCTATAGCTGGTACAGTGTAGAGCTGGCTATTCCCACTAGAATAGAGCGGAGCTCAATTTGGCATCAGCTGAGTCAAAATGACCAGCTTTCCGCAAGCATTGATTTGGATGAGCTGGCCAATAAATTTCAATTTACCCCAGGGCAGATTTATCATAGCCTTCAGGAAGCCAGGCAGGTAGCCTGGTGGAAAGAGGAGGGGGAAATAAGCCCTTCAATTCTATACAACGCTTGCTATAAGCAGATTACCCACAGTCTAAACGAAAAGGCGTCACTAGTCTTTGCCAAATATAGCCTGGAGGATTTGGTGCTGCCTCAGGAGCAGAAACAGTATATAATCAATGCATGTAATCACATTAGATACCGGCACATCGTCTTTGAGCAATGGGGCTTTGAGGAAAAGCTCCCCTACGGTAAAGGAGTAAGTATGCTCTTTGGTGGGCCACCGGGCACTGGTAAAACCATGGCTGCCCAGGTAATTGCCCATGAGCTGGGCTTGGAGATGTACAAAATAGATTTATCCCAGGTAGTGTCCAAATATATTGGAGAGACGGAAAAAAACCTCAAGGAGGTTTTTGATGAAGCTCAGAAGAGCAACGCTATCCTTTTTTTTGATGAGTGTGATTCCATCTTCGGAAAACGCACAGAGGTCAAGGATTCCCATGACAAATATGCCAATATAGAGACCTCATTCCTGCTCCAAAAGGTAGAGGAGTTTGAAGGAGTGAGCATCATGGCTACAAATTTTATGGCAAACATTGATGTAGCCTTTTTACGCCGAATCAGCTATGTGCTTCATTTTCCCTTTCCAGACCCCCAATCTAGAGAGCTGATATGGCGTCAGATTTTCCCCAGTAAAACTCCCCTTGGTGAGGATGTGGATTTTAAATTTCTAGCCCAACAGTTTGAGCTGGCTGGAGGTAACATTAAAAATATCGCTGTCAACGCAGCCTTTTTAGCAGCAGCTGAAAAAAAACAGGTAGGCATGCGCCACCTGCTATTAGCTGTTAAGGACGAGCTAACTAAGCAGGGCAAAAATGTGGTTAGTAGGGATTTTGGAGAATATGGATTTTACTTGAGGTAGGGGGACTAAGCAGTGAGGAGAATTATACTACAGGGGCAGCTAAAAGCAGCAATAGTGGCTTTTTGCACTATAGGTATGTTATTTGCCTTTATTTCTATTGGCTTCAGCCAGCCTGGAGAAATAACCAATAAACCAGCTCTTAAGGCAGAAAGTCAAGCCCAGTGGCGAGTAGGCTATGTGGAGGGTGAGCCCTTTGTCAACTTTGCCGGCACCTTTTATTATCTCCTTAAAGGCTTACAACAGGTTGGTTGGCTGGAAAACATTGATCAGCTTCCCTTTCGTACTGGTCAAGAGGACACCTACTCCATTTGGCAGTGGCTGGTGGAAAATGACACGGGCCCATATATAAAATTTGTTTCCGATGCCCACTACTCCCTGTCTGACCCTGGGGTAGCTAGTGAGGATATACATGGGAGATTAGAGCGAGGAGATTTGGATTTGCTTATCGTTATGGGAACGAGAGCTGGAAGAGAAATGAGTAAGGAGGATTACCCTGTACCTGTCCTGGTTTTTTCCACCAGCAATGCGGTACAAGCAGGTATTATTAAATCGGAGCTGGATTCGGGTAGGGATAACCTGTGGGCCCATATGGATATAGGTAGATTTAGGCGCCAAATAGAGGTCTTCTATGATATATTTCAATTCCAGCGGCTAGGTATGCTCTATGAGGATTCAGACATTGGTCGAGTGTTTGCGGCGGTTTCTGATGTGGAGCAGCTGGCACTAGAAAAGGATTTTTTAATTTACACAGAGTATGTAAATAATCTAGATACTAGTGATCCCCTAGATAGAGAAAGATATTATGAGGAAATTTTAGCAGCTCATAAAAGGCTGGCTCAGCAGGTAGACGCTATGTACATAACAGTTGGCAACTGGGAGCCAGAATACCTGCCTATTTTGTTGGAGCCCTTTTACGCAAATAATATTCCAGTTTTTTCTCAGCAGGGTTCAAACGAGGTAAGGCACGGGGCCTTGCTCAGTCTATATAGGGCTGACTTTAGTGGTATAGGTCGCTTTGGAGCTTTAACTATAGTCAGAGTGCTACAGGGTAAATCACCTAGAAGTCTGACTCAGATTCATGGAGACACTCCCAGCATAGTTATCAACCTAAAGGTGGCAGAGCTCATTGGGTATCGAGTTCCCTTTGAAATATTGCTTGTGGCAGATGAGATTTTTTTAGATATAGGCACACCATCAGGAGCTAGATAAAGATATGATTAACGTAAAATCTAAAAAAGTTAACTTAATAGCCTTGATAGTGTCTCTACTAGTGATAGCCTTGGTGCTGGGGTTTACTGGTGGGCTTAATATAGCTTCCTTTCAGGAAAGCTACACCCAATCCCTACTAAATGGCTTTGCAGTAGTATGCCAGGAGACGGTGCGAAAGATTGAATACGCAGTAAAATACGGAAAGCCCTTAGATAACTTTTTAGGAATAGAGGCATTGCTCCAGGAGGTAATGGTAAGCCTGCCCCATATTGAGCAGGCTCAGATTGTCCTACCCGATGGAACAATCGCCTATAACCAGGGGGGAATAGTGGAAAACCAGCAGCTGCCTAATACTATAGCTAACTCCTTAAGCTTGGGCGACCAAGAGGCCAGCTATCTTTCCTTCATTTATCAGGGGAAGTACTATCTTCTATTACCAATTCACGACAGAGCAGGAGAAAGAGTGGGCAGCTTAAATGTAGTATTTGATCAGACTGTAGTTACTTCTCGAACCGCTCAGCACATGGAGGACCTGATAAGCTACCTATTAGTGCTAATTGTTGTGGCCGCCCTGTTCTTAATTGTCTTTATCTCCAAAGCAACCTTGGTAACTCCAGATAAAAAGATTATTAAAAAGAAGCTTCTTGTAGGTTTTTTTATCATCTTAGGCTTTACTCAAATCACCTTTGGATTCTTAAACTATCACATATTTAAAGAGGCTTATATTCAGATAGCCCAGGAAAACACTTCCTTAGTATCGACTATCATCCAAAGGGATGTTGAATCAGTAATACAAAAAGGAGTTCCCTACTCGCTTTTGCATGGGGTAGATGAATACCTAGGCAGAATAGCCCAAGCGGTGCCTGCCATTTCTACTATTAATTTGAGCTACAGCTCATCTCCTGGCATGTATGGGCTAATTCAAGAAAAATCACCCCATAGCTATGTGAAAAGATTAACGGCGGATAGTGCTGGACATATTGGCATTATTGAAGTAGCCTTGGCTACTGACTTTCTTCACAACAATATGCGGGAAATTATTCTGGACATGGCCACAGTTCTGGTGGTTTCACTAGTTCTGATGGTAGAGATCAGCATCCTATTTCTCATCTTCTTGAAACGACAGCTCAAGGGTGAAAGGGAGGAGCTAGAACAGCTTGGTTTGGAAAAGCAGCTTGAGGAAAAGCACGACTTAACTATTACCCGGCCTTTAGCATACATTATGTTTTTTGCAGTGTTTATGTCTGCGGCCTTTATTCCAGTACTGATGAAGGAGCTATACCGGCCTATCTTAGGACTGCCCAAAAACCTGGTGCTTGGCTTGCCTATCTCTGTAGAGATGCTGTGTGCAGGAATAGCAATGGTAGCTGCAGGG
Organism: uncultured Clostridia bacterium; assembly: GCA_964454195.1. Taxonomy (GTDB): domain Bacteria; phylum Bacillota; class Desulfitisporia; order Desulfitisporales; family JAWSUQ01; genus CAYVRD01. The sequence continues at coordinate 32,479 of CAYVRD010000013.1, forward strand.
CAGCTAAATGACCGTCTGGGGTGGCGCAAAGTTCTGTTTATAGGATTAGTCTTTTTATGCGTAGGGATGATATTGTCGGGATTAGCCTGGGAGCCCTATATGTTTATCCTAGCTAGAGGTACCGCTGGTATCGGCTATGGATTGGCTCTCATGGCCATGCGCAGCTTTGCCAACTCCAGTCCTATTGAGGAGTGCCGAACAGAAGCAGTTTCTGCTATGCTGTCGGGTATGTATGCAGGTATTATCAATGGGGTAGTGGTGGGAGCAATGCTAGCCGATCGCATCGGCTACTCCCTGGTGTTTTTTATAGCACTGGCAACAGTAATAGTTGCTACCCTATATGCTTTTATATTTGTGCCAGCACCACCTAAGAAGGTCAAAATGGATGTCCAAAAGCAGCAGAGCAGTGAAATCAGTATGCTAGGCTTTCTGGCTAATAAAAATGTAGCCGCCTTTTTTCTCCTAATATTGATTCCCACAGCTATCTGCACCATGTTCTTAGATTATTACTTTCCTCTATTTGCCCAAAGCCAGGGGATATCCACCTCCAATGTGGGCCGAGCCTTCATGCTTAACAGCTTGAGCATAGTTTACCTTGGCCCTATTTTAAGTAGATTTGCCACCAAGTATTTAGGCAGTGAGAAGTCAATTATGGTGGCAGGACTAATAGTGGCCCTTGCCATGCTAATTTTTTCTACCCAAGGCACTGTGATAGCAGCCTTTATAGCAGTGATTTTGATAGGAATTGCCGACAGCTTTGGTCTGGTAGCTTATAACAACTATTTTACCAATTTACAAGCTGTCAAGCGCGTAGGCATTGTCAAGGCTCTTGGGCTATATCACAATATGAAAAAG
>CAYVRD010000014.1:0-32470 GCA_964454195.1 uncultured Clostridia bacterium
GTCAACTTGACAATAGAATAGGGAGGGTAAATTAATAATGAATAGTGAGTTTTTAGATGCTCTACATGATTTAGAAAAGGAGAAGGGGATTACTGCTGAGGTTTTGCTTGATGCCATAGAAGCAGCGTTAGTATCAGCATACAAAAAAAATTTTGGCAGCTCACAAAATGTGCGGGTAACAATTGACCGAGTTTCAGGTGAGTTTCATGTTTACAATCGCAGAGAAATCGTTGAAGAAATAACAGATGAACGCAACCAAATCACTCTTGAGGAAACTAGAAAGATAGATCCTAGATATGAAATAGGTGATATCTTTGAGCAAGAGGTGACGCCAAGAAATTTTGGCCGAATCGCTGCTCAGACTGCAAAGCAGGTTGTAGTACAGAGGATTAGAGAAGCGGAACGTGGCATAATATACGATGAGTTTGTAAACCGAGAAGGCGATATAGTAACCGGCATAGTGCAAAGACAAGAGATGAAAAATATATATATTGACTTGGGAAAAACCGAGGCAGTTTTGGCACCATCTGAGCAAATTCCAGGAGAGATATACAAGCATGGCGATCGTATAAAAACTTACATAGTAGAAGTTAAGAAAACTACTAAAGGGCCGCAGATTTTAGTATCCCGCACCCATCCAGGGCTGCTAAAAAGATTGTTTGAGCTAGAAGTCCCAGAAGTTTATGATGGGGTAATCGAGATCAAGTCTGTCTCAAGAGAAGCAGGTTCAAGATCCAAGATATCAGTTTACTCAGTAGATCATAATATTGATCCTGTAGGTGCATGTGTAGGACCTAAAGGAGCAAGGGTTCAGACTATTGTAAACGAGCTTAATGGTGAGAAAATAGATATTGTTAAGTGGAATGAAGATGCTGCTGTCTACGTTGCAAATTCTTTAAGCCCCTCAAAGGTTGTGTCGGTAGTGATTCTTCCAGAAGAGAACGTAGCAAAGGTTGTTGTTCCTGATTACCAATTATCTTTAGCTATTGGTAAGGAGGGTCAAAATGCCCGATTGGCAGCTAAGCTTACAAATATGAAAATAGATATCAAGAGTGAAAGTCAAAGCTCTGGAATTATTGAATCCATAAAGGAGGAATAAAATGGCTAAGGTCAAAAAAGTTCCTCAAAGAAAATGTGTGGGTTGCAATCAGGTAATGGATAAGAAACAGCTTATAAGAATTGTTAAAACTTCCGAAAATATTTTTCTGGTTGATCGAACTGGAAAAAAATCAGGAAGAGGGGCATATATTTGCGCAAACAAAGAGTGTCTTTTAAAAGCAATTAAGACAAAGGGTTTGGAAAAATCATTTAAGGAAAAAATCTCCGAAGAAGTCTACAGTGAACTAAGAGACCAATATGCTGGTGAAGGCGATGAATAACAAATTTCTTCAAATGCTAGGCTTTGCTCAAAAAGCAGGAGTTATCTCCTCTGGCACCGAGACTGTGCGAGACTACATCAAAAAAGGTAAAGCAAAATTAGTTATTGGGGCTGAAGATTTTTCAGAGCGGACATGGAAAGATGTGGAGTCAAGCTGCAGATATTATAACGTAAAATGCTATCGATTAGGGACGAAACTTGAACTTGGGACGGCAATTGGCAAATCGCCTCGAGGACTTATAGCAGTTAACGACGAAAAAATTGCTAGTGTATTACTTGATCTGTTGCCTAGTTAATTCTTTAATTGGGGGTATATGTATGGTAAAAATAAGAGTATATGAGTTAGCAAAAGAATTAGGTCTTAGTAACAAAGAATTATTGGAGAAGTTAAAGCAACTGGATTTGAATGTGAAAAACCACATGAGCAGCTTGAATGATCAAGAGGTAAAGTTCATCAAGAACAATCTCACTGTAGTTGGGCAGCCTAAGGTTGAAGAGAAGAAAGAGGCACCTCCTATAGAAGTGCTAGATAAAGTCAAGGTAGAATCAGAGGCTGTTCAAGTTTCTAATAAGAACACCACCAATAAGTCTAAACAAAAAAATAGACAACAAAAGCAGCAACATAAAAATACAAATATTAAGGATAAAAATATGCAGGAAAAACCGACTAATATTGTGATAAACGAAAAATTAACAGTTCAAGAACTGGCAAATCTATTGAATAAGAGCTCGGGAGAAATAATAAAGGCATTAATGGGCTTTGGTATTATGGCTACTATTAATCAAGAAATTGATAGTGAAACTGCTGTTGTAGTTGCAGAAGAATTTGGTGTCACTGTAGAAGTAAATGCTGTTGCCGAAGCTGATACTATTGAGATAGAAGAAGATGTGGACGCTCTAGAAGATTTGAGGTTTAGGCCACCAGTTGTTACAGTAATGGGACATGTAGACCACGGAAAAACCTCTCTTTTAGATAAGATTAGAAGTGCTAATGTTACAGCTAAGGAAGCTGGGGGTATAACCCAACATATTGGAGCCTATCAGGTTGTGCATAATGACAAAAAAATTACCTTTTTAGATACTCCAGGACATGAAGCCTTTACTGCAATGAGAGCAAGGGGAGCTAATGCAACTGATATAGCTATCCTAGTAGTAGCTGCGGATGACGGAGTTATGCCCCAAACGGTAGAAGCTATTAATCATGCTAAAGCAGCTAAAGTTCCATTAATAGTAGCTATAAATAAAATAGATAAACCAGCAGCAAATCCCGATCGCGTAAAACAGGAGCTAACTGAGTATGGCCTGGTAGCAGAAGAATGGGGTGGAGATACTATTTGTGTTAACGTCTCAGCCCATACTGGTTCAGGTATCGAAGAGCTTTTAGAGATGATTTTGTTAGTAGCTGAGATGGAGGATTTTAAAGCCAACCCTAATAGAAGAGCTACAGGTGTGGTAATCGAAGCAGAGCTGGATAAGGGAAGAGGTCCAGTAGCTACAGTGTTAGTTCACAAGGGAACACTTCATAAAGGTGATGTGGTGGTGGCAGGCTGGGCATTTGGCAAAGTGAGAGCCATGATGGACCATAGCGCTAAAAGAGTAAAAAAGGCTGAGCCATCTATGGCGGTGGAAGTATTAGGACTATCAGATGTGCCACTGGCTGGAGATATTTTTCTTGCAGTTCCTGATGAAAAGACTGCCCGTAATATAGTTCACAAAAAAATACAACAGAAGAAAGAAGAAAACCAACAAAAGTTAAGTAGAGTATCCTTAGATGATCTCTTCAAGCATATTGATGCGGGAAAAATTAAAGACCTTAATGTAATTATCAAGGGTGATGTTCAAGGCTCGGTAGAAGCTATCAAGCAATCTCTTGAGAAATTATCAACAGATGAGGTTCGAGTTAATATCGTTCACAATGGCGTTGGTACCATATCTGAAACTGATGTAATGTTAGCTACAGCATCAAATGCGATTATTATTGGTTTTAATGTAAGACCCGACTCAAATACACGAAGAGCTGCTGAGCGAGAAGGCATAGACATTAGATTATATAGAGTTATTTATGACGCTATTGAAGACGTAAAGGCGGCCATGTCTGGCTTACTAGATCCAGATATCAAAGAAGTAGTAACAGGTAGAGCAGAGGTTCGTCAAGTATTTAAAGTACCTAAAGTAGGCAGTATTGGTGGGTGCTATATAGTGGAAGGCAAGATAAATAATCATTGTAAGGTTAGAGTAATTAGAAATGGAATTGTTATTCACGAGGGTGATTTAGATTCACTAAAGCGCTTTAAAGATGATGTAAAAGAGGTAGCTCAGGGCTACGAATGTGGTATTGGCATAGACAAGTTCAATGATTTAAAAGAAGGAGACTTCATTGAAGGTTTTATTTTAGAAGAGGTAAAGCGTCAACTGTAAATGAACAAGGAGGCCTGCTGTATGACTAGTCATCGTGCAAATAGATTGGCGGGGGAGTTAAAAAAAGAAATATCTCAACTAATAAAAGATGAGATTAAAGATCCTAGAATTGGCTTTGTTACAGTTACTGGAGTGGAAGTATCAGGGGATATGCGACATGCCAAAGTTTACTTAAGCGTTTTGGGAGATGAGAAAGCAAAAGGCGACTCCATATTGGGTCTAACTAAAGCAAGTGGTTTTATGCGGTCAGAGCTATCAAAGCGTATTAAGCTGCGCTATATGCCTGAGCTCCACTTCAAAATTGACGAGTCTCTAGATTATAGTCAAAAGATCAATTCAATTTTGTCTAAAGTTAAAGAGGAGCAGCTATAGCTATGAGTACACTGACCCAGTATCAGAAAGCTATAGAAGCTTTAAGTGAGCATGAAGATATTATCCTAATATCCCATATCAATCCGGATGGAGATAACCTGGGCTCCCTAGTGGGGATGGCTTTAGGCTTAACCCAATTGGGGAAACGGGTAACTATAATAAATCATGACAATACGCCCCAAAAGCTAAAATTCTTGACTGAGCTCTATCCAGTAACAGTCTGTCAAGATCTCAATAATTTCAGTGGCAAGATCATTACCCTTGATTGTACTGAATGGAGAAGAACTGGATTTGATGTACTCCCTGATAATTTGAGTATAATTATGAATATAGATCATCATGTGAGCAACCTATACTTTGCTAAGGTCAATCTGGTAGATACTGCTGCTGCGGCTACGGGTGAAATAGTATATAAGCTTTTGCAACAGATGGGAGTTACTTTTACACCTCAGCTTTCTACTGCTTTATATACAGCACTAATGACAGATACCGGATCCTTTCGCTTTAGCAATACTACCCCATTCACCTTAGAAACAGCAGCAGTTTTGTTAGGCAATGGAGCAGATACGGAAACTATTAATATTTCAATATATGAAACCTCCTCATTAGGTTATATAAGGTTTTTAGCTGCTGCCCTAAATGTACTAGAGATATCTAAAGAGGGGAAAATAGCATGGATAGGCATAAGCTCAAAAATGATGGATGAACACGGGGTTTCAGTAGAAGAATGTGAAAATCTAGTTAATTATGCTAAGACTATAAACGGAGTAGAGGTAGCATTTTTAGTCAAGGAAACCCAAGACAATAAGCTAAAGGTAAGCTTTCGCTCCAAAGGAGCGTTAGATGTAAATAAAATAGCAGCGGAGTTTGGCGGTGGAGGCCATCAGAGAGCTGCCGGTTGTATTGTAGCTGACACTCAAATGGAAACCCTAATCAATGACATTCTAAATACCGTAAATAAGCAGCTAAAATAAGTTAGGTGAGATAATGAATTTTTTTATTAATTGCTTAAAGCCTCCAGGAATGACTTCTCACGATGTGGTAGCTTTCACCAGGAGAATCCTCAAAACAAAAAAAGTAGGGCATACTGGAACTCTTGATCCCAGCGTAGCAGGAGTATTGCCTATTGCTGTGGGAAAAGCTACCAAGGCAATTGAATATCTAGCTGATGACAAACGATATCGCTGTGAAGCATTGCTGGGTATGGCTACTGACACCCAGGACTTGGATGGAAAAATTATAGAAAATGCCCAGTGCTTGGGTATAAGTCCAGAAGCTATAATAGCTAATCTAAAGAGCTTTGTTGGGACTATTAGTCAAGTACCACCAATGTATTCAGCTGTTAAAATTAATGGACAAAAGCTATATCAATTGGCTCGCAGTGGAAATCACATCGATGTTCCTGCCAGGACAGCAATAATAAAAGAGATTGATGTTCTAGAAATCAAGAGAATTGGCTCCTATTATACCATTTTGTTTGATATCTTATGTAGTAAAGGTACTTACATTCGCACTATATGTCATGACTTAGGACAAAGCTTAGGTTGTGGGGGAGTGATGTCTTTTCTTGTGAGAACTGCTGCTGGCCCCTTTCATATCATAAACTCTATTACCATTGAAGAAATGGAAGAGCTTGGTCAAGAACTAATAGGGGTTGGTATTAGTATAAGTGACTCATTGCAAGGCATAACAAGGACTGCCTTAGATGAAATAAAAGTTAAAAAGCTCCTACATGGACAGCCTATTCCCCTGCCCGGATCCGGGTTGACAAAAGTTTTTGATACTAGAGATACCCTAATTGGGATAGGAGAATTTAATGTAAACCAGGATGGCATATGCTTATTAAAACTAAAGAAAACTTTGCTCTAAGGGAGTTTTAAAACCGATGAATTTGGTTAAATCAATATCAGAGGCTAAAAATTATAAAAAGATATGTGCTGCATTAGGAAATTTTGACGGTGTCCACTTAGGTCATCAGCAGCTTATTAAGGCAGTGACAGAATACGCGAGCCAAATTGATGGTACACCAGCTATTTTAACCTTTTATCCCCACCCCGGCACAGTACTCAATCCAAATAATATACCTAAAACACTGGTAACCGAGGAAAGAAAGTATAAGCTTTTTGCTGAACAGGGTATACATCTAGTAATTCAAGTTGCCTTTGACAAAAAGTTTGCTGCAATAGAGGCTGAAGATTTTTTTCAGCAGCTAGTAAGTCAGATAGATTTAGCTCTACTAGTAGTAGGATTCAATTACACCTTTGGAAAAGGTGGTAAAGGAAATTGGAAACTCTTAGAGAGCCTTTGTAATCAGCATAAAATACCTTTTAAAATGATACCACCGGTGCAATTAGAAGGAGATATAATTAGTAGTAGTAGAATAAGAACAGCCCTCACTAATGGAGATATTAGGTTAGTCACAAAATTGTTAGGTAAGTCACCGTTGCTAGAGGGACAAGTTGTTCAAGGAAACCAGATTGGTCGCAAGCTAGGTTATCCTACCGCTAATATCCAAGTAGATGGGAATATTCTTCTTCCTCAAAGAGGAGTATATATAACCTTAGTTAAGCTAAAGGATAATTATTATTTTGGTATGCTAAACATAGGCATAAGACCTACTGTTACCAATGTACTCCAGCAGGTTGCTGAGGTGCATATATTAGACTTCAACCAACAAATATACGGGAGTGACATAGAGGTATACCTTCTAGAAAAACTTAGAGAAGAACAAAAATTTGCCAATCTGGAAGAATTAATAGCTCAGATAAAGGCGGATGAATATAATTCCAGAAAAATAATAAATTTAATATATGATAAAAAAAGTAATAATATCTCCCTGTTATAACTAAAAATATAGCATTAGTAATTTACATTTGCATACTGCTGTGTTAAAATCTATTGGGTGGGGGGATAGCAATGATGATAAGTAATAATGATTCCCGACACGATGAAATGAAAAGGCATATTAAGCTAATTGCCAACATTTGTATAAGCGAAAGCTTTCTAGAGCTCAAAAAAGAACTAGAGCTACTTTATAAAGAAAATGGCAGTGAGCAAGCTGCTATGCAGGCTTTTCAAGATGCTCTTTATACAATTTTGGCTGAAGAGGATGTAGATTATCTCAGTCAAAGAGCCTATTAGAAAACATGAAAAATATAGTTATTATTACCCAACACGCAAAAAAGAGATTAAAAGATTTGCGTCAAGATAAGATAGCAGTTGAAGACATTATTAATGCTGCAATGCAAATTCCAGGCTATATACCTTCGGCAACCCGATTTAGAGGATTTATCAGTAAAGAAGGTAGAGTGTTTGATTTAGTTGCTAAGGACATTGTTGCAGGCAGATTAGTAATCACTGTGATAGGAAAATGAATAAGCTCCTCAGTTTAACAATTGAGGTCTTAGATAGAACCGTTTGCTAGGTTATTCGACTCTCCAACGAGTTACTTGGCTTATGGGGATACCAAATAATAAGGAGGTGAATCAAAATGGCACTAAACACAGATAAAAAAATGGAAATAATTCAGAAATATAAGCTACATGAAACAGACACTGGCTCACCAGAAGTACAAATTGCCATTTTAACTGAGAGAATTAACTATCTTACTGGGCACTTAAAAGAGCATAAAAAAGATCATCATTCTAGAAGAGGTCTTTTAAAGCTAGTTGGTCAGCGCAGAGGCTTGTTAAACTATCTCAAGAAAAATGACATTAATCGCTATCGTCAGATAATAGAGCAATTACAGCTACGACGCTAAGAAAGAGTGGGAGGAATCCCACTCTTTTTGGTTTTTTTTGTTAAAGGAGGAAATACTAGTTAATATGTAGAAGATTTATTGATTGTAAAATAAAAAGAAAAAAGATAACTTATAAGGAGGTAAAAAAGCTTATGCAAAATTGGCAGGAACCACTAACTATGAGTTTAAATGTTGGTGGCAGGACGATGACCCTTGAGACGGGGCGATTAGCAAAGCAAGCCGGTGGCTCGGTATTAGTAAGATATGGAGACACAATGGTCTTGGTGACAGCAACTGGAACTAAGGAACCCAGGGAAGGGATTGACTTTTTTCCGTTAACTGTAGATTATGAAGAAAGATTATATGCAGTAGGAAAAATACCTGGAGGGTTTATAAAGAGGGAAAGTAGACCTAGCGAAAAAGCAACCCTAGCCGCTAGGCTTATTGATAGACCAATAAGGCCTTTATTTCCAAAAGGCTATAGAAATGATGTGCAAATTGTAGCTACAGTATTATCAGTAGATCAGGATAATCCACCTGCTGTTGCAGCAATGGTAGGGGCTTCTGCTGCACTGACAATCTCATCAATACCCTTTGAAGGACCTATTGCAGGCGTTAATATTGGCCTTATTGATGGACAATTTATAGTAAACCCCAATGTAGAACAGGATGAGCTAACCCAATTAGATTTAACAGTAGCTGGTACTAAAGACGCTGTTTTGATGGTAGAAGCGGGTGCTCAAGAATTAAGTGAAGAAATAATCTTAGAAGCAGTAATGTTTGGCCATGAAGTAATAAAAGAAATAGTTGATTTTCAAGAGAAGTTTAGAGAGAAAGCCTTAGAGTTGGGCTATGCTAAGGAAAAGGTTGTTCCAACAGTGCCAGTTAATGAACTAGCAGAGGAAATATATGCTCAGGCTTTAGAGCCAATTACAGCAGCTTTAGAATACTGCTCTAACAATCGAATTAAAAAGCAACCAAGGGAAGAATACCTCTCTAATGCGAAAAAAGAGCTGGTAGCTCAATTAGAAGAGAAATATCCTGAAGAAATTAAGCTCATTAAAGAGGTAATCGGAAAAGCAGAAAAAACTGCTATGCGCAATATGATAGTGACTAAGGGATTGAGAATAGACGGAAGAGCCACTGATGAAGTGAGGCCTATTTGGACCCAAGTTGGTGTATTGCCCCGTACTCATGGGACAGGCTTATTTACTCGAGGAGAAACCCAGATTTTAACTGTTGCTACCTTGGGTGCAGCTGGCGAAGAGCAAATATTAGATGGCCTAGATTTGGAAGATTCTAAGAGATATATGCACCACTACAATTTTCCCCCTTTCAGTGTTGGCGAAGCAAGACCAACTAGAGGACCAGGGCGTCGGGAAATCGGTCATGGGGCATTGGCAGAGCGAGCTCTTGAACCAATGATACCTAACGAAGAAGTCTTTCCCTACACTATAAGATTAGTATCAGAAGCTTTAGAGTCTAATGGCTCTACTTCTATGGGCAGTGTGTGTGGTAGTACCCTAGCTTTACTAGATGCAGGAGTAAAGATAAAAGCACCAGTATCAGGGGTAGCTATGGGTTTAATTCAAGAAGCTGGGAAAATTGCTATACTTACTGATATACAAGGCGTAGAGGATGCTTTAGGAGACATGGACTTTAAGGTAGCAGGCACTGCTAATGGTGTAACTGCTATTCAAATGGACATCAAGGTAGATGGCCTAAATCGGGAAATATTACACAATGCTTTAGAGCAAGCGCGTAAAGGCAGATTACACATCTTAAATGAAATGCTAAAAACTATTAGTGAGCCTAGAGCAGAGCTATCTCCTTACGCACCTAAAATTATTACCACCCAAATTCACCCTGACAAAATTAGAGATGTCATTGGGCCAGGTGGGAAAACAATTAAAAAAATTATTATGGAAACAGGCGTCAAAATTGATATAGAGGATGACGGCAAAGTTTTCATAGCTACCCAAGATATCGAGGCGGGTAAAAAAGCTCTTAAAATAATTGCAGGCTTAGTAGAAGAAGTAGAAGTAGGAAAAATATACCTAGGAAAAGTCATGAGATTAATGAATTTCGGTGCTTTTGTAGAAATATTACCTGGCAAGGAAGGGCTAGTACATATTTCTCAGCTAGATGAAAGCAGAGTTGCCAAAGTGGAAGATGTAGTAAATGAAGGTGATGAGATACTAGTTAAGGTAACTGAAATCGATAAGCAAGGTCGAGTTAACCTTTCCAGGAAAGCAGCCTTAAAAGAGCAGACGGAAAAGCAAGACTAGGCTGACTGAACAATATGATTTTTTTATAAAAACCCTATTTAGGGTTTTTTTATTTTTCTAGTTCTTTTCTTGTCTATAGATAAATATATTTTCACAGACGCAAGGTTTAGGGGAGGGCTGAAATATGAAGAAGAAAGTCTTGAATGTGCTGAAAACTCCAGTGGTATTGGCCCTTATTATTGGATTTATATTATTAAGTTTTAGCGCAGTAAAATGGACAAATAATTATTATGAACGAAAAAAATACGGTGTTGCACCAGGCGTAGTATTAGAGGGAATAAATATGGAAGGATATTTATATAAGGAAGTAAGTCAAATAGTTGAACTACTGGCTATAGAAAGAGAGCGGGAAATGCAAAATGCTGGCATCAATAAGAAGACAGGAGAAATAGTGCCAAGCAATACAGGCATAGCAGTAGATCAAGAACGAACCATAGGCTTAGTACTAAACAGTCCTGCCCACACCTCATTGGAGCTAATAACCTATTTAATAGAGCCTCAAGTAACCACCCAGGATATAAAATCCTTAAACAAAGTGTTGGGGAGCTATACAACATGGTTTTCCGGCAGCTTAGAAAGATATCAAAATGTTAAAATAGCTATAGAAGCCATTAATAATACGCTATTGCTGCCAAACGAACTGTTCTCTTTTAATTTAACAACTGGTCCCAGATCAGTCACTAAGGGGTATCGCATGGCTCCAATCATTTCTGGTGGCGCCTATGCCCTAGGAACGGGAGGTGGGGTTTGCCAAGTTTCTTCCACCCTTTACAACGCTGCATTGAGAAGCAACTTAAAAATAGTAGAAAGACATCCCCATTCAAAAAGAGTCCGATATGTGCCAGAAAATCGAGATGCTGCAGTTTCATACGGCTCTAAAGATCTAAAATTCCTCAACAGCTTAAATGGTCCTGTGCTGGTTAAGGCTAGTCTAAATGGATCAAAAGTAGAGGTTTGGATCCTGGGCAAGGAACAATAAGCATGTATTGATATTTAAAAATTATAATACTTAGGAGGGAGCTATTTTGCAGGTACTTTTTTTATCTAAAAAGAAGGCTATTAAACTCGCTATCGGAATTGCACTTATCTGTATTATGACTTTTGGGGTATATAGGTACACAATAAACAATTTGACTATGCCTACAACAAAAATGGAACCAATATATCAGGGAAATGCTGATAAAAAGGCTATCGCCTTAACAGTAAATGTGGACTGGGGAGAAGAATACATACCAAAAATGCTGGAAGTATTTGATACAAAAGACGTAAAGGCTACATTCTTTTTAAGCGGAAAATGGGTAGAAAAACATCCAGATATAGTAAAGGATATTTATAGTAGGGGGCATGAGTTAGGCAATCACGGTTACTCCCATCCTCATCCAGATAAGCTTTCTGTTCAGCAGAACATAGAAGAAATTCAAAAAACTGAGCAGGCTATAGAAAGAATTACTGGATTTAAGACTAGATTGTTTGCCCCAGCTTATGGAGAAAAAAAGCAGCATGTGGTAGATGCGGCAGCAAAAATAGGATACCGTACAATTTATTGGAGTCTAGATACTATTGATTGGCAAAAGCCCAAGCCAAGCACAATAGTTGAGAGGATTGTTCCTAGGGCATTTAATGGTGCGATAGTATTGATGCATCCCACGGAAAATACGGTTCTTGCATTGCCAGAAATAATTCACAAGCTAAAAGAGCAAGGCTATTCTTTTATGACAGTATCTGAAATAATTAATTAAAGATAAGGACATAATATTTGTAAGCATATTATGAAGGGGTGGCTAAATTATTTGGCATGTCTTAAAATTGGGGAGGCTGATTTGCTTTCTCATTTTATTTTTTGGGGGACAAGCTAAAGCTAACAACAACAGCTGGTATTTCACATTGAAGCTGATGAAAATCTTAGAACAAAAAAAGGAATTATGCCATTTTTACAGAAAAAGAAGATAGAATTGAGATAGGAGGAGAGGAAATAATGTATGGTAAAGAGGTTTTGCCTAACGGTGTTCGCATAGTAACAGAGGAAATACCGTATGTTCGCTCGGTTGCTGTAGGGATTTGGGTTGGGGTAGGGTCACGAGATGAACTGCCTGAAGAGCATGGTGTATCCCACTTTTTAGAGCATTTAATGTTTAAAGGCACAGAAAGACGCACAGCAAAGGAAATAGCTGAAGCTTTAGATGCAGTAGGTGGACAGCTTAATGCCTTCACAACTAAAGAATATACATGCTATTATGCCAAAGTGCTAGATGAACATATGGACTTAGCTGTAGATGTACTTACAGACATGTTTTTTAATTCGCTTTTTGCAGAAAAAGAAATAGAAAAGGAAAAAAAAGTTGTATTAGAGGAAATTAAAATGTATGAGGATTCGCCCGATGAGCTAGTCCACGATTTGTTTGCCACCCACGTTTGGGCTAATCATAAAATTGGTAGACCAATCTTAGGTACACAGGATTCGGTAGCCAATCTCAACAGGGATTTAGTTTATAATTATTTTAAAAACCACTATACTACACCTAATATTGTTGTAGCTGTAGCAGGCAAAATTAAACACCAAGAGATAGTAGATAAGCTGACACCTATTTTTACAAAGCTAACAGGTAAAGCAGTTGCTAAAGACAATACTATTCCAGTTCCCCATACAGGTATAAACTGTATTGAAAAAAGTACTGAGCAACTGCAACTATGCCTTGGAGTACCAGGACTATCTCAGGAAGATGAAAATATATATCAGATTCATTTAATAAACAACATCCTTGGAGGTGGTCTTAGTTCAAGATTATTCCAAGAGATTAGAGAAGAGAGAGGGCTAGCCTACTCTGTTTACTCATACCACTCTGCTTTTAGAGATAGTGGGCTATTTACAGTATACGCAGGTACAAGTCCTGATAATTTTGATGAGGTAACAGGTCTGGTAATTCAAGAGTTATCTAAATTAAAAAACCAACCCATAGATGAGGATGAAATCAGTAGAACTAAAGAACAAATAAAAGGAAACATTTTTCTAGGCCTAGAAAATGTATCTAGTAGAATGAGTAGACTGGGTAAATCAGAGCTTTGCTTTAACAGAATTATCAGTCCAGATGAGATAATAGAAAAAATTACTAAAGTAACTGCAGAAGATGTGAAACAAATGGCGGAGAGATTATTTGATGCTGGCAAGATTTCTATTACTACAATTGGTCCTTCGTGTAGCAATTTAAAAATAGAGGAGATTATCAATAAATATGGAATCCAGGGTAGAAAAAATTAATATTAAAGTTAAATTTGTAACAGATAAAAAAATTAAGCTCCCTGAGTACAAAACTACCGGCTCTGTTGGCTTAGATTTAGTAGCTGCTTTAGATGAACCCATTACACTTAATAAACTGGAACGAGCAGCAATACCTACAGGAATTGCCCTTGGGATACCTCCAGGCTACGAAGGCCAAGTAAGGCCTCGTAGTGGGTTAGCTTTACATCATGGTATTACCTGTTTAAATACACCTGGAACAGTAGATTGGGATTATCGTGGTGAGATAAAGGTTATCCTGATCAATCTGGGAGAGGATAGCTATACTGTGCAACCTGGTGATAGAATTGCCCAATTAGTTATAAATAAAGTAGCCATTGCAGAGCTGGAAATTATGACTGACTTAGAGCAGACTGGAAGAAATGAAGGTGGTTTTGGTCATACAGGTAGACAGTAACAATAAAAAAATTGAATGCTTGGCATAAAAAGATACCATCTCTAGTACACATAGTATTAGGAGGTGGTTTTTATCTTAATTAATATTATTTTATTAGTGGTGCTTATAAGTGCTGTTTTTCTTGGGGTTAAGCTTCGTATGTCTCAGCAATACAGGCGTTCCAGTTTAGCAAAGGTACCAGATGAAATTAAACTATCTCCCTTTTCAAAGGCATTGGCAGAGCTAGTAGCAATTGCTGGCGGCATTTATATATCATTACTGATGTTGACGGCATTTTTGAGCTTAACTATTCCGGATAAGGTTCAATTAACAGAGTATCTAAATGTTGATCCCCTAGCATTTTTAGCTATAGTTTTAGCCCTAGTACAGCCAATAGTTGTAAAAATATTCAATTTCTGAAATCAAAGGAGGTATCCCGGTGCGGTTGAGTGAATTGGTAGGAAAAGAGATAGTTAACATTTATGACGGGGCAAGGTTAGGTACAGTAGGAGAATCGGACCTTATAATAGATGCAGAAACCGGATTTATAGAGTCGATTATTTTGCCAGGCAAGGGAAATATTTTTAGTGTCTGGCTAGATAAACAGCACTTAATTATACCTTGGCAGTCAGTAAAAAAAATTGGCTCAGAAGTCATTATAGTAGAACTAGACGGTACTCATCCTAGTCTCTCAAAATATTCAGTCTAAACCCATATTAATCACCCGTGAATACTGGGTGATTTTTTTTGTATTTATAGAAGGATTTAAAATACAAATGCTGAATATAATACAGAATATGTCTAAGAATGCCTTTAAGGAGGAATATTATGAACCGCATAAAAGTGCTTGTTTCGGGTGCTAGTGGCAGAATGGGCAAAGAGGTTATCAAAGCTGTTCTTTCTGCAGAGGATATGGAGTTGGTGGCTGCCATAGATGTGAAGCATACTGGAACAGATGTAGGCTTTTTAGTAGGACTAGAAGCTACTGGAGTATTAATTTCGGAAGATTTGGCTGATGCAATAAATAAAACTTCTCCCAATGTGATGGTTGACTTTACTAATCCCCAAGCAGTCTTGAAAAATGTCAAGACTGCTCTAGAGAATAAGGTTTCTCCTGTAGTCGGCACTACTGGGTTTACCGATGAAGAGCTAAAAGAAATTAGTCATTTAAGTGAAGAAAAGTCAACTAGTGTATTTATTGCACCAAACTTTGCTATTGGAGCTGTGCTGATGATGAGATTTGCACAAGAGGCAGCTAAATACTTTCCCCATGTTGAAGTAATAGAATATCACCACGATGAAAAGCTGGATGCTCCTTCAGGAACAGCAATCAAAACATTGGAGATGATAAACGAAGCTCGTAGCAGGGAGCTGCGCCAGGGGCATATTAATGAATATGAAAAAATAGCTGGTAGCAGAGGTGGAAATTATGCTGGTATGAGAGTGCATAGTGTAAGGCTACCTGGGTTAGTTGCCCATCAGGAAGTGCTATTTGGTGGTTTAGGACAAACCTTGTCTATCAGACATGACTCTATCAGCAGAGAGTCTTTTGCTCCAGGAATACTGCTCTCTATTAGAAAGATTGGCCAAATGAAAGGGGTCGTATATGGTTTAGAAAAGCTAATGGGATAGATAAACAAAATAATTTAATAAAATAATTGCACCTCTAAATTGCTATGTACATATATTGCTACTAACTGACAACTAGGAGGTCGTGGGATGAATTGTAAGCTAGAAGGAATAAACATTGCTGTCCTAGGTGGAGACGATAGGGACTTAGTACTTATTCCTAGACTCGTTTCCATGGGTGCCCGGCTTAAAGTGGTAGGCTTTCCTGAAATGGATGAGCTAAAAGGAGTATTAATTGCTCCTAGTCTTGAAAAAGCAGTGGTAAATGCAGATGCGGTGATCCTTCCTATGCCTGGTACAGATGTAAACGGCAATATACGAGCTGTATACGCCCATGAAAAGCTGGTGCTTACCGAGGCTCTACTAAAGAAACTAGCACCTGGAACACCAATTATTGTGGGAGTGGCAAAACCTTTTCTGCGGGAATGGGCAGCTAAGTATAGGCTTAAGCTATTAGAAATTGCTGAAGTGGATGAGGTTGCCATATTAAACGCTATTCCTACCGCTGAAGGAGCCCTTCAACTAGCTATGGAGCAAACTGACTTTACAATTCATAACAGCTCGGCTTTTGTATTAGGCTTTGGTCGAGTTGGATTTACCATGGCTAGAACACTAGCAGCGTTAGGAGCAAATGTGACAATTGTGGTAAGAAATAAGGCTGATTTTGCAAGAGGCTATGAGTTGGGATATCAGGTTTGTTCATTTGAACAAATTTTAGAAACTATTGGAACTGCTAACCTGGTTTTTAATACTGTACCAGCGATGGTTCTAACTTCTGATATCATTGCCAAGCTTGCAAAAGACTCCTTGATAATCGACCTAGCTTCTCAGCCTGGTGGAACCGATTTTCAAGCAGCTGAAAAATTAGGAATTAAAGCTATTCTAGCTCCTGGGTTGCCTGGTAAAGTTGCTCCAAAAACAGCAGGTGAAATATTGGCAAGGGTCATTCCCTCTTTTATTTTGGAGAACTTGTAAATGCAATTTACGGGAGGTGCAAATTATGAATCTCAATGGCAAAAAAATTGGTGTTGTATTAACTGGATCCCATTGTACTTTAAGCCAAGTAATGGGGATTATTAAAGACCTGGTGAGCAGTGGTGCAGCTGTATATCCAATTATTTCTGAAACAGTACAGTGTACGGATACTCGCTTTGGTGAAGCATCAGAATGGACTAATCAGCTTGTATCAATTACGGGAAATAAACCTATCACTAATATTACTGAAGCGGAGCCTATTGGACCAAAAAAATTATTTGATATTTTGGTAGTTACTCCTTGTACAGGGAATACTATTGCTAAATTAGCAAACGGTATTACCGACTCTGTTGCCCTTATGGCTATAAAGGCTCATTTGAGAAACTTGAGACCGGTAGTATTATCTATTGCCACAAACGATGGTCTGGGAATTAATGCTAAAAATATTGGTCTAGTCATTAATATGAAGAATATCTATCTTGTGCCTTTTGGGCAAGATGATTATTTAGAAAAAGCTAATTCGCTAGTGGCAAAAGGCGAGCTAATAAAGCCTACCATTGAATGCGCTTTAGAAGGCAAACAAATCCAGCCAGTACTGATTCAATATACTAAGCATCTATGATAAAGTAGGTATAGTTAGTACCGCAAAAGAAAAGTTAGGGGGAAAAAAATGAAATTATATAATATAGCAGTTGTTGGAACAGGAGCAGTAGGTCAAGAAATATTAAACGTATTGGAGGAGCGCAATTTTCCTGTAAATGACTTAAAGCTATTAGCTACTGAGCGATCTGCAGGCAAAATCATTAACTTTAAGGGCAAAGATTATGTAATAGAGGAAACAACTCCTGATTCTTTTGCAGGTGTGCACATTGCATTATTTGCCGGTGGCAGAGCTAGTGTTGAGTACGGTCAGCATGCTGTAGCAGCAGGAGCAGTAGTGATAGATAACGGTAGCGCCTTTAGATTAGATCCTAAGGTCCCATTAGTAGTTCCCGAAGTTAATCCTCATGATGTGGAATGGCATCAAGGAATTATCGCTAACCCAAACTGTTCTACTATCCAAATGGTGGCAGCTCTGAATCCTATTCATAAAAAAAGCAAAATAAAACGGGTTGTTGTATCCACCTACCAAGCAGTTTCTGGAGCAGGTGCAGATGCTATGGAGGAGATGCTGCTTCAGAGTAAAGACGTGTTGGAAGATAGAGCTGTAGAGCCAAAGTTATTTGTAAAACAAATAGCCTTTAATATGTTGCCACAAATAGATGTCTTTTTAGAAAACGACTATACTAAAGAAGAGATGAAAATGGTTTATGAGACCAAGAAGATAATGGGTGATCAAGGAATTCAGGTTACTGCAACGGCAGTAAGAGTACCTGTCTTAAATGGACACTCAGAGTCAATAAATATTGAAACAGAAGAAAAAGTAACAAAGCTAGAAGCATTAGAGCTGCTTAAAAATGCCCCGGGAATAGTGGTTATAGATGATCCTGCAAATCTTTTGTATCCTATGCCTATAGACGTACAAGGAAAAAATGAAGTCTATGTGGGTAGGGTGCGAGAAGATGAGAGTATAGAAAAAGGACTAAATATGTGGGTGGTTGCAGATAACCTGCGCAAAGGAGCAGCCACTAATGCAGTACAAATTGCAGAATTATTAATAGAGAAAAACCTTATATAGCCCTATTTGCCGGTTAAGAGAGGTGCTTTGACTTTGAAAATTTTAGTGCAGAAATTTGGCGGTACTTCCTTAGCCATGGATGAACAGCGCAGGGCTGTTCTAAATAAGATTAAAGAGGCGAGAGGACAAGGCTATAAATTAGTAGTTGTAGTATCTGCAATGGGTCGACAAGGTGAACCCTATGCCACCGATACGTTACTTTCATTGATAACCCATAGCTCAGGCATTTTGCCTAAGCGAGAACAGGATTTGCTATTATCCTGTGGAGAAATAATATCTAGTGTTATGCTGACCAGCCTGCTTAATAAAGAAGGCATAGATGCAATCGCCTTAACCGGTAGCCAAGCCGGTATCATCACAACCAACGATTTTAATGAAGGAAAAATAGTATCGATAAATACAGATAGAATGCTTAAGGAATTGGATGGTGGAAAACTAGTAGTTGTTGCAGGATTTCAAGGTCAATCAGAATCAGGTGAGATAACTACCTTAGGGCGGGGTGGCAGTGATACTACAGCTGCAGCTTTAGGAGTAGCCTTAGGAGCTGAATTTGTGGAGATATACACTGATGTGGATGGAATAAAAACAGCTGATCCTCGGATAGTTGAAGATGCCAAAACCTTATCAGTCATAACATACAATGAAATCTGCCATCTAGCCCATGAAGGAGCAAAGGTCATTCATCCAAGGGCTGTTGAAATAGCAATGCAGCATAATATACCACTAAAGATTAAATCAACCTTTTCTAGTGAGCCAGGTACTATCATTACCAGTAAAAATGATTTAATCAGCTCCGGTGTAGAAATTGCCAATTACCAGCTAATAACAGGTATTACTCAAAAAACAAATGTTACCCAGTTGACAATAGATAATTTAAAATCTTATAATCCAAAAGGCATAAATGATACTGCTGTTAGAGTATTTAAAGCCATGGCTTTATCAGAAATTAGTGTTGATTTTATAAATATACTTCCAGATCAAATCCTATTTACCGTTAAAGATGAGGTAGCAAACAAGGCTGTAGCAGTGTTAAATAATTTGGGCATTTATCCAGGTATTAAACCTAATTGTGCTAAAGTATCAGCAGTAGGTGCGGGCATGGCTGGTGTGCCAGGTGTAATGTCTCAAATAGTGGAATGCCTTTATAGAGAAGGTATAGAAATATTGCAATCAGCAGACTCTCACACCACAATTTGGTGCCTGGTAGCAAAAGAAAATATGGAATTAGCGGTAAGGGCTTTACACAAGCAGTTTAACTTAGGACAATAGTAATAAGAATGGGGTGAAAGAATGAGGAATTTAGGAAGAGTAATAACCGCAATGGTGACACCACTTGATGACAATTTAAAAGTCGATCTTGGAAAGACAAGAAAAATAGCCAGATATCTTGTGGAAAACGGCTCAGATGGAATAGTAGTAACAGGTACCACTGGAGAATCTCCCACTATGTCCAAGGAAGAAAAAATTAGTTTGTTTGAGACAGTTAAAGATGAAGTAGGAAAGAATATCACAGTAATAGCTGGTGCAGGTTCAAACAATACTCAAGAATCTATTTTGCTTAGCAAAGCTGCGCAAAAGGCTGGGGTAGACTGTATTATGCTGGTAGTACCCTATTATAATAAGCCTTCTCAAGAGGGATTGTATCAACATTTTTCCACTATAGCAAAAGAGGTGGATTTACCTATCATGCTCTATAATGTTCCTGGTAGGACTGTTACAAATATGCTCCCTGAAACAGTGGAGAGATTAACAGCCATAGAAAACATAGTAGCTTTAAAGGAAGCTTGTGGTAGCATGGATCAAGTATCAGAGCTAAAGAGAATAGTTCCAGAGGACTTTTATATCTATAGTGGTGATGATAGTCTAACATTACCTATGCTAAGCCTTGGCTGTGAGGGTGTAGTCAGTGTGGCTTCCCATTTAGTAGGCAGGGAAATTAAAGAGATGATTGAATTATTTAAGGCAGGTAGTACTAAGGAAGCTTTGGCTAAGCATCTTGCTTTAATGCCTATTTTTAAAATGCTATTTATCACGGCAAATCCAGTGCCTCTTAAATATGCTTTGCGACAGATAGGACTAGATGTGGGAGGAGTTAGAGGTCCTTTGTGTGATGCTACAAAGGCGGAAGAGGAAATCATTAATAAGGTTTTGTTAGAGTTTAAAATGATTAGTGCGGAGCTATAATTCTCCGCACTAATCATTTTAAGGTTTTTTTTATAAGCTTTAGGGCAATACTATCAATATCATATTCTACTTGTAACATTTGGTAGATTTCAGTATAATTAACTGAGAAAACTAAATATCGAACCCCCGTAGTCTTCTCCTAGGCTAGCCATGTTTATAGTAATAAAAGAGATACATAGAAAATTAGGAGGTGCGGGAAATGGCAAATGATAGTAAAGTTTCTATTATTCCTCTCGGAGGATTAGGTGAAATAGGTAAAAATATAATGGCTATTAGGTTCGGGGACGATATTATAGTGATAGACTGTGGTTTAATGTTTCCAGAAGAAGAAATGTTTGGCGTAGATGTGGTAATTCCTGATGTAACATATTTAATTGAAAACAAGAAACACATTAAAGGTATTGTATTAACTCATGGACATGAGGATCATATTGGAGCTATTCCATATCTATTAGAGAATTTCAATGTTCCGATTTATGGAACTGGACTTACTCTAGGATTATTGGAAGCCAAGCTACAAGAGAATTGGGGAAAGGAAACTGCCCAATTAAATATCGTCACACCGGGACAAACTATTAACTTGGGCATATTTGGAGTGGAATTTTTGCCAGTTAATCACAGTATACCTGATTCGGTGGGCTTGGTTATTACGACCCCTTTAGGAATAATTGTTCATACAGGAGACTTTAAGATTGACCAAACGCCAATAAATGATGAAGTGATGATTCATCACTTCGCTAGACTGGGTTCGCAAAATGTACTTTTGCTCATGTCTGATAGCATGAATGTTGAAAAACCTGGATTTACCCCCTCAGAAAAAACTGTGGGAGTAGCATTTGAACGGGTGTTTACACAAGCTGAGGCAGATCGGATTATTGTTGCTACCTTTGCATCGAACATTTACCGCCTACAACAAATAATAGATGTCTCCAAAAAATATAACCGCAAAGTAGTTATACTAGGTAATAAGCTATTAACTGCAATTGAAACGGCAGTAAAACTAAAAAAGCTAGAATTACCGGAGGATATTCTTCTGCCTTTTGAGCAGACCAAGGGCTATCCAAGGAACAAGCTGACTATTTTGGCCACCGGTGAACAGGGAGAACCATTGCTAGGCTTAAGTAAGCTCAGTAGTAATCAGTATAAGCAGCTTCAGATAGGCTCTGGAGATACTGTAGTTGTCCCGTCAACCAATCTACTAGGCAAAGAGAAAACCTTTAGTCGTACCATAGATACACTATTCAAATTAGGAGCTAGAGTTATTTATGATAATGCCAGCGGAGTACATGTTTCTGGACATGCTAGTCAAGAGGAGCTCAAGATTATATTAAACTTGGTCAAACCTCGATACTTTATGCCAATCCATGGAGAGTATAGACAACTAGTAAGGCACAGACGTTTAGCAATAGAGGTAGGAATTAAAACAGAAAACGTCTTTGTTATGGAAAATGGTCACGTACTGGAGATTGCTAAAGATAAAGCCCAGATAAATGGTCGTGTTCAAGCGGGGAAAATATTGGTAGATGGCTTAGGTGTAGGCGATGTAGGTAATATTGTATTGAGAGATCGGCGACAGTTATCTCAAGATGGAATATTTATAGTGGTGGTGACTATTAACAAAAAAACTGGTCAAGTAGTAGCAGGTCCCGACATGGTATCTAGAGGATTTGTCTATGTCAGAGAATCAGAAAAGTTAATGGAGGAAGCTAAAAACAAGGTAAGTGATGCCTTGGGGCACTGCCAGGAAAAACAGCTATCAGAGTGGTCAGACATTAAATCAAACATTAGAGAAGTGTTAGGTAAGTTTTTATTTGAGAAGACTAGGAGAAGACCAATGATTATGCCCATTATTATGGAGGTTTAAAAGCGCTATTTAGCGCTTTTTTATTTGTCCTTTTTTATTTGTCTCCCATTGAGATATATCCTTTAAGTATCATTATAGAAAATATAGTCATACTAATAAGGATAAATTCAAGGGAGGTTACTTATATGGAAAAAAATGAGAATCAAAGGCAAGACCATGAAAATGAAAGAAACAATCATACTATTGATGCTATAAAAGAGCTGGGACAAATAAGTGTCCCTGAAACCAAAAGTAATATTCATTGTATTACTATTGTGGGGCAGGTTGAAGGTCATATGGTAATGCCCCCCCAAAACAAGACAACTAAATATGAGCATATTATCCCCCAATTGGTTGCTTTGGAGCAGAATTCAGAGGTTGAAGGGATCATCTTGATTTTGAATACTGTGGGTGGAGATGTGGAGGCTGGGTTGGCTATAGCAGAGATGATTGTAAGCATGTCTAAACCTACAGTATCTATAGTATTAGGTGGTGGTCACAGTATTGGTGTTCCAATAGCAGTAGCATCTGATTACTCCTTTATTGCAGAAACAGCTACCATGACTATACATCCAATTCGTTTAACAGGATTAGTAATCGGCGTTCCTCAAACCTATGAATATTTAGATAAGATGCAAGATCGGGTTGTTAGATTTGTAACGGCCCACTCAAATATTTCAGAAGAGCGATTTAGAGAATTAATGTTTAGAACAGGAGAACTAGCAAGAGATATAGGCACTATCCTGGTAGGTAAAGATGCCGTAGAGGTAGGACTGATAGATGAAGTAGGAGGATTGGCAAAGGCAGTTGCAAAGGTAAGAGAAATTAAAGGACGAAAGGAGATACATTAATGATGACTCTCTATACTCCCTATAGTGCAGAAGAAATTTTTTATTCCGTTTCTTGGGCACAACAGTCCAATAAAAATAGAATTGTAGAAATATCGGGTATTAAAATGGAAATAGAGGCTTTAGATGATGGGGAAGCAAGGATAGTTAGAATTGTCAGCTCTAACCCTTCAGATTACCTCCATGATAAATATCAGCCAGGCAATATGCTGAAAATGAGCTTTTAATAATAGCGATAAGTTTTTGTGTTAGGCATCCAACTATCATGGATGCCTTTTTCTACAAATTAATGTCTTTTTAACAAAATTCTTTTATGATATAATTTAAAAGGATTTTTAAGAAATAACTTAAAATGAGAGAGGGATAATTTAATGGCGTTTAACGAGGTAGCGGGGATAATTATTGGTTTGCTAGGAGGACTAGGGCTATTTCTCTTCGGGATGCAGATGATGTCGGAGGGAATGCAAAAGGCTGCTGGCGAGAAACTGCGCCGTATTTTGGAGGTCTTGACATCTAATCATTATATTGCAGTTGTTACAGGAGCTATTACCACTGTACTAGTTCAGAGTAGTAGTACTACCACAGTAATGGTAGTAGGATTTGTTAATGCGGGCTTAATGAACTTAACTCAAGCTGTTGGCACTATTCTGGGTGCAAACATTGGAACCACAATTACTGCACAGATGATTTCCTTTAAGCTAGGAGCACTAGCCTTGCCTGCTATTGCCATAGGTTTTGTGATGATGTTTTTATCCAAGAGGAAAACCTATAAATATGCTGGCCAAGCTATTCTAGGATTTGGTATATTATTCTTAGGAATGACAACTATGTCAGAATCTCTAAGACCATTAAGATCCTATCCGCCCTTTATTGACTTTTTAGCTAGCTTTGGCATTATCCCTCTTTTAGGAGTCTTAGCAGGGGCTGTATTTACTGTAATGGTGCAAAGCAGTAGTGCCTCAACAGGTGTAATTGTTGCCCTGAGTTTGCAGGGCTTGCTTAACTTAGAGTCTGCAATACCACTAATATTAGGCACTAATATTGGTACATCTATTACAGCTGTCCTAGCAGCAATTGGCACCAGTCTAACAGCAAAAAGAGCTGCTGCAGCCCACGTAATGTTTAATGTTATCGGTGTTGTTATTTTTCTAATTATATTACAGCCCTTTATATCCCTTATTCAGATGACTTCTTCGGAAATACCTAGACAAATTGCCAATGGGCATACTATATTTAATGTATTAAACACATTAATTATTTTGCCTTTTATATCTCAATTTGTTAATCTAATAATAAAGATAGTCCCAGGAGAAGAATTGATTATTGAAAGAGGTCCCAAATATCTGGACAAGCGCATGCTCAATACTCCTGCTGTAGCAATTGGCAGCAGCATAAAAGAAATGATCCGTATGGGCTCTTTAGCCAGTGAAATGTTTGTGGAATCAACCCAAGCTTTTTTAGAAAAAGATAGAAATCTAATAAAAAGCGTCTATCAGAAAGAAGAAGTGGTTAACGAGCTGGAAAGAGAAATTGTAAAATACTTAGCTGATGTCTCTCAAAAATCTTTAACCCAAAGTCAATCTAGACTTATTTCTAGCTTGATGCATGCTATAAATGACATAGAGCGAATTGGTGACCTCAGTGAAAACATCGTAGAACTAGCTGAATCTAGAATAGAAAACGAGTTAGTCTTTAGCGATTCGGCTATTCAGGAATTAAAAGATATGTTCTATTCAGTTGACAATATGATTTGCAAATCATTACAGGCTTTAGAAACAAACGACACTAAGCTAGCTAAAGAGGTAATCTCCTGTGAAGATGAAATAGATTATGTGGAGAAAAGATTGAGAAAGAGTCATATTCAGAGAATAAATGATCGGAAATGTTTTCCAGTGTCAGGAGTAATCTTCTTAGACATAATTAGCACTTATGAGAGAATAGCAGATCATGCAAGAAATATTGCCCAAGTAGTAATGGACGACAATGAACCTTCACAAAAAAAGTAGGCCTAGAGTAGCCGGTATTATAGGGGTGAGAATTTGGCAAAAGCCAGAAATGAAAGTAATGATCAAAAGCTTAAAAATGAACTTGCTGGAATAGGATTTATTGTAATGGCCCTAATTATGCTAGTTAGTGTATTGTCTCCAGAGAATAGGTTTTTTGGAGATGGGGCTGGAGCTATTGGTTCATTTATAGCAAAAATAATGGCGGGTCTAACTGGTGATGGCAAATATATAATCCCTCTGATTTTGATAATCTGGGGTGTAAAACTACTGTTGGGTAGTAAAAAATCTGCTGTTATCAACGAGAAATTACCTGGCATTACTATAATTTCGCTGACAATCCTAGCGACTTTAACTTTACAAGTATCAGCTGAATACTGGAATATAAGTGCAGCTTTCCAGGGTCATGGCGGGGGTATAATTGGGCTAGGGATTATATTGGCATTTACTTATCTTTTTGGAACTAGTGGCACAATTATTATTGTAATTGCCTGTTACTTTGTAGGCTTTTTGTTACTGACAAAATCTTCTATTAGCGATGCTGTTGTCACATTTTTTAACTGGCTAGGCTCCAGGTATCTTAACTATCGAGATAAAATTATTGACTTCATTTATGTAAATCCAGACGATGGTGGAAAAGCAGCCTCTAAGAAAGAAACAGCAACTAAGTCTAGTAAAAAAATAGAATATGATGAGATAGATTTACCCTTAGAGGAAGGTGAGGCCTTTAGCTATCCTGGAAGTGATACTAAAAGCTCCCAAGATACACTTGAGCCAAACCCAGTTAAAGAATTTAAAATAATTAAGCCAAAGCAAGACTCAAATTCTATTCCTGTTGTATCAGAAAGCACTTCGGTGGAAGAATGTATAGATATCTTGAAAGAAAATCCTAAGAAAGAATTTGTGCTACCACCTCTAAGCATTTTACAGCGGAATATTAACTTGAAGAGCACTAGAATTGAAAAGGATATAACAGAAAAGGTAAAGCTCTTAGAGGAGACTCTTGCAAGCTTTGGTATCACTGTTAAGGTAAATCAAGTTAGCAAAGGTCCTACCATAACTAGGTTTGAAATGCAGCCAGCTCCTGGAGTAAAGGTAAGTAAAATCGTAAATTTAGCAGATGATATTGCCTTAGCTCTTGCAGCCAGTACTGTCAGAATTGAGGCTCCTATTCCCGGTAAAGCAGCTGTAGGAATTGAGGTGCCAAATAAAGAAGTAAGTGTAGTTACTTTTCGTGAAACCTTGGAGACGGAAGCTTTTCAACATGCAGCATCTAAATTGTCCGTAGCCTTAGGAAAAGATATAGCAGGCAACCCTATTGTAGCTAATCTACAATCTATGCCCCATTTATTAATTGCAGGAGCTACTGGCTCAGGTAAGAGTGTGTGTATGAATACAATAATTGCCAGCTTGCTTTATAAGGCTACTCCTGATGAACTAAAGCTGTTGATGATAGACCCTAAAATGGTTGAATTAACTAATTATAACGGGATTCCCCATCTAATCTCCCCGGTGGTGACAGATAGCCGTAAAGCAGCCGCCTCTTTAAAATGGGTAGTTGAAGAAATGGAGACCAGGTATGAACTATTTGCTAAAAACGGAGTTAAAGATATTACTAGATTTAATAAGTTAAAATCTAATTCTTCAGAGCTGGTAGAAGAGCTATTACCCTATATAGTAGTATTGATTGATGAATTAGCTGACCTAATGATGGTGGCGCCTGTAGATGTGGAGGATTCTATTTGTCGCTTGGCTCAAATGGCTCGGGCAGCTGGGATCCATTTAGTAGTAGCTACCCAAAGGCCTTCGGTTGATGTAATTACTGGATTGATAAAAGCAAATATTCCCTCAAGAATAGCTTTTGCCGTATCATCCCAAACAGATTCTAGGACAATATTAGACATGGGTGGTGCGGAAAAGCTATTAGGCAGAGGAGATATGCTGTATTATCCCACAGGCGCTCCTAAGCCTGTAAGGGTTCAAGGCTGCTATTTATCTGATAAAGAAGTTGAAGATGTGGTTACCTTTTTAAAGCATCAAGGGCAGCCTGAGTATCTAAAAGGAATTATAGACACCCAAGCTAATACAGCTAAAGCTGATGTGCTGGTGGAACAAGAGGAACCCCTTTTTTTTGAAGCAGGAAAACTAGTTATAGAGCATGGACAAGCATCTATATCAATGCTGCAGCGAAGACTGCATATTGGGTACAATAGAGCAGCGCGATTAGTGGATATGCTGGAGGAGCAGGGTGTAATAGGAGGTTATGAAGGCAATAAGCCTAGAAATATTCTAATGTCTATGGAAGATCTAGAAATATTGCAGGATGTAAAAAACTTACCTCAAGAGGAAATACAATAAGGTATTTCCTCTTGTCTGCATTATATATGAATGATATAATTTTTTATGTTAAGCAAGTGCTTGTCTTTTCTAAACTATATTAAAGAGGGGATAAAAATGGGGCTTACCCATCGGGAAAAAGAGATACTAGGTATACTGCAGCAAGACCCTATGGTTTCCCAGGAAGAGTTGGCCAGGAAATTAGATATCACTAGATCTGCAGTAGCTGTACACATTTCAAACCTGATTAAAAAGGGGAAGATAATAGGACGTGGATATGTCTTAACCCAACCTAAAGCTATTGCCATATTAGGCAGGATAGTGGCTAGTGCAATTAATAAAGACAATAAATTAAAGCTATCAATTAATGGTTTAGGTTACACACTAAGTACAGGGCTAGCTGAACTAAATGAAAATGTGATAATTATATCCGGCTTAGGTGATGATTTTGTTGGTAAATCAGTTTTATCCCAGCTGCAATCTGATAATATTGATAAAAAAATGCTGGTTGTTCAAGAGAAACTCGATTCTGCTATTCAAATAATTACAGAAAATCAGACAATAGTATGTAATAATGCATTAGACCTAATTACCCCAGATTATCTATTAGCTAGAGAACACATAATTAAGCAGGCTAATCTAGTTATTATCGATGGTACTATGGGTGCAAAAACATGTGGTACTATGATGAATATTGCCAAGCGAAACAACATTAATTCGGTATGTATACTATATGATACGAAAGATATAACTGCTTTTTTTAAAGCTGATATAATAAAAAATTTTGATACTGTTATACTGGGAAAAAGACAACTGACTCAGCTAGGAGTTAATGATACCCAATTCGAACGGTTGATTGATAATAATTTCCTATCGGTTCATGCGGCGGGCAAAATTCTTATTTTATGCGAAGAAGAAGGAGTATTGCTCTTTAATAAAAATAACATTAAGCATGTCTCGCTGTTACCCGGTCAGACAATCAAGAAAGACTTCATTGTTGGATTCATTTATGGCTTAAGCAACAATTATCCTATTAATCAAGCTATTCGAATTGGCATGGGAAACTTTCAACAAAAGAGGTAATAAGAGCAGGACTTCTATTTATATTGTAGAAATATTAACGAATGAGAGAAGGGGCAGTATTGAAATGTGATTTTATCACGGTAGATGAAGCAGAGCGATTAAACGAACCTTTATTTATTGATGTTCGCTCACCTTTTGAGTACCAAGATTCAAAAATACCTAAAGCAGAAAACATTCCCCTACTAGACGATACGGAGAGAAAAATAGTAGGAACTATTTATCGACAGGAAAATCCTCACCAGGCCAAACAGGCTGGTATAGAAATAGTAACACCTAAAATACCTAATATAGTATCCCGGCTAAGTGATTTGGCAAACCAACATCAAATACTACTATATTGCTGGCGTGGTGGTATGCGAAGTCAAAGCGTTGCCCAATTATGTTCAGATAATAATATTCCTGTAAAAGTGTTAAAGGGTGGATACAAATCATATCGGCGTTACGTAAACAGATTCTGGCAAAGTCCTTTTTCTGCCCCAACTGCTGTATTACATGGATTATCTGGAGTAGGGAAAACTAAGATATTAGACATTCTAGCTAGCCTTGGTGCTAAGACAATTAATCTGGAAGAAATAGCAGCTAATAGGGGCTCGGTTTTTGGCAATAGGGCAGATAGAGCCCAGCCTAGTCAAAAGGATTTTGATGCCCTTCTGTATGAGACATGCAAATCATTTACTCATCAAGACACGGTTATTACTGAGTGCGAAGGCAGGCGAATTGGTAACGTACATGTACCAAAAACCCTTTATCAGGCTATGAGCCAGGGCTTAAAAATCCATTTGTACGCTGACTTAGATATCCGGGTCCAAAATATTATCCAAGATTATGGCTGTTTAGGGAAAGACGTATTGATACAGAAAATATCTCTGTTGACGAAGTTTATGGGGAAGAAAAAGGTTTTACACTTGAATCACCAAATTGAAAGAGGAAATCTAAAAGAGGTTGTTTATATAATGCTAACTGAGTATTATGACCCTCTTTATGGGTATAAATCATCTAAAGACGAAAAATATTTAATATCGGTAGAGTGCAATGATCCAGTTAACGCCGCCCATGAAATATTAGATTTTCTTCAACTATACTCTAAGGAGGTACGGAAGTGAAGCTAGGTGAACTACTTCGTGAAGCTAGAGTTGAAAGGAATATTAGTCTAAATGATGTAGAAAAGGCTACTAAGATTCGTGCAGCCTATATTGAAGCTATTGAGCAAGAAAATTTCCAACTGCTTCCTGGAAGAATTTATGTAATCGGTTTTATAAAGAGCTATGCCAAGTTTCTAAACTTAAATGATACTGAAATAATAGAGCTTTATAAATCCCAATACCCAGAAAAAACTGAAGTTGCCAATAGCGATAATAATAGCGTAGAAGAAATATCTATTCCTAATGGGCCATCTAAAAAGCTGTATTATATAATTGCAGCTGCTGCTTTAGCTATTCTAGTATTCCTTGGAGTTTTTTATCAGAGGGAATCAAATCCTCCAGTACAGCCTCCGGCAGTGGTTGATGAGCAAAATCAGCAAGAGGAGCCACCGCGTGAAACAGAGCAGGAGCCTCCAATAGTCGAACCTATCCCTGAGCCTGTACTACCCGAGCAGGTAACCGTAACAGTTGAGCTAGTTCATGGTTCTTGTTGGCTACAAGTCAATGTTGATGGCAAAGAAGTATTTGCAGCCACAGCAGCTAATGGCACTACTCATACTTTTACTGGAAACGAAGAAGTAAGAGTTAGATTTGGCAACGCTGGAGCTGCAAGAGTAATTCATAACGGCAACGATATTGGAATTATTGGCGATAGAGGTCAGGTAATCACTAGAACCTTTACACTTGATAATAACTAATAGTGTCAAATACCTGCTATAGATTAGAGAGGAGTAGTATTGTGACCACTAAGGTTAGCGTAATTACACTAGGATGTGCAAAAAATCAAGTTGATTCGGAAGTAATGTCTAGCAAGCTAATAGATTGCAATATGGAAATTACTTCAGATTTAGATAAAGCAATGGTTATAATAGTCAATACTTGCGGTTTTATAGATAGCGCAAAAGAGGAATCTATCAATAAAATTCTTGAATTGGCAGCTTATAAAGAACAGGGTGTATGTAAGAGTCTTGTGGTTGTAGGATGTTTAGTGCAAAAATATCAAGAGCAGCTAGCAAGCTCTCTACCTGAAGTAGACGCATGGTTAGGTACGGATCAGTTTGAAAGTATTGCTCAAATTATTCAACAGGCCAGCCCAGGTGAGAAGATTATTAAGGTGAATGGTGATATTAAGTATGTATACCAGAAAATTAAAAGGTTTTCCAATACTCCCCGATATAGCGCTTATTTAAAAATATCTGAAGGCTGTGACAATCATTGCTCTTATTGTGCCATTCCAGCTATGCGAGGCAGATATAAAAGTAGAGATATGCAGATGATAGTTGCTGAGGCTAAGGAATTAGCTGCTGCAGGAGTAATTGAAATAAATCTTATTGCCCAAGACACTACCTCCTACGGAATAGATCTATATGGTCAATACAAGCTAGTAGACCTGGTAAAAGAGCTAACAAAAATTGAAGAGATAAAATGGATAAGACTTTTATACTGCTATCCTACTCATTTTGATAAAGAATTGATTTTCTTAATGAAACAAGAGGAAAAAATCTGCAAGTATTTAGATATGCCATTACAGCATGCAGACAATGAAATACTCAAGAGAATGAACAGAAAAAGTGATATTAAGGAAGTAAGTCAGTTGTTGGGATTTATTAAAAAAGAAATTCCAGAAATATCACTGCGCACCACCTTTATCGTGGGTTTTCCAGGTGAGAGCAAGGAAAATTTTAAAAATTTACTCCAATTTATTAAAGACAACAAATTTCATTGGTTAGGAGTTTTTCCCTACAGTAGAGAAGAGGGAACTCCTGCATATAATATGGATAAACAGATAGCTAAAAAAACAAAGCTTTCGAGAGCAGAAAAAATCATGAAAATTCAACAGGAAATTACTAGAGATAGAAACCTAAAATATCTTGGTAAGCTTGTGACAGTATTAGTGGAAGGAATTTCAAAGGAGAGCAGAGAACTATATCATGGCAGAACCCAGTTTCAAGCTCCAGAGGTAGATGGCATAACACTTTTTACAAGTCCCTTAGCTCCTAAAAAGGGAAGCTTGGTGAAAGTAAAAATTACCCATGTAGATAATTACGATTTAATTGGGGAGATGGTCCCGTGAACTTAGCCAATAAAATAACTTTAGCCAGAATATTTCTCGTACCAGTATTTATGCTAGTATTACTGAACAGAATTCCCTTTGGTGAGTATATAGCTGCTTTTATTTTTGTGTTGGCAGCTAGTACCGATGGCCTAGATGGATATATTGCTAGGAGTAGAAAGCAAATCACCAAGCTGGGTAAATTTATGGATCCACTAGCAGATAAGCTACTGGTCTCTGCTGCGTTAATTTCTCTTGTACAACTATTTAAAATACCAGCCTGGATTGCAGTTGTAATTATCAGTAGAGAATTTGCAGTTAGTGGTTTGCGCTCTGTTGCAGCTGCCGAAGGAATAGTAATCGCTGCTAGTAAATATGGGAAAATAAAGACAGTATTGCAAATCATTGCGATTGTGGCAATCCTATTGGACGATTTAATTATCTCAATCATTGGCTTTAGTATTGGTATGCCTCTACTATATTTAGCCCTAATAGCCACTATTATTTCTGGCTTAGATTACTTTATTAAAGGTAGAAGATTGTTAAAGCTAAATGCATCTTAAGCAAACCTAAAAGGTTTGCTTTTTTGTTTTGTTTCTACTCTATTTCTCTGCCACATATTGCATCAAACAAGAGTATATACTATGTGATATAATATATCAAGTAAATAGTATATACAAGAGGAGAGGATAGATGTGTTGCAAAATGTTAAGCCCAAGATAATACTAATTACTATAGCACTTTGTACTGGATTACTTTTTTCTGGATACTATGCCTACAATGTACTACTAGTTGACAATCCTCTTGTAAATAGGATAGAGGCTTATGA
>CAYVRD010000015.1:0-32363 GCA_964454195.1 uncultured Clostridia bacterium
GATATTGATTTGGAAGATACCGAAGAATTAAACCTGGCTTAGTTAGCTCAGGCTCATAGCACAAGGTGGGTATGGTTATACCTGCTTGCTTGGCTGCTTCTAGCACGGTTATCTCAGCTGGATCTACTAGCTCTATCCCGTCAATCGTCAGCTTTACATTGCTCACATTGCTCACACTACTCACACTCCTTTTTCCATTATAGCGCCCTATTTATATTCAGCACCCTGCTTACCCTCTGATGATAGCTGCAAATTTACATTTGGCCACGCAGCTACCACAGTTGATACATGCCACCTGGTCTATGATATGAGCCTGCTTGACCTCGCCACTGATGGCATTTACTGGACAGACCTTTTTACAGGCTGTACAGCCCTTGCACTTATCCTCTAGAATCCTATGGGTCAACAAGCTTTGGCACACCCCTGCGGGACACTTCTTATCCACTATGTGGGCCTGATACTCATGGGCAAAGTATCTCAAGGTGCTCAAAACAGGATTAGGAGCTGTTTGGCCTAAGCCACATAGGGAGGTACTCTTTATCACCCTAGATAGCCGCTCTAAGGTGGCAATATCCCCTTCCTTGCCTTCTCCCTCTGTAATTCTATTTAAAATCTCCAGCATGCGAGTAGTGCCCTCACGACAGGGAGTACACTTGCCACAGGATTCCTTCTGGGTAAAGCTGAGGAAAAACCTGGCCAAATCCACCATACAGGTTCCTTCATCCATTACCACCAGTCCGCCTGAGCCCATCATGGCTCCCGCATCGATCAACGAATCATAATCTACCGGCAAATCTAACAGCTCCTCAGGCAAACAGCCACCAGAGGGACCACCAATCTGCACCGCTTTAAACCTCTTGCCATCCTTAATGCCGCCAGCGATGTCAAAGATTATCTCTCGCATGGTGATGCCCATGGGCACCTCTGCCAAGCCAGTGTTATTTATCTTGCCTGTCAGGGCAAACACCTTGGTGCCCTTACTCTTCTCCGTACCTATGCTGGCATACCAGTGGGCTCCTTTGTAGATGATCTGGGGCACATTGGCAAAGGTCTCCACATTGTTGATATTGGTGGGCTTATCCCACAATCCCTTGACCGCTGGAAAAGGTGGTCTCACTCTTGGCATACCCCGATTGCCCTCA
Source organism: uncultured Clostridia bacterium (assembly GCA_964454195.1). Lineage (GTDB taxonomy): Bacteria > Bacillota > Desulfitisporia > Desulfitisporales > JAWSUQ01 > CAYVRD01. The sequence continues at coordinate 1,143 of CAYVRD010000015.1, forward strand.
ATAGATGTCAAGAGAGCCGTTTCCTCGCCACAGACAAAGGCACCTGCCCCTGCCTTGATGCGCAGGCGAAAGCTAAAGCCTGAACCCATTATGTTATCTCCTAAATAGCCCCGTTCCTCTGCCTGCTTGATGGCAATATCTAAGCGCTTGATAGCTAAGGGGTATTCGGCACGCACATAGACGTAGCCCTCATCTGCACCCACTCCGTAGCCACAGATGAGCATACCCTCGATTACACTGTGGGGATCCCCCTCCAGAATACTTCTATCCATAAAGGCACCCGGATCGCCCTCATCGGCATTACACACCACATATTTCTTCTCTGAAGGCGTCTTGTAGGTAAACTCCCATTTTAGTCCGGTGGGGAATCCGCCACCACCGCGACCGCGCAGTCCGGACCTTTTTACCTCTTCGATCACATCCACCTGACTCGTGCCGCTCTTTAAGATTTTCTCTAAAGCCTGATACCCTCCCTGCTCCAGGTACTCATCGATGCATTCCGGGTCAATATGTCCGCAGTTTTTTAGCACTAATCTCTGCTGTCTATTGTAGAAGGTCACATCGTGATAGGTATTAGTTTTTTCCCCCGTCTTAGGCTCAGTAAACAGCAATCGCTCTACCACATCCTGGCCTTTAATGCTCTTCTCTACTATGTCAGGCACATCCTCACCAGTGACCCGACAGTAAAAAATATCCTCAGGGTGCACAATCACGATAGGCCCCTGTTCACAAAAGCCGTGACAGCCTGTAGTTACTATCTTAACCTCATTACTCAATCCTTGGGCCTGCACTTCCTCCAGCAGCAGGTCGCTTACCTTTTTGGCGCCGGAAGAAACACAGCCAGTACCAGAACAAATTAGAACTCGTTTCACCTCTAGCCCCCCTTATTCGTACTTGGCCAATATGTCAGGTATTTGGTCCGGAATCAATCTCCCATGGGTGTCGTCATTGACCATAATCACAGGCGCCAGCCCACATGCACCTATACAAGCCACTGACTCCAAGGTGAAACGCAGGTCTGGTGTAGTTCCCCCATCTGCCACCTGGAGGCTCTTTTCTAAAGCTTCCATGATTTTCGCTCCACCTCGCACGTGACAGGCAGTTCCCAAGCATACTCGCACCACATTGCGACCGCGAGGATTTAAGTGAAATTGAGCGTAAAAGGTAACTACCCCGTAAACCTTGCTGAGAGGAAGCCTCAGCTCCTGAGCAATTCGCTCCAGTACCTCCTTGGGCAGATAACCATAGACATCCTGCGCCGCCTGCAGCACCGGAATCAATGCCCCCTTTTGGGTGCGGTATTTGTCTAGTAGCTGCCCTAACATCTGGTCCTTTTCTGTCTCTACCACCTGATGGCTACAGCATTTTTCCATATTTACATCTTACCTCCTTTCTGATCCTTGCTGTGGCAAGAAATCAGCTTTTCTTCTGTTAAGATATAATGCAAAGGTATGTCGTGTGGGGCGGGAAAAGCATTGTCCACAACCTGTAGCTGAAAGGCTAGTGCAATGAAAATGGCTTGGGGATTGGTTTTTTGTAGGAAGCGGTCATAGTATCCAGCTCCATAGCCCAAGCGATTCCCTCTGTAATCAAAGGCTACTCCCGGAACTAGTACTAGGTCAATTTCTGATGGGTCTACAGGTCTCATACAATCTGGCTTGGGCTCTAAAATGCCCCAGGTTCCGCATTGAAGGTCCTGGGGAAAATGACGCACCTCAGAGGGCGTTATCAAGCAGCCCTCCTTAGAGCAGACTGGAATACACACCCGCTTGCCCAATGCCAATGCCTGGGTAATGATGGCTTCTGTGGTCACTTCGTTTCTAAAATCCACATAAGCCATTATAGTAGATGCTTCTTGGAAATATTTTACCATGAAAAGCTGCTTGTGAATAGATTCACTTTTACTATCCACTTCTGCTTTAGTCATGGCTCCTCTTTTGGCAAGGATTTCCCGGCGCAATATATCTTTGATCAGATTCACCTCCCCAGGGAATAGATTTTTATTTTCTGAATATTTTTCATTTACTATATTTGACACTCCCTCGGCTATTCCTGCCATGTGAAACATTGTCCTAATTAAAGTATAGTATCTAAGGGGTTAGCCGATGACAAATTCTTTTCCTTGCTCCAGCTCTGCCAACTCCCAGTAACCTCTCCCAGTTAAGTCTCTACCCTCTTGATTAAAGGCTATAGCTGGTAAAATAATTAGGGCATAATCATCCAGCCGCTCCCTATTTTGATTGAAAAAAGCAATAAAGTCCTCCACTACCAGGAGGCCTGCAGCTTTAATAGACCCTCCAAAGAAGGTAGAGGGCACTGAAAACACCTGAACCACTTGGTCTAATTCCAGCTGCTGCAAGCCAAGTTCTACTAAGGGTGCTCCCCACTGGGAGGTCAGGACTGCTGCCTTGCCCACCTTATACCGAGCTAAGAGCTTAGTTAGCTCTTTTAAATGCTCTAAGCTAACATCATAGTCCACCACCAGCCCCGAGCGCTGTCCTGGTCTTTTGCGAATGGATATTTTGTGTAGCCCTTGATTTCTCAGCAGCTCCACCTGACAATTGCCCGCCTGCTCTAGCAGCTTAAAGGCCTCCACTCTGGTGGTAACAGCTTTATTATGAACCTTGGTTATCACGTCACCCCTTTTGATACCACCTAGGTAAGCAGGACTTTGGGACACTACTCCAGCTACTTGTGCCTTAATCTCCTTGATCATGGGAGGCTCTAATAATAGCACTGACTTCAAGCTCTCGGCCTTTTCCTCAACCCAATGTGCCAGCTGGACCTCTAGCTGGGCTTGGTTATATTGAAACCTATCTTTTGTCAGCTTTGTGTAGCCAGGCAGAAAGACTCTAATAGTCTCGGCACCCATCTCGTTTAGATAGTCAACAGTTTGCTCCATATCCTCCCATCCAGTAAGCCAGGGCATGGCCACTAAGCTGCCGTGGAAAGGGATTTGTGCCTTCTGCAGCAAACCTAAGGACCTAATACCCACCTGGCCCCGTCGACCCATGAGCAGCTGACGGGTTGAGGGGTTGACGCTATTTAATGAAATAGTCAGCTCCAAGGGTTGGAGCTGACTAAGCTGTATAACCCTCTCCTGAGTCAGTTGATTTCCATTTGTCGTCAGAGAGATTGGTGTCTTGGGATACTTTAGCCGCACCTGCTGCAATATTGGCAGTATATCCTTATGGCTAAATGGCTCTCCTTCAATAATTCCTGTAGCAGATTCACCAATGACTATTTTGCGCTTAGCATCTAGAAAATCTGCCCAGGTAAGCACCTCCTCCAAGGTGCGGGGTGGGATAGAGAGCAGGTTTAGCTGCTGAGGATTATTTTTATGGCTACAAAAAATACAGCTGACATTACAGCGGGATGTCAGCGGCAAAATATTATGCTGTTGAATTGTGCGCAAAATATAGGCTTCTTTCACTTTATCCCTCCAGCCTTGTCTTCTTCAGTGAGAACAGCAATTTGCTAAAAAGCAACATTTTTTTTAATCTGGTTTTAACCCTATCCACATCAAAATCACAAGAAAGATGGTATATCCACAGACTTATCCCCATTATCCACAGATTTTCAGGTAAAATCCCTCTTTTTTTGTCCACAATTGTAAAGCTTGCTATAATGGTAATCCACAAAGTTATCCCCTTTATCCACAGAAACCACAATCCACAAAACAGATGTTTTGGGTTAATAGCTGGTCTTCATCTGCAGATTTGGAATGGCATTTAAGCTCATATCAGCCCACTCGCCTCTCAGATACTGATAGTATGCAGCAGCTCCTATCATAGCTGCATTATCTGTACACAAAACTAGGGAAGGAAAGTAAACTGCTACTCCCACATCTGCTCCCCGCTCTTTTAGCTGGCTGCGCAGCTGGGAATTGGCCGCCACTCCTCCAGCTACTAATAGCTGGTTTACCCCTGTTTGGCTTACCGCCTTAAAGGTCTTTTCCACCAATACCTGGATAATTGCCTGCTGAAAGCTGGCTGCTAAATCTGCTTGGTTCAAAGTCTGATCCTTCATTTTGGCACTGTTTAGGGTGTTTAGCACTGCCGACTTCAAGCCGCTAAAGCTAAAGTCCAAGCTATCCTCTAGCCAAGCTCTAGGAAAGCTAAAAGCCTCCCTGTTGCCCTCTTTAGCCAATTTATCTATCAGAGGACCTCCCGGATAGCCCAGCCCCATAGCTCTGGCAATCTTGTCAAAGGCCTCTCCTGCTGCATCGTCCCTGGTGCGCCCAATTACCCGAAAGCTACCGTGCTCTAAAATGTGAAGCAAATGGGTATGTCCTCCCGAAACTACTAGACATACTGCCGGTAGCTCCAGCTGATGATGCTCTAAAAAATTGGCATAGATATGTCCTAAAATATGATTTACCCCCAACAGAGGCTTTCCTAGGGCAAAGGCATAGGCCTTGGCAAAGCTGACTCCTACCAGGAGAGCTCCCACCAGCCCAGGGCCATTGGTCACTGCAATGGCGTCCAAATCCTCCTTAGCTATTTGGGCCTGTAGCAAGGCCTGTTCAACTAGGATTGAGATGTTTTCTATATGCTTGCGGGAGGCCACCTCTGGCACTACTCCCCCAAACTGCTGATGGGTTTTTATCTGGGAGGAAATAATGTTAGCCAATATATGCCTACCATCCTCCACCACAGCTACGGAGGTCTCATCACAAGAGGTTTCAATCGCTAAAATCCGCACCGGCTTACTATTTTCCTTCATAGTTCAGTCATCTTCCCTTCCACTAAAGCTACTACAAGTTCTTCCACATGATAATGGCGTCTTCACCATTATCCTGATAATAGCCCTTTCGCAGACCTACTATCTCAAAGCCTAATCTTAAATATAATTGCTTAGCTGGATGGTTAGTGGGTCGCACCTCTAGAGTGGCTTTTTGAGCCCACCTGAGCTTAGCCACTGCCAGCAGGTATTCTAGTAGCTGTTTGCCAATTTTAAGTCCTCGATAATCCCTTCCCACTGCGATAGTAGTTATATGGGCTTCATCTACAATTAGCCACATACCCGCATATCCCACTACCTGGTTGTTCTTATTTTCATCCTGACATACTACATAATAGGCAAAGTGATTGTTAGTCACTTCCGTGACAAAGGATTCTCGAGACCAGGGAGCAGCAAAGGCATTTTTCTCTATCTCCACTACCTGATCTATATGCTGTAGCTCCATTTTACCCATTTTTAAAATCATTTCTCTGCACCCTGCTCAACCAATTTCCTCTGCTCCACTTCTTGAGCTAGCTTTTCCTGCAGCTTAGCTTCCGCTTCTGATACTCGCAAATACATGGGAGTAAGCCCGTGGTAATCCTGGCCTGTAGCTTCCGCCCCAGCTAGCTGTTCCTTGCCAAGCCAAGCCACCTGGCTTCCCCTAGCTAAGCTATTGGGGTGATAGGCAAATACTACTTGAAGCTCTCTTGCCAAATCCACCAGTTCTTGGCCATAAGCCTTGACTCCATCTCCTGCCAAGGTGACCTTCCTGAAGCTGGCATATTCGGTCAGCTTGGCGCCCAGCTCTCCAGGAGTTAACACCATATAATCCGAGAGTCTAATCATTTTATTCTCCTCCCAGGTGTATATAGCTGTGTAGAGCTGTTCTTTGCGAGCATCTAAAATGGGACAGATAAGGCCCTCTGCCCCTGCTAAATTATGGGCTAAAGCATCTAAGGTTGGCACTCCCACCAGCGGTATAGACAATGCGCTGGCTAGAGCTTTCCCCGTAGCCAGTCCAATGCGCAAGCCGGTAAAGGAGCCGGGGCCCATGGCAATGGCCACACCCGAAAGCTGATTAGGTGTTTTGCCAGCCAATTTAAAAAGAGCCTCTACCATAGGCATCAACTGACCCGAATGGTCGTTTCCTGTGTGCAGGAAATGCTCCCCTAATACTTGATTATCATTGACTAAGGCAGCACCAGCCACCTTGGTGGACGTATCGATTCCCAATACTAACAAAGCTTCTTCAACTCCTCTAACAGTTGCTCATATCGGGGCCCTTTAGCTACCATAGTAATTATCCGGCTACTTAAGGATTCCTCTAAGCTGAGCTCAATTGATATCTCTAGGTACTCCTTAGGTAAGAAAGGGGCTACCCGTTGAGGCCACTCCACTACACATACTCCTTCTCCATAAAAATAGTCCTCATAGCCGATATCCTCCAGCTCCCACCAATCGGTGAGGCGATATACGTCAAAGTGGTAGAGAGGGAGTCTTCCCTGATACTCTTGTACGATAGTAAAGGTTGGGCTCACTACCGAGTCCTCTACTCCTAGACCCTTGGCAAGGCCTTTAGTGAAAGCAGTTTTTCCCGCCCCTAAATCCCCTATTAAAGCAATAAAATCCCTATTTTGGACTAGCTGACCTAGCTTGTCCCCCAGCTGAAAGGTCTCCCTTTCTCCATCAGTTTTAAAAATCATTTGCAAGTCTGTCACCTCATTGCTATTATAACCATTTTAGTATAGGGGAATAATTGCCCAAGCAATTAAGTAAAATACTAAACCTGGAAAAAACCCAGAAAAAATAATCAAGAAAGCAGTAACTAGTCTAATTATCGTTGGATCCACATCAAAATACTCGGCCAGCCCTCCGCATACCCCTCCAACCATCTTGTTATAGCTAGATCGATATAGTTTTTTAGCCATTTTTTATCACTCCTAATTATAATAAAAATATTTCTTATTTTTAAATTCAATTTTTTAGAGAAATATCCTGCTCCTATTAGCTAGTATATTCAGCTGGCTATAGAAAATAGCTTGGCTAACGCCAAGCTATTTATAATCTCATTCCATCTTAAGCCATGTTTCTCTGCTGCTGGCTCCCATCTGCCAGCGACAGAACAAAGTCCTTTAAGACTTGTAGGTCAAAGGGCTTATGGAAAAACCCAGCTGCTCCCTTTTTTAAAGCGTACTCTGCCGTTTCATCTTCGGCAAAGGCAGACATCAGGACAACCTTAATGTCCTTGTGCTTATTTTGCATGCGAGAAAAGGCTTCAATACCCCCCATGCCAGGCATCCGCAGATCCATAACCACAACCTGGGGCTGATGCTTGTCCACCATCTCCAGTGCTTCCACGCCGTTGCATGCAGTATAAATTTCAAATCCCGCCTCGTAAAATAGTACACTTAATAAGGATCTGATGCCTATTTGGTCATCCACAATCAATATGCTCCTGCTCATCCTAATCACCCCTTGTAGCTAGGTTAATCCTCCTATTCTACTTTTATATGCAGAAGACCTGCCAAATTATAGGATTTTTTACCTTTGTCGAAAAATAATTGAAAAAATGTTAATTTGCTATAAATTTACCGTTTATCATAACCCTTAACACCTTAGTAGAAAGCTCCAAGGGATTTCCATCTAGGATTACTAAATCCGCATCCTTGCCCTCTTGAATACTGCCCACCTGATCAGCTACTCCCAGAATTTCTGCTCCTGAGATAGTAATAGCTTGCAGAGCAGCCCACTGGTCCATGCCATGCTTGGCAGCTAAGGCAGCACATAGGGATAAGTAGTTTATGGGCACAACAGGGTGGTCAGTGGTAATAGCCACTTTAACCCCCGCCTTTGCCAATATCCCTGCAGTTTGCAGCTGTCTATCCTCCAGCTCAACCTTAGCCCGACTAACTATCATAGGTCCCACCACCACTGGTGCCTTCAGCTCCACCAGCTCTTCCACCAGCTTATGTCCTTCTGTTGCATGGATTAACACTATGTCTAGCTTAAACTCCTTAGCAATACGCACTCCTGTCATTATATCATCAGCTCGATGGGCATGGATTTTAATGGGGATGGCTTTTTCTAAGGTCTGAACCAGAGCCTCTAGACGGAAGTCTCGCTCTGTATCCGGCTCTTTAGCCTGCTTACGCCGATAATTATCTGCTTTGATAAAGGCTTCCCGCATTATTGCCGCTGTGGCCATGCGGGTAGCAGGACTGCGCTTTTGCTCTCCGTGATTGCGCTTTGGGTTTTCTCCCAGAGCTGCCTTTACTCCTGCCGGAGCTCGGAGTACCATCTTATCCACAACCTTGCCATAGGTTTTTATTACTGCACATTGGCCACCTAGCACGTTAGCACTGCCTGGACCTGTTCCTATGGTTGTGATTCCTGCCATATAGGCATCCTGAAAGCCCCTATCTAGGGGATTTATAGCATCGATAGCTCGCAGGTAAGGAGTAACTGGATCGGTGGCTTCATTCCCATCGTCCCCTTCTATGCGATAAACCTCTTCCATAATACCCAGATGAGTATGGGCATCTATCATGCCCGGCATCACATAGGCCCCATTTAAATCCAGGTACTGGTGCTCTCCATTTTCTATACCCTCCGAAGGGTCAGTAACTTTATATATTTTTTTGCCATGTATCCATATTTCGCCCCAATATATGGCTTGTTTAACCACATCGATAATTTGACAATTATGAAGGATTAGCATTCCACTACCCCACTAGCTCTAGTTACTGCTAAGCCTTTATCCTCTAGTGCTCTGATTACCGCGTTAATGCCCACCGAGTCACTGGCCATGTGACCGGCCACCACCACGTTGCCGATATTTTGCTCCTTAACCGCCTTGATTACGCTGTCTGGCATATGCATCACTACTAAAGTGCCTACTCCCGCTTCAAAATAAGCTTTGGCAACCTCTTCGCCGCCCCCGGTGCCTCCAGCCATAGTTACAAAAACCCTTCCCGCGTAGCTATCCTCGCCGCCTATGCGCAGTTTAGGCTTAGCCATTGTGTTTATGTACTCAGGCAGCTCCTCTAATGCGGCTACCACATCTTTGAGCTTAGCCTTGGCGTCTAGTCTTTTATCCAAATGCTCTTGAACTAGCTTCTCCGCCAGCAGATCAGCGGGGGAGTGGATGGCTAGCATCGGCATCCCCAGCAGCTTGGCCGCAGAAAGAGCTCTGTTGTAGTTGCCCACATGGGCAGCCCGGTCTACCTCTTCCTTCCGCTTAGCTAGCACCTTTTGCGCCTTATTGATAGGCACTCCCGCCTTGACCATGCGCTCTATCTGGTTGTCCATCACCTGATATAGGTTCAACATAGGCAGCCCACCTTTAGGATGATGGGTGATTACCCCATCAAAGCCCAGCTGCTTGGCAATCAGTATTTCTGCCGCCTCCATATCTACTCCAAAGAGCACCTTTTTTATATTATCTCCCGCTACCAGCACCCCTGAATCGGCGGGCACCTCTGCCAAGCCTGCTGCATCACAGGCAATTTGCAAAATATCTTCTGTATTCATCCTTAATCATCCTCCCTCATGGATAAGCCTATCCGCTCTCGTTTCTTATCAATGTTAATTATTTTTACCTTGACTATATCTCCTACAGCCACTACCTCCATGGGATGCTTGATATATTTATTTGCCAGCTGGGAGATATGTACTAAGCCATCTTGTTTTAAGCCTATGTCTACAAAGGCACCAAAGTCTACCACATTCCGCACTGTTCCCCATAGCACCATGCCTTCTTGTAGGTTGTCTATGGTGGTAATATCGCTGCGCAATAAAGGCTTGGGCAGCTCATCCCTTGGATCTCGCCCTGGCTTAACCAGGGCCTCCATAATATCCTTTACTGTAGGCAAACCCGCCTCCAGCTTCTCAGCCACCTGCTCTGGTTTTAGCTCCGCCAGTTGGGTGCGCACCTTGGCCAAATCCTGCTGCAAGTCAGCTAGGGTACATCCGCCCAGCTTTAGTATGGCTTCTGCCAGCTGATAGGATTCGGGGTGCACTGGGGTGTTTTCCAAGGGATTAGCTCCATCGGGCAGTCGGAGAAAGCCGGCACATTGAACAAAGGTTTTTGCCCCAAGGCGAGGTATCTTTTGCAGCTGGTCTCTAGTAGTAAATTTGCCCAGCTCCTCCCGTTGAGCCACAATCTTTTTTGCCACTGTCATGGATAGCCCAGCCACATAGCTCAAAAGGGAAGGGGAGGCGGTATTCAAATCTACTCCCACCTGATTTACACAGTCCTCTACCACCCCACCTAAAGTGTCCTCCAGCTTTTTAGGAGTCACGTCGTGCTGATACTGACCTACACCTACAGCCTTTGGGTCTATCTTGACCAGCTCTGCTAAAGGGTCCTGCAGCCTGCGGGCTATAGATACGGCACTGCGCTGAGATACGTCAAATTGGGGAAACTCGTCTCTAGCTAAGGGAGATGCGGAGTACACTGATGCCCCTGCTTCACTGACTATGATATACTGTACCGACAGCTGCTGCTCCAAGATAAGCTCTGCTACTAAGCTCTCTGTTTCTCTTGAAGCGGTGCCGTTGCCAATAGCTACAATATCTATTGCATATTTTTTTATCAGCTTGTCTAGCTGCTCTTTAGCGTTGGCCCCCTTGCTTTGGGGTGGGTGAGGATAGATAGTTCCAGTTTCTAGCAGCTTTCCGGTTTCATCCACTACAGCTATCTTGCAGCCTGTGCGAAAGCCTGGATCTATTCCCAACACCATTTTCCCCTTTACCGGTGGCTGCAATAACAGCTGGCGCAGATTCTTGCTGAAGATGGAGATAGCCTGCTCCTCTCCCTTGCCTGTGAGCTCATTTCTGATTTCACGCTCAATAGAGGGCATTATTAGGCGTTTCCAGCTGTCTCCAATAGCTTCTCGATATTGCTCTACAAAAATACTCTGCTTGTTTTTTATCCGGCTGTTTTCTATGTAGGAAATCACTTCACTGGCGTCTACCTCTATTTTTACTTGTAGCGCCTCCTCCTTTTCACCACGATTTAAAGCTAGTATGCGGTGGGGAGGGATTTTGCTGATGGGCTCTTGGTAGTCAAAGTACATTTCAAAAGTATTGGCGGCTCCTGCCACACCACTGCTTACCAGAAAGCCTTTGCGCCCCACCTGTTGTCTCACCAGCTGCCTCACTTGGGCGTCATCAGATACCCATTCTGCCACAATATCTCCAGCGTAAGCTATAGCCTCTTCAGGAGTATGCACCTCCTGCTCTGGATTGATATATTTGCTGGCGTAGTCCCGCCAATTGCCCTCAGTAACTGTTTCCTCGATAATGAGCTGGGCTAAGGGCTCTAAGCCCTTTTCCTTTGCTACCGTCGCTCTGGTGCGACGCTTTTGTCGATAGGGTCGGTAGATATCTTCCAACTCCTGTAGCTTCACCGCATCCCTAATAGCCTGCTCCAGCTCGGCAGTGAGCTTGCCCTGCTCTTGAATCAATCTCAGTATTTCCTCCCGGCGAGCATCCAGATTGCGGAGATAGCTTAAGCGGTCTGCCACCTGCCGCAGTTGAACCTCGTCTAACTCTCCAGTAGCTTCTTTGCGGTATCGGGCAATAAAGGGAATAGTATTTCCCTCGTCCAACAAGCCAATAGTGCTTGCCACCTGCTGTTCCTTTAGATTTAATTCTTTAGCAATTGTTTTTGCGTACATAACAACCCCCTGGTTCTTAGTGATAAAAATGCCACCTCGAAAAAAAGAAATAAACTTGGCTCCCACCAAGTTTCTTCCTACTGCTATAGCTGATTTTGCCCCTATATTTCTATTAAACCTAAGCTGACTTCCATAGCTCGGGCCACCCGCTCCATAATCTCGCCATCTAAACTGGTGACCTTCTCTGTCAATCTGCTTTTGTCAATAGTCCGAATCTGTTCTAAGAGTATTACTGAATCTTTTTCTAGTCCTGAGGCAGTTTTGCTGATTTCAATGTGGGTTGGCAGCTTGGCTTTACTTATCTGGGATGTGATGGCTGCTACAATAGTGGTAGGGCTATATTGATTGCCCACATCATTTTGCACAATCAACACGGGGCGCATTCCACCTTGCTCAGAACCAACCACCGGATTCAGTTGGGCATAGAATATATCCCCGCGTCTAACCAGCATTATCTACATTCCACCAATCTATCATGATAGTATTGATCGACTTCCGCTTCCATCCCCAAGCATTCGCAAGCAATTGCCAAGTTCAATGCTGCCATCAATTGATATCCCTGTTTCATCTGCTCTCTCAAATCTCGTCGCCTCTTTTCGGAAATATATAGTTTCATAGCTTCCCTAATAAACTCACTTCGGTTCATCTTCTCAATAATTAGCAAGTCATCTACCTCTTCTAATAAGTGAGCTGGTAAGCTAATCATTATTCTCTTCGTATTAGGCACACAAGCACCTCCCAGGATTTTAACTATAGTATATGCAATTATATATATCCTATAATATATACAATAATTATATATAACAAACATGCATCTGACAACATGCTGACATTAATAAATTGGACAAAAACCCTAAAAACCCTACAAGTAAATTATGCCACTTTCTTTCCCAGCTAATACTAGGTTTCTATAAATATCTTCTGGGTACCCGATAGCTTACCTTGCAAACCAGCTCATAATTAATAGTATCGGCCCATTGGGCCACCTGTTCAATAGGTAGAATATTTCCCCACTCATCGTACCCAAAGAGCACCGCCATATCTCCTACCGCCACCTCGGAAATATTTGTCACGTCCACCATGACCTGATCCATACAAATCCGCCCTACTATTGGAGCTATTTGTCCTTTTATCAGTACATGCCCCCGATTTGACAGTAGCCTGGGATAGCCGTCGGCGTATCCTAAGGGCAGAGTGGCAATCCAGCTCTCCTTCTTGGTATGGAAAGTGCAGCTATAGCTAATACTGGTTCCTGCCGGAACCCGTTTTAAAAAAGCGATTTTTGAGCGAAAACTCATAGCCGGGTTAAGGACTAAGCCAGATTTAGCCACATGAGGTGATGGATACATCCCATAGATAATTAGCCCCGGCCTAACCAGATTAAACTGACTCTCCCGGTGCTGCAAAATCCCAGCACTGTTGGCTGCGTGAATTAATCCCAGCTCCACCCGCTCCCGTTTCAACTGGTCTATAATATGATTAAAAATAGCCAGCTGCCTATTGGTATAGGAAGGGTCTTGGTCATCTGCCGCTGCAAAATGGGTAAAAATACCTTCCACCCGGAGATTACTCAAGCGATAAACTGCCAAAATCTCCTCAATCTGATGGGGCAAAAAGCCTACTCTGCCCATGCCCGTATCTACCTTTATGTGAATTCGAGCTGGTTTGCCTAAGATCTTAGCCTCTCGAGCAATAGCTTTGGCTTGGGCCAGAGAAAAAACCGACTGACTTAAGTTGTGGGAAATAATATATTTGCTTTCCTCTGGGGGAGTATAGCCCATTACTAGCACCGATGAGCTAATGCCCAGCTGACGCAGCTGAATCCCCTCACTTAAAATAGATACAGCAAAATCATCTATTTGCTGCTCTAGACATACCTGGGCAACCTTTTCAACACCATGACCGTAAGCATTAGCCTTTACCACAGCCATAATTTTAGTGCTGGGCTCCAACCAGTTTTTAATTGATGAAATGTTTTGGGCAATAGCAGTTAAATCCACTTGTGCCCATACAGGTCTTTCCATATGTCAGATAGCCTCCAGATTTTTAATTACAGCTGGCAAGTAGACTAGTAGATCGCCAGCCTTTAAACAATGCATGCCCTTTTCCAAGGCTGCCAAATCACCCGCCTTGCCGTGGAGGTATACTCCCACCACCGCTGCTTGATCTGCTGTCAAGCCTTGACTAATCAGACCAGCTATTATCCCCGTCAACACATCTCCTGTTCCTGCAGTAGCCATTCCCGGGTTGCCAGTTAGATTAATCCATACCTTGCCTTGAGGGTTTGCTACTACTGTCTGATGACCTTTAAGCACAACTGTACAATTAAGCTTTTGGGCACTCTCTATTACTACTTGTATGCGATTATTTTGAATTCTATTTCCAGATATTTTCAACAGCCTGCTCAATTCCCCCGGATGGGGCGTAATAACACAAGGCTTAGTAAGCTTGTTAAATAGCTGCTCTGGCTCCTGGATGGCATTTAAGCCGTCTGCATCCACTACCAGGGGCAGTTGACTCTGTTGCAGCAGGGCTTGAACCAGCTCTCCCACTTCTCCTTGCTGAGATAGACCTGGACCTACCATTAGCACCGACTTGTCCTTCTCAGCGCTGAGCAGAGGCTCTAGGGCCAGCTTGCTGATTGTGCCTTCTCCTGTTTCAGGCATGGGCAAGGTCATGGTTTCAGTAAGCTTTTGCTCCATGATAGAGTTTAGTGATTTAGGAATAGCTAGGGATACTAGTCCAGCGCCTATGGCAAAGGCTCCTTCACAGCACAAGTATGCTGCCCCGGTCATGCCCGGAGAGCCGGCTACAGCCAGCACATGTCCATAGCTGCCCTTATGACTGTCTTTATGACGTTTAGGCAGCAGTCTCAGCACCTCCCCCTCTTCTATCACCCAGCGATTGATTTGCTCTTCGGCAGGTATACCCCGGGGGATCGAAATATCCACCACTATTACTTGACCCGAAAAGTCAGCTCCTCGATTAATATACAGGCCTACCTTCGGATAGGCAAAGGTGACAGTGGCGAAAGCATTTATGCAAACATTATGCACCTTACCAGTGGATGACTCCAATCCAGAAGGGATATCTACCGCAATAATCTTCACTCCCGATTTATTCAACAGCTGAATAGCCTTTTCTCCTATGCCAGTCACTGCTCCTTGAAACCCAGTGCCAAATATGGCGTCGACTATTGCATCCGCATAGACCAGGGCGATGCGGAGCATATTTAGATCCTTTTCAGTGACTACAGGAATTATGGGTATTGCCATTTTGCGCAGAATTTGATAGTTGACCTTGGTATCACCCTGCAAATCCTCGGGCTGACCCAGAAGAAAAACCTTTACATCTAAGCCGGCATTTACTAGGTGGCGAGCTACAACCATGCCATCTCCACCATTATTTCCTTTTCCAGCTACAACTATGACTTTTTTTAGGCATTGACTATTTTTTAGCTCTAAAACCACCTGGGCTACCTTGGAACCTGCATTTTCCATCAGCACCATGGAAGGGATTCCGTATCGCTCAATGGCACTCTTATCGATTTGCTTCATTTCCTCCCCAGTGACAATAAACATCCCACTACCTCCCCACTGCAATTGCATGGGCAACTGCGTATTCCTTGCTGTGGGAAAGGCTAATCATTATTTGCTCCACACCCTTGTCCTTGGCAACCTCTGCTGCTTTCCCATGGAGAGTCACATAGGGCGCACCAGCCAAATCGTTTAATATCTCTATCTCGGTCCACTGAAATCCTCTAACTCCAGTGCCTAGGGCTTTAGCCACTGCTTCCTTACCTGCAAACCTGGCAGCCAAAGAGGGATGGTTTTCTCCTTCTCCACAGTATTCCCATTCCTCCTGGGTAAACAGTCTAGTCTTAAATTTGGGCCAGCGCATACAAGCCCCCATAACTCGCTGTATTTCTACAATATCCGTTCCCACACCTAATATCATTACCTGCACCCCTTCTAAATATCATTAGAAAACCCTGCTAATTGGTATTAACAGGGTTAAGTAGCTAGCCAGCTTCATTTATCGTCGCTATTTGGGATTTCTCTTCCACAGAAAACACCTTGTCCAGGTCTAATAAAATCAGCAGTCGTTCTCCCACTTTACCCACTCCAGTCAAGTACTCATGGGCAATACCCGCAATAAATCTTGGAGGTGGTTCAATAGCCTCCTCATTGATGCGCAGCACTTCAGAAACAGCATCGACAACTACTCCTATAGTGTGCCCACTTACTTCCACAACTATAATTCTAGTATCCTCACTCTGCCCTGACTTGACTATATTAAATCTCTTTTTCAAGTCTATTACAGGTATAATTGATTCCCGTAGGTTTATTACTCCTTCCACAAAATCTGGAGCGTTAGGTATTTTTGTAGGGTTAGTTAGCCTATTAATTTCTTGAACCTGGGTAATGGGAACAGCAAATTCTTGTACCGGTCCTCCATCCCCTGGTCTAATCTGGAACACCACCAGCTGTACTTCCGCCATTTAATCATTCCACCTTTACTTAGACTGTTAAGTTTAGTTATTCGATTTTAACAGAACAAATCCTTCCTTATCCCACTAAATGCCTAGAATTTTTTTTAATTTCTTGGTTTGAGTCCTACTAACCGGAACCTTGCTTTTCTCTACATCAGCAACCACCAAGTTGCAGGTACCATTAAATAAAGGGATAATTTCAGTAACCTTTTTTATATTTACAATATAGCAGCGGTGGGTGCGAAAAAACTTGTTAGAAGATAGGCGACTTTCCAAGTCCTTTAACGAAAATTTAGTCAATAGTTTTTCTGTTTTAGTTTTGATAAAGACGTATTCTTTTTCGGTGAAAATATAATATATATCGCTTTCATCCAGCAGTAGAGTCTTGCCCTGCTTCTCCACTGTTATCAGGCTAAAGTCCATATCCAGCCCTGATGCAACCGAATCTTTGACCTCTTTTTTATCTCGGCCTGTATAGTATTTTTTCACCTTTTCCACACTCTGTTGAACCCTTTCTTCTGAAAAGGGCTTGAGCAAATAGTCTATTGCATTGACCTCAAAGGCTCTAATAGCATAATCGTCGTAGGCAGTAACAAAGATAACAGCAGGAGGATGCTCTTGACCCTGGATAAGCTTTCCCAGCTCCAGACCAGTTAAACCAGGCATCTGAATATCTAGGAAAATAACTGAGTAGTCTAAGGCTTCTACGAGCATCTTGGCTTCTACTCCATTGACAGCCTCGCCTACCACCTCTACTTCCTCAATCTCACTTAAAATATGTCGTAGCTCTTGTCGAGCAGGGTATTCATCATCAACTATTAAAGCCTTAAATTTCATCAGACCCTGCCACCTTTCTTTGCTGTCCTCCTAGAGTCTTTGTCAGAGGAATTTTGATCTGTACTGTGGTACCCCTGTCCACCACACTGGAGATGCGGATACCATAATCCTTTCCGTAAATCCCCTTTAATCGCTCGTCCACATTGCTTAAGCCAACACCATTTCCCGACCCGTAGCCCGGTGTTAGTATCTGGGTCAATTGAAAGGTACTGATTCCCACTCCATCATCAATTACCTTAGCTAGGAAATCTTCTCCTTCTACCTGGGCAATTATTTTTACAGTTCCCCCTTCTATCTTGGAGCTGACTCCGTGACGAATAGCGTTTTCCACTAACGGTTGTAGACTTAATACCGGCAGTCTGCTAGACAATAGATCCTTGTCAATTTCCATTACCACCTTTAGCTTATCTCCAAACCTGGCTTTTTCAAGAAATAGATAGGTGTTTACATATTCTAGTTCTTCCTTCAGCGTGATTAGTGCTTCATGCTTCTTTAAAGAGTGGCGAAAAAAATCTGCCAGATGTATTAGCATTTGCCTAGTCTTATGTGGGTCGGTACGACTAAAGGAGATGATGGTATTTAAAGTGTTAAATAGGAAGTGGGGATTTATTTGGGCATGAAGAGCTTCTAGCTTAGCTTCGGTAACTAGTTGGCTCTGTCTATTCAACTCTGCCAGCTCAATTTGGGTGCTGAGGAGCTGGGCAATCCCTTTAGCAAGACTTATTACATGGGCTGGCAGCTCACCTGATTCGGTTTGATAAAATTTTAATGTTCCCACTACATCATCCCCGCAGCGCAAGGGTACGATAATACCTTTACTCAGAGGACAGCTGCAGTCGGTTTTTGGGCAGTCTAGCTCTTGGGTGCTATTGATAATTCTAGGCTGACCTGTTTCTATTACAGCTTTAGTAGCTTTAGTCAGAATTGCGTCACCGGGAAGATGCTTATCACAGCCAGCCCCCAAATAGGCTAACACCCGTTCTCTGTCAGTAATCGCTACTGCTGCCACCTGGGATGTTTCCTTGATAATCTTAGCAATGGGCGTAGCTGTCTCCTTATTTAGGCCTTTGCGCAGGTAGGGCAAGGTTTCATTAGCTATTTGAAAAGTATCTGCCATTAACAAGGGGTTGCTCTTAAAAGATAAAGCATCTAAATTGGAATAGTGCAGACCAAGTCCAATCAGTCCATTAGTCAATAATAAAAATAGTACCAAGGGAAGCTGTAGGTCATTAAGATATACAGCTACCCCTCCCACCTGAATAGTCCAGCCAATTATCAGAATAGTCCACATTTTCTTTTTCAAAGCCTTCACCCTATTTGTTGTTGAATCATTTTTACAAATTGAGTGACCACCAAGGGGTCAAATTGAGTGCCACTGTATCTCTCCAGCTCGGCTAGAGCTTCCTGGCTACTTACAGCAGGCTTATAAGTTCGCTGATTAGTCAGTAGATCATACACATTTATCACAGCAATAATCCTAGCCAACAGGGGAATCTCCTCCCCTTTTGCTCCCTGGGGGTAGCCTTTGCCATCCCAGCGCTCCTGCATTGAGAGTATAACCGGCGCTATGTGGGATAGCTCATCAGATACGTTTACTAGACGATAGCCCTTCTCCGGATACTTTTGCAACATTTCCATCTCGAAGGCGTTTAGCTCTTTCCCCTTTTGCAAAATATGTATAGGTATTGTGATCTTGCCGATATCATGTAGGGCTACTGCTAAGACTAATTCGTCCAGCAGGTACTCAGCTAAGCCCATAAAATACCCCAGCTCTACCGCCAGCTGCTGCATTCGCCAGGAGTGACCCTCTGGCTCCACATCCAACTCCTCCAGAGCTTTAACCAAGGAGGCAATTACCGAGTTGCGAATCTCCTTCATATTTAGCAGCTTATTGCGATACATTTTATCTTCCGCTTCATTCATTACTTCATGCATATCTTGAAACAGGGAGGTCTTAGAGGCAACTCCTAATGCGATGCTGGGACGAATAGGGTCGGCTGGGAGCAGACTGCAATTTCTAGCTATTCGCTCACAAATAGTCCAAGCCACCTTTTCCTCCGTCTGGGGAAGAAGGATGGTAAATTCATCACCAGCCCATCTAGCTACCACATCCTCCTTGCGGCAGGTATTGCGCAAAACCTCAGCAGTATATTTTAACAGCTTATCCCCTTCATTGTGACCAAAGGCGTCGTTAGTCAGCTTGAGGTTGTTTAAATCCCCCATGATGATGCTTATGGGCAGCTGACGCTCCGTATCTAGCCTGCGCATTTGGTCTTCAAAATAGGCTCGGTTGTAGAGACCAGTCAGCTTGTCATGGAAGCTCAAGTAATTTATTTCTTCTTCCGCCTTCCGGCGCTCACTACTGTCTCTGAAGACGATTACCGCTCCAGTAATTACACCCTTGGCATTTTTAATGGGAGCAACTGTATTATCGATGGGAATTCTATCCATACTTCTATTGACTAAAAGCATAGAGCTGGTAGGACAAAAGGTTGAGCCTTCATTCATCACTCTAATAAACTGATCCTCTATAAGCTGACCTGTGTTTTCGTCAATGGCGATAAAAACCTTATTCAAGTCTTTGCCTAGAGCATCCAATGCTGACCAGCCTGTGAGAAACTGGGCTGTCGGATTAATAAAGGTCACTTGTCCTTGTTCATCAGCGGCAATAACCGCATCTCCTATGCTGTTTAATATAGTCAACAGCCAATCTAATTTTTCGTGAAATGCCTTTTCCTGTCGGTGCTGATGCAAAGCCATCTCGATAGTACTAAGCAGGCTTCTACTATCAAAAGGCTTTATGATATAGCCGTAGGATTTGACTCCCATAACCCTTTCTAAGGTTTCCTGATCACTATAGCTGGTAAGAAAAACAATAGGCACATCTAGCTCTTTTAAAATAGCTTTCGCCGCATTAATACCATCCATTGCATTTTTCAACTTTATGTCCATTAGAATCAAATCAGGGCAATGCTCCATTGCATAAGAGACAGCCCCTTCTCCAGTGGAAATTACATCTAGCACCTGATAGCCTAGCTTGATTAAATTCTCTCTAATATCCATAGCTACTATCGTCATATCTTCCACTATTAATATTCTGGCCACACCCATCAGTCCTACCTCCCAAGTACCACCATGCTTATATCTATCTAAATACTAAAAATATTTAATTTCCATATTCTTCACCATGTAATAAAAAAATCCTTCCTGCTGCGGGGTAATTGGAAATATTATTTTAGAGCAGCCCCCTTTAAATAAGTATATTTCTTTCCCTGCCATGTATTCCTAACTTCCATTTCCTCTTCGATCATAGCGGTAATTTTCCAGCCACTAGTATTCCAATTGCAGAATAGAGTGTTTTCCTCTGGCGCTCTCCCTACTAATCGTTGGACAGCTATCTCTGGGTTTAAGTATTCCAAAAAGGCTATTACCCTTTGTATATATTCTTCTCGACTAATTAGCTCCAATTGATTAGCTAAATACTGCTCAGCCATCACCGTGTTTTTTACTATGTATAGGGAATGGAGTTTCACCTGATCTACCCCTAGGGCAGACATGATTTTAGCATTTTCTATCCCGTCCTCCATTAATTCTCCTGGCAGGTTTAAAATCAAATGAGCACAAGTAGCAAATCCCCGTTTCTGGCATTCCAATACTGCATCAATAAATTCGGCTAGGGTGTGCCCTCTATTGATCTTTTTCAAGGTATGATAGTTTACCGTCTGCAATCCCAGCTCTATGGTAATATTCACTCCCTTTGTTTCAGCTAGCCGGGCCAAAAAATCCATATACCTGCTATTTAGGCAGTCGGGCCTAGTTGATATAGCTAATTCCACAACCTGAGGCTGGCAAGCTGCCGTCATGGCTTCCACAAAGCTACTGTAGTCCAGATAGGTATTTGTATAGTTTTGAAAATAGGCGATATATTTTTGGGCATTAAACCTCTTAGCCACCCGGTCCCGATTTATTGACAGTTGTTGCTCCACCGGTATCCCAGCTGCTAGATTTTCAAAGCCAGCTCCTTCATCACCACAAAAGGTGCATCCACCGCTACCCACAAGTCCATCCCGATTTGGGCAGGTAACCGGCAGATTTATCAAGAGCTTATAGACTTTCTCGCCATATTTTTTTTGTAAATAAGTAGAGTATTTTAAGTACCGGGTAGATTCTGAAGCCTGATCCGTCACCTAAGCCCCTCCTTGTTGAAAGTTTTTGCCTTCCAAATCCTTTACTGCAAAGTAGTTTGTCCCCCACACACCGATAATAATCAATAGACCTCCCAGTCCATGGAACCAGAAAAAATTCTCTTTGAGAATCAGTACCCCCGCCATTACAGAAATAATTGTGGTTAGATTGGTGAAAACAACTGCTTGGGAAACCTTCAAATTGGCTAAGGAGTAGTTGAGCAAAAAGAAGGCTACCACAGAAGACAGGATTCCCAGATACAGCACACCCCTATAGGCTATTCCATTGAGCAGAGCTTGAAAATAGTCTACTAGAGCTACTTGGGTAATTATTGCCTGAGTAAAGCCCATCAAATTAAAGACGATAGCACCCACCCACATCATTACATAAGTAATTTCAAGAGAGCTAAACTGCTGAGAATTTTTCCTTGAGAGGATATTGTAGGCTGCTGCAGAAATAACTGCACCCATGAGAACCATAATCCCTAAGAAATGACTGTTTAATGCCAGGGCTCCCTGCATAGCTAAAATCAGCAGCACGCCACTGACAGATAGCAGGATAAACAGAGTCTGTATGCGCGAGGGATGCTCCTTGAGAAATACTGCTCCGAATATGGTGGCCACTACAGGAATAACTGCTATCATCATCCCCGCTTCACTGGCAGAGGTAAGCTTTACCCCTATGGTCTCACAAATAAAATACATCAGAGGCTGAAACCCACTTAATAATAGTAGCTGCTTTATTGGCTTTCCAGAAAAATCCAACCTGATCACTCTAGTCAGTT
This sequence comes from uncultured Clostridia bacterium, assembly GCA_964454195.1. Classification (GTDB taxonomy): domain Bacteria; phylum Bacillota; class Desulfitisporia; order Desulfitisporales; family JAWSUQ01; genus CAYVRD01. Next base: position 22,846 of record CAYVRD010000015.1, read on the forward strand.
GAAGTAAGGTTAGCACTAGGGCTGCCACAGCAAATCGAAATCCCAACAGCTGAAAAGGGGCCAGATAATTGAGGGCTTCCTTGGTAAATATAAATGAAAAGCCAAAGATAACCGCAACTGTCAAACTGGCAAAATAGGGTAAATAGCTGTGCATTTTTCTACCGTCCTTTTGATGAGTAATAAATGATTTAGGTTAAATAAGCTATATAGCATTTTTTAATTATATCAGCTTTTTTCAAAATTGTGTTATAGTTATTGGATAGTTTTCCAAGCCTTTGGTATAATTAATAATTAGAAATGGAGGGATTGTGATGACAAAGACAAAAGTAGTAATTTCCCTTTCGGGAGGCTTAGATAGTACTACTAATATGGCAATTGCCCACCAGGCAGGTGAAGAAATTTATCCCATTACCTTTAGCTATGGGCAGCGACATAGCATCGAATTGGCATGTGCCCAAAAGGTAGCCCAACACTATCAGGTTCTTGAGCGACTGAAAATTGTTGATCTAGGCTTTCTAAAGGATATCGGCGGCAGCTCTCTAACAGATCTGGATATGGCTCTCCCTACTGGTAGCCTCCCCACAGAGCAGATTCCCTCTACATACGTACCCCACCGGAATCTTATTTTCACTTCATTAGCTGCTGCTTATGCCGAGGTTATAAATGCCCCCAGTATTTATTTGGGAGTCAATGCCCTAGATTACAGCGGCTATCCCGATTGTCGACCTGAGTTTATCTATAGCTTAGAAAAGACGATAAACCTGTCATCAAAAAAGTATGCCGAAACTAAAGAAACCTTAAGAATTGTCACTCCCCTTATCAATATGACCAAGGCAGAGATTATCAAAAAAGGGATGGCTTTGCAGGCCCCTTATCACCTGACTATTTCCTGTTACCAGGGAACAAATTGTGGTGTTTGCGATAGCTGCATCCTCAGGTTAAAAGGATTCCAGGAAGCAGGGTACACCGATCCTATTACCTATCTAGCATAGGTGCTATAAATCCCCCAGCACTACAAATAAGTGTTGGGGGATTTATACTTATTAGAGCTACTGGGACTGTTCCAAGTTATTATTGACATGCTCTAACATCTGAGAAATGGTGACAAACTGATAGCCTCTTGTCTTTAGGCTAGTGATAATATGGGGTAATGCCTCTAATGTGGTCTTTTTTCCTTCATGCAGGACTATTATTGCACCGTCACTTGCCCGATCCAGCACCCTCTGGGTAATTTCATGGTGAGTTTCACTTTCCCAATCTCGAGGATCAATACTCCACATAACCATTAGCTGCTCTGTTTTTTTGCCTATAGAAATTATATTTACATCATAAGCTCCGTAAGGAGGTCGATAGTAGAGGGGCTTTTGCCCAGTAGTATTTAGGAATGCCTGGTCTACTAATCTGAAGTCCTCTAAAATCTCCTGATTTGTTAGGGTAGTCAGTCTTTGATGGCGGTAAGAATGGCCTCCCAGCTCATGTCCCCCTTCTAATATTTCTTTAGCCAATTGGGGATGCTCCTCTAGCTGTTTACCTATAACAAAAAAGGTGGCGGGAACTTCATGCTCTGCCAATATTTTAAGATAGGCATTAGTAAAGAAAGGATGGGGACCATCATCAAAGGTTAGGGCTATCTTTTTACCTGCAGCAGGTGCACTTCTGAGAATTACTCCCCAATCCTTAGGTAGCTTCAGCACAGGAGCAGTTATCTCCACAGGCACCCTAACCTCAATGGGAGGCTCTATTGGTTCCAGATAGCCTTCCTCCTCTCCCGGGGGTTCCTCTATCGGATAAGTTACAGCAGGCTCACTGTCATCTGAGTCTCCCCCAGGAATCACCGCTCCCTCCTGCCCAGAGGGCATGTCCACTGGCACTATCTGAGGACTTAATATTCCTACCAGGTGAGTACCACCATGAGCTATTAACACAGCTAAAATAATAATCAATGCCAATAGAGTTTTGCGCAGGATGCTTTCAAGCTGATTGTATGTATAGGCCCCATTGGACAATCTCATGCGGACTTCCTCCGATCTTTTTCTACTTAATCCGTCAATTTAATACTAAGCCTGCAGCACCAAAAAAACAACTAGTTTTTCACTGGAAAAACTAGTTGTTTTTTCTTAGCCAACAAACTCTCTGAGGATAGAGTTGGTGGGCACCTGATCTGCCGGCACTGTCAAGAAGTAGCTCAGGAACTTCAAGAGCCGCTGGGCCTCCATGAATTCCACATGCTCTTCCCCTATTTCACAGAGCAGTTTTTCCGCAAAGGGCTTTAAAACTGCCAGCTCATAGATTAGGGCCGAATTAAACATAATATCTGCTTCTTCTTGGAAAGGGAAAATATTCCTTTCCTCTCCCCGGCGCACTGATGGCCATATTCTAAGGGTGTTGATAGCAGAGGTGCCGCGATACTGATTATCCCGTACCAGCCGTCTTAGCTTTCTCACATCAGTAGTGGGAATGCGGTTGTGGTTATCTATATTTAACTGGGTAAGAGCCGATATATAGATTTTGAACTTATGATCCTTGGGAATGGAATAGGTCAGCTTTTCATTTAAGCCGTGAATACCCTCTATGATGATTGGCTGATCCGCTTTTATCTTTACCTTGTGACCCTTGTATTCCCTCTGGCCTGTTTTAAAATTGAAGCTGGGCAGCTCCACTTCTTCCCCTTGAATTATGCGACTTAAGTGATCGTTGAAAAGCTCTACATCTAAAGCATCAAGAGATTCAAAGTCATATTGTCCAAATTCGTCTAGTGGAGTTTGGTCTCTATTGACAAAATAGTCATCCACAGAAATAGATACAGGCTTTAATCCATTGACCATCAGTTGAATCATCAGACGCTGAGCAAAGGTAGTCTTGCCCGATGAGGAAGGACCGGCAATGAGAATCACATTGCCCCGATCCTTGTGGGCATATATTTCATCTGCAATATTGGCAACCTTCTTTTCGTGCAGAGCCTCCGCCACTTTAATCAGTTGGCTTATCCCGCCGTTGACGATAGCATCGTTTAATGAGGCTACAATATCTACCTCTAGGATATCAGCCCAGCGTTCCGCTTCATAGAATATCTTAGCCAGCTTGGGTTGGGGTAAGTACTCAGGTATTTCATATGGCCTACTGGAAAGCGGAAATTGGATCACTACTCCCGGCAAATGAAATTGCAGCTGAAATAAGCTGATATAACCGGTGCTAGGTGCTAAATGACTGTAAAAAAATCCCTGCATCTGATCCAGCTGGTTGATGTGGCCCTTTGGGTTGCTAAGATAGTGCAGCATGCGCACCTTGTCCTCCATGCCCTTTTGCTTAAAAATGTCTATGGCCTCTTCCCTAGTCACCCTTACCTTTTCAAAGGGCAGGTCTGCCTCGACCATAGCCTTCATTTTAGCTTCGATAGCCTTAACCTTACTCAAAGTAAGAGGAGTACCTTTTATTTCACAGTATATTCCTTTAGAAAGAGAGTGCTCAACCATCACCTTACTACCAGGCAACACGTCGCTCACCGCTTTAATGAAAATAAAAATTAGGCTCTGGACATATACCCGATGACCGATTTCACTAGAAATATCGTATAAGGTAACCTGACTATCCTTTTCCAGCTTAAAGCTTACATCTACTAATTTATTGTTGACTCTAGCAGCCAAAACCGGATACTTTCTTGACTTTTGTAGCTGGCACAGTTCAAAAATACTAGTCCCAGCATCAACTAATAGCTCAGTCTCTTCCCCATTTGTCAAAGTAATTTTAAGCTTATCCACCCCAACACCCCCATTATTAAAAAGCTGCCTTAAGGTTACTAAGGCAGCTTTATATGTTATTTTAAGAATCCCTTCAAGATAGTTTCCTCTGCCTCTTGCTCTGATAAGCCTAAGCTCATCAGCTTTACCAGCTGGTCGTTGGCAATCTTGCCTATAGCCGCTTCATGAATTAATTCAGCATCTGCATGGTTGGCAGCAATTTCTGGAATAGCTCTAATTTGAGATTTATCCATAATAATGGCATCACATTGAACATGAGCCCTACATTTATTGGCTCCGATCACCCTGGGATAAAACATTTGCTTTGATTCATCTTGACCTACAGAACGGGAAATAACCTGAGTTGAAGCATCCTCTCCAACTAGTTCGATAGTCATCTTCGACTCAGCAAACTGCTTATCATGGGTTAACATTCTCTCTGTAATTAGCAAAAAGGCATTTTTGTGAAGGATAGCTTCAGTATTCCTTACTGTGTTATCCACACCCTTTATCTGAACCAGCTCTACTTCTGCCCTGCCACCCTCTTCAATCTCAATAATGGTTTGGGGATTGAGTACCTTCTCGCCAGTTCCTTCCCCTTCTCCATAATGCTTTTCCACATATCGCAAACGGGCATTTTTTCGAATGATAAAGTTATGGATACCATTGTGTTCAGCCTTTTTGTGCCCTGAGTTGTGAATACCGCAGCCTGCCACTATTAGCACGTCAGCACCTTCACCAATGTCAAAGGTGTTGTAAACCATATCCTCCATACCTTCTGCAGTTACAATTACTGGAATGTGAACACTCTCGCCCACCGTACCCGGTTTGACGATTATGTCTATCCCTGGCTTGTCCTGCTTGGTCAGAATCTCTATGTTTGCTGTAGAATGGCGACCAACACCCTCTCCATTTTTACGGATATTGTAAGCTCCTTGAGGAATCTCGTGGAGGTCTGCCACCGTTTCTAATATTTTTTTATCGATAGCATTCAACATGCTGTTTACCCCCTTCCGAGCAGCTTCTACAGGTACAGCTTACGTCTCCCAGTAGCAAAGGCCACATCTCATCCTTGCTGCCCTGCTGCTTAACTGTTCCGTCAGCAATCAGAATAATTTCGTCAGCTAAGCTAAGAATTCGCTCCTGATGGGAAATGATGACGATGGTGGTTGGATATTTTTCATGCATAATTTTAAAGGTCTCTTGGAGCTTGCTAAAGCTCCATAAATCTATCCCTGCTTCTGGTTCATCAAACACAGCTACCTGGAGCTCTCTTGCCAGTAAGGTTGCTATTTCAATGCGCTTTAGCTCTCCTCCTGACAAGCTGCCATCTACTTCTCGATTTAGATAGTCCTGGGGACATAATCCCACATCGTAGAGCAAGTTACAGCTTTTTTCCTTATTGCCGGCCAGCTCTAATAGCTCTGATACGGTAATGCCTTTAAATCTAGGCGGATGCTGAAAAGCATAGCCCATCCCCATTTTTGCCCGCTCACCAATGGTGCGCTCTGTGATATCCTCTCCCCGGAGAAAAATCTGACCACCGGTAGGCTTGTAAATTCCCATCAGAACCTTAGCTAGAGAAGACTTTCCTCCCCCATTAGGTCCGGTGATGACATAAAGCTTATGCTCCTCTAAGTTTAAGTCCACATTTTTTAATATTTCCACAGTCCCATGGTCACCCTCTATGGAAAATGAAACATTTTTCAACTCTAACAAGTAGCCTCACTCCTTTGCATGGTTTAAAAACCCTTGTCAACATATTAACGATAGATTAAGTTTCTACATTATCTTGAAAAATCCTTTAAAAAAGGATGATATCTTCCAGCTCCCTAGGAAAGGAAGAAAGGTATTGGCTTTTTTCTTCGCCTACTAGAATCATATCCTCAATCCGAATACCCATTTGGGGCAGATACACTCCCGGCTCCAAGGCAAAGGTACTACCAGTTTTGAATGTAGGGCCTCCTCCGTCTCCCAGCTGCTTCAGTAGGGCTTGAAAGCCCTTGCCGCCTTCAAACCAGCCCGGCAGTTTCATCTCCTTCTCCACCCCTTGAAGTGGCAGACTTAAAACAGGTGGCTCGTGAACCTCTAGTCCAATGGCGTGTCCCGCAGTAAAGATCATTTGCTGATCATAGTTTTTCTCAGCTAACACTTGGCGGACCTTAATTTCCACTTGGTAAATGCTGTTATCCCGTTTCATCTCCTCTAAGCCCTGCCTCTGACTCTCTAAAACTAAATTGTATATGTGGGCAAATTCTGACGTTGGCTTTTTTCCCACGTAAAAGGTGCGGGTGATGTCGGACCAATAGCCCTTTACTCGGGCACCGTAGTCTATTAGCAGTGGTCCCTCTACAATTTGTCCACCCATCCACTTGGTAAAGGCTTTAGCTGAGTTGGGGCCAGACCGGACCCGCGCCTTGCTCTCATCGGCTCCTTTTGCCTTTACCATCTGGTCGATAAGCCCCGATACCTCCCGTTCAGTCATTCCCGGCTTAATCAAGGGGGCCACCTCTGCCATAGCAGCATCTGCTATCCGACAGGCTTCCTTTAGATAACCAATTTCTCCCCCATCCTTGACTAGGCGCATATCCCAGATAATCGACGAAATATCTCGATATTTTTTAATATGTAAATCCCCTAGCAAGCCCAAGGGCAGATAGTCAAATTCTACACCAATGGGCTTGGAAAGCATGTAGTTTAACGCCTTTGCCCCAGCAGTTTCTCCTTCTGCTCTCAGACAGCCTAACGCCTGCAGCCGTTCCCTGGCGGTGTGAGCAATATCTAAATCTCCAGCTACCACAGGTAGCAATGAGTCAAGGGTAGCTTCCTGGTAGCTAGCTTTAGCTACTATTAATTCCGGCTCCCCCTCAGCTGGTACTAATATAAAGGAGGGCTCATTGGGAAAAACCCCTGAATAATAGTAGATATTTTCTCCCTTGTGAATTAAGGCACCGCTTAAGTCCATGGCCTGAATTCGCTTTTGAAAATCTAATATTCTCCGCCATCCGGTAGTAACAGGGTTGTTCAAAGTATTACCCCCCTATGTTTCTCTATTTTTGTAGAAAGGAAAAGAAGGTGCTAAAAGAGGTTTTTCTCTTAAATGACATAAACCTGTATTGTAAAAAGGGCTCCGACCCCCATTTTTTTTTGAACCAGGCAATACCCATGTTTATATCTAGACCCATATTTAGATATCTTTTTCCTGCTTCCTTTGTCATGTTAATCATCTTCTCCATTAGCAAGTCACAGCTGCCTGGGACATTCTGCTTTTGATAGGTGATATTAAATAAGTAAAAGCAGTATTCGCCCGAGCTATATTCTAGCACGTTATATGCCACTAGCTGATTATCATCCTTTCTTCTGGCCTCTATCAAAGTAGCCGTTGGAGAAAAGGCCAGATAGTCTGGCAGCAAGTGAATAAAGCTACTAGTTTCTTTGTCAAAGGACTTTTCTCTAATAAAGCCTTGGAGTAACCGCTGGTGCTCCATTGTATAAATTTTGCCAACTGATATATTTAGCTCCTTGCCAGCTCGCACCAACATATTTCTAGTTTTTGCACCTATTTCCACATCCGCATCGGTAAGAGTGAGACGAGAGATCATATCCTGCTCCTGTCTCTGAAGTTCATATCCATTTAAAGATATTTCTTCAGGAGCCATGATGTTTATTAGCTCAGGACTGTCTTCTTGACAAAGCTTATCCGCAACCTGCTGGAGCTTCTCCTGGCTAAAGCTATCCTGCAAAGGGTAGCCGATAAGACTGATAGTTTTGTCTTTTGCATATACTAAAAAATCCCCCTCTAACCTAGGCTCCATTTGAGAAAAGGGCATCAAATAATGGGTAAGATGTTCAGGTATGTACGCTCTATTCGTCACCCACTTCTGTTCTTCTCTAGTAAGCACCTTTTTTCCCCCTCATGCTAAAATAGCCCTCGCTTATAAAGCAAGCTTGCTGAATAATGTCTAATTTAATAATACCATAGTTTATTATTAAAAATATAGGTTGATTTATTGGACTATGTGGCCTTATTTAATTGTTGCATCTGAGCCCGTCGCTCTTCCCATGCGCCACTGCCCAGATAAACTCCCATAGCGATTAGTGCAAATCCCAACAAGTAAGCCAGTTTTATTTCTTCATTTAAAAATACTGCCGCACCTAGCAAGCCAAAAAAAGGAGTCATATTTATAAAGATGGCCGTTTGCCCCGAGCCAATTTCTTTGATGCCCGCATTCCACACTAATCCCCCTAATCCAGTAGCTAAAAAAGCTGATGTGAATAATATTACTAATAGGTCCATGGACATATTCTGCAGGACGCTAAAGGGACTAACTCTTTCCACCACAAAAGCGGTGAGGGATATAGTTATGCCCCCCACTGCCAATGACAGCCCCGTCACTTGAGCTACATTTACTTGCTCCATCAGGGGTTTAATTACTACAAAGCCCAATGCCTGAATCAGCATAGTGAAAAATATCAGACCATCTCCCATGCTTATTACCAGCTTCCAGCTCCCTTCTTCTCCTATAAAGATCGCCAAGACACCAATAAATCCCAAGGCCACCCCAAGCATTCGCCATACGGAAAAACTAGTTTTCAGAACTATAGCTGCTAGCAAAGCTGTAGCTAATGGATTCAGTGCTAAAATCAAAGTAGTATGGGTAGCTGAGGTCTGCAGTATTCCGTAGGCCAACAGAATATGCTGGCTGGCAAAGCACAATATTCCAATTGACAAAATACTCCAAAAGTCCTTTTTGCTCATCATCTGAAAGCCAGTAGATAGCCTTAAATACAACAGTATAATCAACCCGCCTAAAGTAACCCGGATACCACTGATAGTCAAGGGTGGGCAACCCTCTACCAGCAGCTTAATTGCCACCACATTGAGACCCCAGAGTATCATTACCATAGTGAGCAAAGTATATAGCTTTGTTTTTTTCAACTTTAAAACCTCGCCTTTCTCAACCAGTCTCTCCACTTTTGATAATCGGGAGAGTACTGGGACACCAATTGCCAAAACTCATGGGAGTGATTCATGTATCTCAAATGGGCTAGCTCGTGCACTATTACATAATTTATTACCTCTTCCGGTGCCTGGATTAAGCGCCAGTTCAAATTAATATTTCCCTTGCTTGAACAGCTACCCCAGCGAGTTTTCTGCTCTTTTATCCTAAAGCTATTGTAGGTTAGACCCATTTCCTTTGCATATTTCTCCAGCTTGCTAGCAAATACTTCTCTCGCCAGCTTTTTATAGCTGATTACCTCTTTATCAGTTAGCTCCCTTTCCCGCCTTCTACTCTGTATATTTTTTGTTTGAGCTAACTGCTCTATTATCCAGCTTCTCTTGCTCTCAACAAAAGCTTTCACTTGATTCACAGGGTAAGCCTTAGGAGCAGAAACCCTCACCTTGTCCTCTCTAATAGAAATGACCATCCGCCTATTCCGGTTGGTCATGGTGATACTATAGCTAATATCGGTGGCACTAAGTATATAAACCTTCATTTTTTAAATCCTTCCCTGCTGACAATTAAGTATATTATACATAAAAAAAGAAAGGTGGTAAACCACCTTTCTTTAAGCCCTTCATTATTTCTATTGGGTTACTACAGCAAACTCCTGACTGGCCACCGGCTTATCGCTTTCTCCGAAGAAAAAGGCTTCTACCTTGTAGGTTCCGATGGTATTGGGATACCAAGCTACAGCAGTATGAATAGCATCTCCTGGACTAAACACAAGCTGTTGCTTAGCTTGAATAAAGCTGTAGTCATCACTCCATTGCCATAT